>JAATFM010000181.1 GCA_015655195.1 Terriglobales bacterium
AAGCAGACTGTCGAGCTCGCTGACCGGATGGACCAGAGGCGAAGTCCGCGCCGTTCGCGCCACGCGCTGCATTTGCACGTGGAAGGGCTCAAGCATCCGCTCGATCTCCTTGCCGATTTCGCCGTGGCCCACGAGCAGGACGCGCTTGCCGGTCAGCTCTTCGACAAGCACCGGTGGATAGATGGGGGGAGCGCCGGCGTGCATGTGCTCGTAGAGCGCCGTGGCCTCGCTGCGGCGGCGCCAGTCGCTCGCGGCCTGGAGGCGGAAATAAAGCGGGAAGTATTTGAGTGAAGCAAGAGCCGCGGAGACAGCCCACTCGGCGGTGGAAACGTTGTGCGCGCCGCGCGCATTGCAGATTGTCACGTGCGGGCCAACGGTCTCGGGAATCCACTCCGTGCCGGCCATGAGCGCGTGCACGAGCCGCACGCCGCGCAGATGGGGCCAGATGCGCTTGGCGGGGACAGCATATGGGTCGGGAATCCACACGTCGAGTTCGATCTCGCCCTCAACAGGTTCCGCGAGAGGAATCAATTCCACTTCAGCGCCTAAAGCGCGCAGTGGAGCTGGATCGAGAATTGCGGGATAGCCGACTCGCAGCATGGTCTTTTGGTCTCCGTGAGCGTTGTGCGCCAGCGTCTCCTGCGTGCATCGGCGCGACGCTTGTTACTTAAAGAACTTGTGCCGCGCCGTCTTACTTGAAAAACTTACGCAGCGCGTCTACGCAGGCTTCAATTTCCGCTATCGGAATCGCGTAGCCGAAGCGCAGATGCCCCTCGCCCTGTGCGCCGAAGACGGAGCCGGGAATAGTGGCGATGTGCGCTTTTTCGAGCAGAATCTGCGCAGCAGTGCGGCTGTTTTTGTTGATCTTCTCCACGCTCGGGAAGGCATAGAATGCGCCGGCGGGAGGCGCGCAATCGAGGCCCACTTCGTTCAGGCCGGCAACGAGCAGGTCGCGGCGCTTGCGGTATTCCTCGCGCAGCGTGGCAATCTTCGACTCGGGCGTTTTGAGCGCCTCGATCATGGCGTGCTGCACAAAGGTGGTGACGCCGTTGGTGGAATAGAGAACGATCTTGCGTAACGCGCTCATGAAAGGCTCTTGAGCCACGGCGTAACCGCCGCGCCAGCCCGTCATGCCATAGGTTTTGGAGAAAGTGTAGGTTGTGATGGTGCGTTCCGCCATGCCGGGCAACGATGCGATGGAGAAATGGCTGCCGTCGTAAACAAGGTCCTCATAAGCCTCGTCGGCAATGACGACAATGTCGCGCTCGATGGCGAAGGCGGCAACCTCTTCAGCCTCTTCGCGTGTAAAGACCAGCCCGCTCGGGTTCTGCGGCGTGTTGTAGTAGATGGCGCGCGTCTTCGGCGTGGAGAACTGTTCGAGCGTGGAGCGAATGCCATTGCGGCGTGCAGTGACGGAGGGAACCAGCAGCGGCCGCGCCTGCGCACCGGTGATGAGATCGCCGATCGGCGTCCAGTAAGGCGAAAAGACCAGGCAGTCGTCGCCGGGATCAAGCACGCTCTGAAAGGTTGCGTAAAGCGCCTGCGTGCCGCCGACGGTGGCGATGATCTCATCGGTAGTGACGGAAATGTTATTTTTGACCGCGAGTTTTTTCACCAGCGCCTGGCGCAGCGGCAGAATGCCGGAGGAGGCAGCATAGTGCGTCTGGTTTTCCACCAGTGCACGCACGGCAGCGAACTTGATCTCGTCCGGCGTCTCGAAGAAAGGCTCGCCGCCGTGGAGCGAGTAGACGGGCAGGCCCTCGGCGCGCATTGCCATCACTTTGTTGCGAATCTGCACAATGTCGGAGAAGCCAACCTCGTCGAGCCGGCGCGCAAGCCGGATTCCGCTCTGCCTGGTGGTAATCATTCGCGTTCCCTTTCCGCTGAGACGTGTGTGTTTCCAGAATAACGGACTAGCCCACGCGCCGGGTGAGCGCCGTCACACGGGGTCGCCATGAAACGATTTTTGTTTCATGGGGTGCTCATACGGCCAGCAGCTCGGTGTAGACGGCCATGCCGACCACGGCGTCGACGCCGAGCGCGTGGAGCGCGTCCACCTCCTGCTGCGAGCGGATGCCGCCGGCCACGATGAACTGGCGCGAGGTGAGCGAGCGCAGGCGCTCAGCCGTCGCGAGCGGAAAGCCCTGCATAAGCCCTTCGCCGTCCACGTGCGTATAGAGAAAGGCCGCGGCGCAGGCGTCCAGCGCGGGGATTGCCTCGTCCGGTGTGAGATCGACGCTGGCTTTCCAGCCCTTCACGGCGATGCGTCCGTTCTTCGTGTCGATACCGGCCACGATGCGCTCGGGGCCAAGCGACGCGGAAAGCTCTGCCGCGAATGCGGCGTTCACTTCGCCTGCATCCGTGAAGAGCGCCGAGCCGACGATGACGCGCTTTGCGCCGGCGTCGATCATCTGCTGGGCACGTTCGATGGAACGGATGCCGCCACCCACCTGGCAGGGCAGGCGCTTGCATATCTGCTCGACGAGCGTGGAGTTGTCGCCTTGGCGCATGGCTGCGTCGAGATCGATGAGCTGCACGAGCGGGAAGCGCGAGAATTTCTCGATCCAGTACTCGAAGTCGTCGAAGGCGAGGCGGAGTTTTTCGCCCTGCACGAGCTGCACGATCTGGCCGCCTAATAAATCAATCGATGGAATCAGCATGGGAGCCTCACGGGGATGCCGGACTGGGCGAGTTCTTCTTTGAGCGAGCGGGCGCTCGAAACGCCGAAGTGAAAGATGCTGGCGGCGAGCGCGGCGTCGGCCTTGCCGCGCGTAAAAACATCGGCAAAGTGACCCACCGTGCCGGCGCCGCCGGATGCGATGACGGGAATGCGAACGGCCTCGCTGACCGCGGCGGTAAGCTCGCAATCGAAGCCGGCGCGTGTGCCATCCGAGTCCATCGAAGTGAGCAGGATTTCGCCCGCGCCGCGCTCCTCGGCCTCGCGCGCCCACTCGACTACGGTTCGACCGGCAGGACGGCGACCTCCCTGCACGTACACTTGCGCATTGCGAATAGGGTCGGCGGCTTCGGGATCACGGCGCGCGTCGAGTTGGATCGCCGCTCTGCGAGCGTCGATGGCAACGACGACGGCCTGCGAGCCGAAGTTCTTGCCGATCTCGCCGATGAGCGCGGGGTCGGCGAGAGCGGCGGAGTTGATGCTGATCTTGTCCGCGCCGGCGATAAAGACCTGCTCCGCATCCTGCGCGGTACGGATGCCGCCGCCGACAGTGAAGGGAACGAACAGCTCTTTTGCGGTGCGCCGCACGGTGTCAAGCAGCGTCTGCCGCCCCTCGTGCGTGGCAGTAATGTCGAGCAGAACGATCTCGTCCGCGCCCTCGCGTGCGTGGCGCGCGGCAAGCGCGGCGGGGTCGCCGGCATCCACGAGATCGACGAACTGCACGCCTTTCACGACGCGGCCGGCATGAACGTCAAGGCAGGCAATGATGCGCCGGGTCAGCATGGCAGCTCCAGAAAATTACGCAGAATTTTGAGTCCGGTCTCGCTGGATTTCTCCGGATGAAACTGCACGCCCATCACGTTGCCGCGCTCGACGGCAGCGGCGAATGGCTCCATGTATTGCGCGGCAGCGGCTGTGTCTGCCGTGACGGGAGCCTTATAAGAATGCGTGAAGTAGACATACTCGCCGTCTGTGATGCCGGCCAGCAGGCGCGAACTCGATTTCGGCGCGAGCGAGTTCCAGCCCACGTGCGGAACCTTTTCCGCGCCTTCCGGAAAGCGCGTGCAGGACTCCGCGAAGTGCGCGAGGCCCGCATGATCCGGCGCTTCCGTCGAGCCCGCGTAGAGCCACTGCATTCCCACACAGATGCCGAGGAACGGCACGCCACGGGCGATGGCGGCGCGGATGGCAGGCGTGATGCCCGTGTCATCGAGCCGTTGCGTGGCGGCAAAGTGGCCCACGCCGGGCAGTACGATGCGCTCGGCCTGCTCGATAGGCGCGAGGTCGGAGTCCGTGATGACAGTCTCCGCACTCAGATAGTGCAACGCCTTGAGCACGGAAGTGAGATTGCCGGCCTTGTAGTCGATGACGGTGACTCGCATCAGAGCAACCCCTTGGTGGAAGGCAGCATTTCGCCGAGCTGCTTGTCCTTGCTGCAAGCCACGCGCAGAGCACGGGCAAATGCCTTGAAAATCGCCTCGATCTTGTGGTGGTTCGAGCGGCCATACATGGTTTTTACATGCACGTTGGCGCGTGCCCCACGTGCGAAGCCTTCGAAAAAATCCGTGACAAGCTCGGTCTGCAAATCGCCGACCAGCCGCGTGCGGACTTTTGTGTCAACAGCGAATGAGGTTCGTCCGCTCAGGTCCACGGCGGCAATGGCAAGCGTCTCATCCATCGGCATCACAAAGTAGCCGGCGCGCAGGATGCCGCGCTTGTCGCCCAGCGCGCGGTCGAATGCCTCGCCGAGTGCGATACCGACATCTTCGACCGAGTGATGCTGATCCACGTCGAGATCGCCGTCGCAGCGCAGGTCAAGGTCGAACGCTCCGTGGCGCGTAAAAAGCTCCAGCATGTGATCGAAGAATCGAATGCCTGTCGATACCTTGTACTGACCGGAGCCTTCAATCACGAGGCGGATGGCAATGCGCGTTTCCGTGGTGTTGCGCGCGAACTCGGCGGTGCGTTTTGCGGCTGTCGGCGTTGCCTTTTTCTTTGTGCTCATGCGTTGATTCCCCGTATCTTTCGAACATTGAGATCAAGTGTGCTCGCAGCCTCTTCGATAACTTCGGCTGCGCGGCGCATCTGCTCTCGCGTGCCGACAGTAATGCGGACGCAGCCGTCGCATCCCGGATCGGAAGACCGGTCGCGGACGAGAACGCCCGCCGCGTTCATGTGGCGGACGAACTCGCCATGCCGCGGGCCGATCTCGACGAGAACGAAATTAGCGCGGCTCGGCCAGCGGCGAATGCCGATCTTGTCGAGCGCGGATTCAAACTTGGCGCGAGCGGCGAGAACTTCAGCAATGTAATTGTCGAGATACGCGGTGTCCTCAAGCGCTGCGGGCAGGCAGGCCAGAGCCACTGAGTTCACGCTGTATGGCGAGAGAACGCGGCGAATCCAGCGCATGTTTTCAAGTGAGCTTGCCAGTAGGCCGACGCGCAGGCCGGCAAGTCCATACGCTTTGGAAAAGGTGCGCGCCACGACAAGATTCGGCAACGTGCCAAGCAAATCAAGGACGGTTTTGCCGTAGAAATGAAAATATGCTTCATCCACCAGGATGATCGCCTGCGGAGCGCGCCGCGCAATCTCGACGATCTGCTCGCGCGTGGCAATGGAGCCGACGGGGCTGTTGGGATTGGCAATGGCGATGATTTTGGTGCGTGGCGTGATGGCAGCAAGCAGACGCTCGAATGGAAATTCGAAATCGTTCGTAGCTTGTACTGCGACAATCTTCGCATCGGTGGCCGAGGCGTAGACCTCATACATGGTGTAAGTCGGCACGGGCAGCAGCAGCTCATCGCCCGCGTCGAGGAAAGCTTGAAAGAGAACGTGAATGGCCTCGTCCACTCCATTTGTCAGCGCGACCTGTGCGGCTTCAACACCAAGATGCGCTGCAATAATCGCTTCCACCGGCTCGCGCTCCGGATAGCGCGTGAGCGCGCCGGCGGAAATCTGCGCGAGAACCCGGCTCACTGCGGGCGAGCAGGCAACGGTGTTCTCGTTGAAGTCGAGGCGCATCGCATCGCGGCTGCCAAGCGGAGGGTGGTACTCCTTCATGGCGCGCACGCGGGCGCGGGGCGCGGGAGAAACAGCGATGACGGGTTCAGCCATTCTTGCTCCTTTTGGGTAAACTTGCTCGCGCGTTGTTGGGCTTTACACGAGCGGCGCCGCGCAGACGCACACGAACCGCTTCGGCATGAGCAGTGAGGCCCTCGGCCTCGGCGAGCAGAACAGCTTGCGGCCCAAGCTCCTTGATCGCACCGGGCGCGTACTCCTGCACGGTGATGAGCTTCACGAAATCGTTCACGCTCAAGCCGCCGCGGACGCGGGCCATGCCGCCGGTGGGCAGCGTGTGGTTGGGGCCAGAGATGTAATCGCCGAGCGGCTGTGCGGACCAGCGGCCGACGAAGACCGAGCCAGCGTTTTCGACCCAGGCAAGATCGGCGGCGGAATCCACGGTGAGGTGTTCGGGCGCGATGCGATTGGTGAGATTGCGTGCTTCGTCGAGCGATGCGGCAACAAGAATGAGGCCGTTGCGTTTCAGCGCTTCGCGGGCTACAGGATTCGTGCGCGAGCGGAGTTTCGTTTCGTCGAGAACGGCCTTCGCTAGCGGTTCGCGCGTGGTGATGAAAACGGCCAAAGCTTCCGGGTCGTGCTCGGCCTGGGCGACGAGGTCGGAGGCTATCTCGGTGGCGGTGCCGCGCTCGCTGGTGACAACAATCTCAGTAGGGCCGGCCAGCATATCGATGGAGCAGTCAAATGCAACGAGCTTTTTGGCTGCGGTGACGTAGAGGCTGCCCGGCCCGACGATCTTGTCAACGCGGGCGATGGTCTGGGTTCCGTAGGCGAGCGCCGCAACCGCGTGCGCGCCGCCCACGCGGTAGAATTCGCGGATGCCGAGAAGATGCGCGGCCGCAAGCGTCTCCCACGCCGGCTTGGGCGAAACAACGACGATGCGCGGCACGCCCGCAGCCTGTGCGGGGATAGCGGTCATTAGCAGCGTGGAGGGCAGCGGATGACGGCCGCTGGGAACATAACACCCAACCGACCCGAGCGGGCGAACGAGCTGGCTGGTGGTAAGGCCGGCGACCGGAGTACCGGACCAGCTTTTTGGGAGCTGCTTTTCCGCGAAGGCGCGAATCTGCGTTGCCGCGGTGGTGAGGGCCTGTTGCAGCGCGGGATCGGAAGCCTCCCACGCCGCAGCCATCTCTTCTTCGCTCACGCACAGCGCGCCAGCGTCTACCAGGCTATCGAACTTGGCCCCGTCGAATTTTGCCGCATAGCGCAGCAGCGCCCGGTCGCCGCCGCGCCGCACATCGGCAAGAATGCGGCGCACAACGGGCAGAACGCCATCGAGCGCCGTCCCGCCGCGTCGCTCCAGCGCTTCAACAATGGCCGCTGCCTGACGCGAACTGCGGCCGGTGGTGCGAATGAGCTTCATTAGATGCTTCCTCGTATTCCATTCGTGACGCACAAAGCGCGTCACGAATGGGGCACTCGGTTTTCAGTTATCTGGGGAGAGGTACGGGAGTCGAACCCGTCTATCCGGAGTCACAGTCCGGCACCTAAGCCGCTCGGCCAACCTCTCCATACATACCCTTTAAAGCACAACCTTGTTCAGCGCGTACTCCACAATGCCCGTAGCCTGCGCAGCCTTGAGACGCGGAATCACATCGCGGGCCACGCGCTCCTCGACAATCGTATTCACCGCGACCCACTCGGAATCGCTCAACTGCGAGACCGTCGGCGAGTTGAGCGCCGGCAGCACGGAGAGCACGGCTTCGAGGTTCGTGCGCTTCACGTTCAGCATCAGGCCCACCTGCGATTGCGCGTCGATGGCGCCGCGCAGCATCAGGGCGATCTGGTTGATCTTCTCGCGCTTCCACTCGTCGGCCAGCGCGGCCTTGCCCGCAATCAGGCGCGTTTCGCTCTCCATCACCGTGTCGATGATCTTTAGGTGGTTGGCCTTGAGCGAGCTACCGGTCTCGGTCACTTCCACAATGGCATCGGCGAGCATCGGCGGCTTCACTTCCGTCGCGCCCCAACTGAACTCAACCTTTACGTTGACGCCTTTCGCGGCAAAATAGCGCTTGCTCACCTCGACCAGCTCGGTGGCAATGATCTTGCCTTCCAGGTCTTCGGCCTTCTCAAAGCCGCTGCCTTCGGGCACGGCAAGCACCCAGCGTACCTTGCGGCGGCTCTGCTTGGCATAGGTGAGTGAGGTCACGCTTGCCACGTCGAGCCCGCTCTCGACGACCCAGTCAATGCCGGTCAGGCCGGCGTCAAGCACGCCGTGATCCACATAGCGCGCCATCTCCTGCGCGCGGATCAACATGCACTCGATCTCCGTGTCGTCGATTGAAGGAAAATAGGAGCGGCCATCGGCGTAGATGTTCCAGCCGGCGCGCTTGAAGAGCGCAATGGTGGCATCCTGCAGGCTGCCTTTGGGAATTCCAAGTCTGAGCTTATTTGCCACTTGCGGCCTCCGTGGTTTGGATTGCGGTTTCAATGGGACGTGTGAAGCAGCTCACCGTGCCCTCGTGGCAGACGAGTCCGTCGCCCTCGACTTCCACGCGAAAGAGCAGCGTGTCGTTATCGCAGTCGGTCGAAGCGGAGACGATGCGCAGGCGATTGCCGCTCGTTTCGCCCTTCATCCAGAGCTTCTGCCGGGTGCGACTCCAGAAGGTCACAAAGCCGGTTTCAAGAGTCTTCTCATAGCTGACGGGATTGAGAAAACCCAGCATCAGCACCTCGCCCGTCTTCGCATCCTGCACGATGCCGGGCACCAGTCCATCCATTTTTTCAAAATCGATTGTCATTGCCTTTGTCTCTTTTGCCTTGTTTCCTTGGGGTTGTGTTGCGGACAAACAAAAAGCCCGCTGGCGGCGTGCCGGCGGGCTTGGTGGGATTCCTGATCCTGTGAGGCGCTTAGTTCAGGCCGCGACAGTCCGCCGTCATGGAATGTCCATGATGATGGTGGCGACCGTGATGGCGCAGGCTCTGCATCTCAAGAAAAACACTACGCGCCGGGCCGGGGGCGTGTCAACAGCAAGGTCATTTCAGTTGGTCAGTTTCGGATGCCCCGCCCTCGCCGCGTCTTTGTTTTTGCGGCCAGGGTGGGACAGGTAACAGCAACTGATCCACTGCCATCATTTTCCCGTTCCGGCCATCACCCATCCGCTGTTCGTGAGCGTAAGAGTGTCCTGGGCGGTTGCAGCCTCGCTGGTCTGCTCGTGCAGTTGCGGAAAATACTCTTGAACGCTGTCGATGGAGGCCCAGTTGGGGACGTTGGTCAGCGTGTAGTTGTATTTCACGTGGGTGACGCGCAGACCGGAGGAATCCGTGGCCGGGTCGCTGAAGAGCACAATCTGCTGCACGCTGCGATTGCCATAGCAGAGATGGTCGTTGGTGACATACTGATTAGCAAGGTCCGTGGCCTCGTAGCGGTCCCACTGGTCGCCGCTCTCATCCGTGCTCTCGGTTTTCTTGAAAATGCCGGCGTCCACCAGGGCGTTGATGCGGCCCCAGTTGGCCTTGTTCTCGCGCGAAAACTGTCCGCCGGTGAAGAGGTCGCCGAAGGCGTTGACGCCCTGCATGGTATCCGCAGAAACGTGCGGAATGGTAATGGGCAGCACCTCGGGGCGAATCTCCTCGTTGCACTCGGGGTTCTGCGCGTAGTAGGTGTTGATGCTGCGGGTCAGGTTCTCGTTGTTAAGCGTCTTGGGGTCATTTGTGACCATGTAGCCGATGACGCCGAGCACGACGACAGCCCCAATGCCGAGCACGGCCACAATGCCGCCACCGATAAGAATCCACATCCACGCCTTCATAGCCAATGTCCCCCTCGACATTCCCGTTCTGTGGGAACGGCAAGCTGATTCGATTCCATAATTTGTGGAGTTTCGATTGAGAGATTACAGGGTTTGTTGGCCAGATTCTACCAAGACTCACAACAAATTTCGGCGAAAATTCTCAGCCGGCGCGGAGATTTCCCGACGTGCGAAACGAATTTCCAAATTGGAGATCGAATTGGCGTCCCCGACGGGATTTGAACCCGTGTTATCGCCGTGAAAGCCGAACCCGAAACCGCAGCTCCAACACATCGCTGAGAATCAGAATGCATCGGTACGAATCCCAGCAACCGCAACGAACAACTTAACTGCTCCTCAAGTGATCTTGTGTCTAATGCAGATTCATGATGCAGCGGCCTGCGACGCACCGAACTTGCTTGTCATCCCCTTCAGTCGCTCGATGGCAGCACAGCTCAGAGTGGCGTAGTCCAACTCAACGTACCTGATTCAACAACATTCCAGCCCTCTTTTCCACCGGGAAGCGGCGTAGCATTTGCTCTATCCGAAACCACTGGAGGGCGCATGTCAATCATCCCGTCTGATGTGCTCAGTGCAGCTCAACTCGTCAATGGCGTTGTGGCGACTGTCAAGACGGCCCGCGACATCATCAGGGATTCATCGAACCATGAACTGAAGGGCGTCATTAATGAGTTGTACGATGGCGTAATTGACCTCAAGGGTAGGCTCATGGACCAGGACGATGAAATCCGCCATCTTCGGGAAGAGATTACCCGCAGAGATGAAATCGTGGGACCCGAAGAGCCGCACGGCTATTTCTATCGCAAAGACGGTATGAGTACGCCCTTGTGCCCAAGATGTGCGCAGCAACCGGAATCTCGTCAAGCGGTGTGCATAAGCACCGCACTGAACTGCAACAGCGGTCTTTTGCGCACAGGCCCTGTTTGCAAAATTGAGG
>JAATFM010000033.1 GCA_015655195.1 Terriglobales bacterium
CAGCACCACGGCGAGGCCGCCAGTCATGTACTCGCAGCCGTGATCGCCTACGCCTTCTACAATCGCCAGCGCGCCGGAGTTGCGAACGGCGAAGCGCTCGCCGGCGCGTCCGGCGGCAAAGAGCCATCCGCCCGTTGCGCCGTACAGCGCCACATTGCCCAGCAGCGTGTGCACGGATGAGTCCTCGGCGGCGCGTCCCACTGCGCGCAGAATCAGCTCGCCGCCGCTCAGCCCCTTGCCGACAAAATCATTTGCCAATCCATCGAGCTCAAGCGTCATGCCCGCGCCGGCAAAGGCGCCAAACGATTGCCCCGCTACGCCGTGCATCTTGAAAAGCAGCTTCGAGCCCGTTGCTGCCGGGTTCTGCGTTTTGAAGAGCGCCAGCTCACCGGAGAGCCTTGCGCCCAGCGTGCGGTCCTCGTTCGTCACCCGCGTTACCAGCCGGAACGGCTTGTTCGATTTGTAGGCTTCGAGCGCCGGCTCAACCCACGCGTTGTCAATCGGCACATGCGTCTCGGGGCGGTCATTGCGCCGGCCCTGCCAGCGAATCGCACCGCCCACCTGTGCCGCAATCTCCTCGGCCCTTAGCATCGGCTTTAGGTCCAGCCCCGCATCCCAGCGGACCTGTTCCAGCAGATCGGTTCTGCCCGTCGCCTCCGCGAGCGACGAGAGGCCCAACTTGGCCAGCAACTGCCGCACCTCGGCGGCCAGCTCGTCAAAGAACCGCACCACGTGCTCCGGCTTGCCGCGGAACTTGGCCCGCAGCTCCGGCCGCTGTGTCGCAATCCCCGTGGGACAGGTGTTGAGATGGCATTGCCGCGCCATGTCGCAGCCCAGCGCCACCAGAACCGCAGTGCCGAAGGCGAACTCATCCGCTCCGAGCAGCGAGGCAATCACGATGTCACGCGCCGTGCGCAACCCGCCGTCGGTCCTGAGCCGCACACGTCCGCGCAGGCCGTTATGCACCAGCACCTGCTGCGCCTCGGCCAGCCCAAGCTCCCACGGATTGCCCGCGTATTTAATGCTCGATAGCGGCGACGCGCCCGTGCCGCCGGAGTTGCCGGCAATCACGATGTAATCCGCGTAGGCCTTTGCCACGCCGGCGGCAATCGTGCCCACACCGCAGCTTGAAACCAGCTTTACGCCCACCGCGGCACGCGGATTTACGCGCTTCAGATCCCAGATCAACTGCGCCAAATCCTCAATCGAATAAATGTCGTGGTGCGGCGGCGGAGAGATCAACTGCATCCCCGGCTGCGCGTGACGCAGGCGGGCAATCAGCCCCGTGACCTTGTGGCCCGGAAGCTGCCCGCCCTCGCCGGGCTTGGCCCCCTGTGCGACCTTGATCTCAAGCTCTTCGGCGTGCGCCAGGTACTCGGCCGTCACGCCAAAGCGGGCGCTCGCCACCTGCTTGATCTTGTTGTTCAGCAGCGACGGCGCGCCGTCAATCGGGGCATATACGGCTGGGTCCTCGCCACCCTCGCCCGTATTCGAGCGAGCGCCGAGCAGGTTCATCGCTTCAGTAATTGTCTGGTGTGCCTCGGGCGAAAGCGAGCCAAACGACATTGCGCTCGCGATGAAGTTACGCGTGATATTCCCCGCCGGCTCGACGGATTCCACCGCAAGCTCCGGCCCAGCCGGGCGAATCTCGATCAGGTCACGCAGATACGCCGGCACGCTCTCCGTGGCCTGTGCTGCAAAGCTCGCAAAAGGCGTCAAAGCCAGCGCTGTGCCCTGCTTGGTCGATCCCACGACTGTTTGCAGCGCGCGCACAGTCTGCGGCTGCCAGCCGTGGCCTTCCGCGCCTTCTGCTTTACGGAAGCGCACGAAGCCGTAATCCGGAAGCTCGCGAACCTGTGCCGCGGCAATCACCGCCGCATCGCCATCTGCCGGCTCGTCGCTGCCGTAAGAACCCGACCAGCTTTGCCGCACATACGCTTCCATCTGCTCAAATCCGATGCCGCCAATCGGAGCCGGCACGCCGGGGAAACATTTGTCCACAATCTTCTGCTCGATGCCGATTGCGTCAAAGAGATGCGCGCCGCGATAGCTGTCCACCACGCTGATGCCCATTTTCGACATCACCTTGGCCAGCCCCAGCTCCATGGCGTGAATCAGGTTCGTCTCGCCCTTTTCGGCGTCGAGCTGATGCGCCGTTTCAAGCGCCAGCCACGGGCAGACCGCGCCCGCGCCCAATCCCAACAGCACGGCGAGATGATGAATTTCGCGGCAGTCGCCCGCCTCAACGGCAAGGCCCACCTCAGCACGCACGCCGGCCTTAATCAGCGCATGATGCACCGCGCCTGTGGCAAGCGCCATTGGAATCGGCAATGCATCGGGCGAGGCATCGCGGTCTGTCAACACCAGCAGTGTCGCGCCCGTGCCAACCAACTCGACCGCGCGCGCCGCAAGAATGTCGACGGCCACTTCCAGCGTCGTATCCGGCGACCAGGTGCAATGCAGAATCGCGTGCTGCATCTTGCCGGACTGGATACGGCTATGGGCGTGCTCGCCCTCCTTCAGCGCGTACATCTGCCGGAGCGTCAGCAGCGGCGAGTTCAGGCTCAGGCCGGGCAGCGGCTCGCGCAGCTCCAGCATGTGCGGCCAGGGACCGAGCCGCGTGTGCATTTTCAATACCACGGCCTCGCGCAGCGGATCGATGGGCGGATTCGTGACCTGTGCGAAGCGCTGCCGGAAAAACGCATAGAGCGGGCGCGGCGCTTTTGCCAGCGGCGCAATCGCGGTGTCGTCGCCCATTGACCAGACAGCATCCTTGCCTTCGGTTGCCATCGGCGCAAGAATCATCCTCACGTCTTCGCGCGTGTAGCCAAAGCAGTGCTGCAAGCGATTCAACTCCGCGGCAGCCAGCGGCTCGGGCGCGCTCGCCGAGTCCGTCAGCGGTACATCCTGCTGCACCAGATCTTCGTATTGCCGCTTCTGGTCGTAGATGCTGAGAATCTCTTCCGTTTCAAAGAAGCGGTTGAAGTCCAGATCGACAACAATCATCTGGCCCGGACCGAGGCGTCCGCTGTGCACAATCCGCTCCGGGTTCATATCGACAAGGCCAACCTCGGAACCGGCCACTACCAGACCCTCGTCGTCAATCGCATAGCGGCATGGCCGCAGCCCGTTGCGGTCCAGGATCGCGCCTGCTTGCCGTCCATCCGTAAACGCCAGCGCTGCCGGGCCGTCCCACGGCTCCATGCAGTCGCCGCTGTACTGCAAAAACGGCGAGGGAATCGACGGATTCGCCGGCGGCAGCAGCATCCGAACCGCCTCGCCCACCGTGCGCCCGTTGTTCGCCAGCAACTCTACGATTTCGTCCAGCGATGTCGAGTCCGATCCGCCTTCGCTCAGCACTGGGTGCAGGTCCAGCGGCAGCGTTGCCGCACGCGCTTCCATCCGCGCACGGTTGCCCCAGATGGTATTGATCTCGCCGTTGTGCGCCAGCGTGCGGAAGGGCTGCGCGCGCTCCCACGAAGGCAGCACGTTCGTGGCATAGCGCTGATGAAAGAGCGCAATCGGCGTCTTGAACTCCTGGTCGGCAAGGTCCGGATAAAACTCGGCCAGCAGCTTGCCCGCGCACAGCGCCTTGTAAACCATCGTCCGCGAGGAAATGCTCGCAATGTAGCCGGACAAGCCTGCCCGCTCGTACTGCTTGCGCGCAAGGAAGAGCCGCCGGTCGAAATCCTCCGCCTTGCGGCTTGTAATCAGCAGTTGCCATATCTCCGGACGCGAGGAGTCGGCAATCTCGCCCAGCACCTCCGGCCGCACCGGCACGGCGCGCCACGCCAATTCATCGAGATTCTGCGCCGCGAGCGCCTCGGCCAGCGCCGCCCGCTGCTCCGCGTCCTCCGCCGGCAAAAAGACCACCGCCACGCCGAGCGGCTTGTGCTCGGGCAGCGTCATGCCAACCTGCTTCAGCAGCCACTCGCGCGGAACCACCGTCGTCACGCCTACGCCGTCGCTCGATTTGCCGTCCGCCGCCACCGCGCCGCGATGTTCGAGGCGTGAGAGCGCCGTGAGCGCAGCGGCGAGAATCTCATGCGAAGGCTCGCCCGAAAGGCGCGCCACAAAGCCCACGCCGCAGGCGTCGGAGTCGAAGCGCGGATCGACGAGGCTCTCCCCGACGTAGCCGGGCTGCCGGGCAGGATAGGCAGAAGGAAGGCGACAAGCGGATTGAGACGAATCTTCCATGACTAAATGTAGCCCTTCATAAATGAAATTTCGACGACTGGGGCGGGATTTTCCCCGCTTTTTCGTCTGGAAAGCAAGAAACCGCATCGAAAATCGGCAGCGGGGAGCGACACAGGCGCGATGCAAGGCGCGGGACTCGGCCCGGGAACGGTAATTCCGAAGCAGCAATTCCGAAGTGCTTAGGCTTTCAAGCCCTTGTGGAAATTCGGAGGAGTAAACCGGCGCGATTTGCGGCGGGCAAAAACCGCGCGGAATTTTCAAGAAATCTTCTTTGCATAGTTATACAATTCCGTTGTATATTTATGCAAGCGCGGTTCCAATCGGAGCCGCGCTCATTCTTTTGCCCGAGGGATGGAATTTTCCCTCCACAGCACGGCAGGCATGGGCCAGAACAGGCAAGGACGGCAGACGGTGAAAAGCAAGCGGCACAATGCGATTCGCGAACTGGTGGCCGGCTCCCTGGTAAATAACCAGGACGAGTTGCGCCGCAAGCTGCGCCGCCGCGGCTTTGCCGTCACGCAAGCCACGCTCTCGCGCGACATGCACGAGTTGCACATTTACAAAGGCCCCGCCGGCTACGCACTCCCGAACGGCAACGGCAATGGCAACGGAGCTACGGCGGTTGAAGACGACGACGACGCGCCGCCCACCGTCCGCGAAGTCATTGACAGCTTCGGCCTGCGCGTTCTCACGGCCATGAACCAGGTCATTATCCGCACTGTGATGGGCGGAGCACAGCCCCTGGCCGCTTCGCTCGACTACGAGGAGTGGCCGGAGGTCGCCGGCACCATCGCCGGCGACGACACCGTTCTCGTCATCTGCAAAGACGCGCGCCGCGCCGCGGAAGTGGAAGCCCGGATGAAAGTCATGCTGGAATCATGAGCGAAACATTACAAACCGCAGTCATTGGAGTCACCGGTTACGCAGGCGCGGAGCTTGCGCGGCTGCTTCTGCGCCATCCTCGGCTGCACGGCGCGCCGCCGGTCTTTGCCGGCAGGCTCGATAGCCGCGACGCGGCACGCGGCGGCATTCCCCTGGCCGAAATCCATCCCGAGCTTGCTGACTCGAAAGGCAGCGGCAACCTTCTCATGCAGCCCTTTTCGTGGGATCTGCTCACCGACCTCGACGTGAAAGTTCTCTTTCTTGCCACGCCGCACGAGCAGTCGCGCGAGTGGGTTCCGGAGGCCCTGGCCCGCGGCCTGCGCGTCATCGACCTTAGCGGCGCGTGGCGGCTCAACGAGGCCGTCAATCGCGAGATTTACGCCTTCGAGGACGAAGGTTCCGCAAATGCTCTTAAAACCCAGTCTGAGGCCGTTTACGGAATGCCCGAGCTTCACCGCGCCGAGATTGCGGGCGCGCAGCTTGTTGCGAATCCGGGCTGCTATGCGACTTCGATCATTCTCGGGATCAAGCCGCTCGTCGCTGCCGGCCTTGTCGATCTCGACGCCGGCATCATCGCCGACGCGAAGAGCGGTGTGAGCGGCGCGGGCAAGGCTCCCACGGCTAAAACGCACTTTATGTATGCGGCGGACAATCTCTCCACCTACGGCGTCTTCTCGCACCGGCATACCGGAGAGCTTCTGGAGCAGATCGGCATTGCCTCCGACGCGATTGTTTTCACGCCGCACCTGCTTCCCATTCCGCGCGGAATCCTGTCTACCATCTACGTGCGTTTCCACGAGCCGCAGACACGCGCCAAGGTGCTGCATACATTCCAGTCGTTCTTTACCGGCAGCCCCATGGTGCGCCTGCACGAGCACGGCCTGCCGCAGATTCTCCACGTGGCGCGCACCAGCTATGCCGACATCGGTTTTCAGCTCTCCTCCGACGGACGGCGCGCCATTATCGTCAGTTGTCTCGACAATCTGCTCAAGGGTGCATCTTCGCAGGCCGTCCAGAATCTGAACGTAATGCAAGGCTGGGACGAGCAGGAAGGTCTGGAATGAAATATGTCATCAAACTCGGCGGCGCGGGCCTCGAAACTCCTGAGCTTCTTGCCGGCTCCATGCGGGCGATTGCGGAATTGGTTCGCGACGGCAATCAGGTCGCGGTCGTTCACGGCGGCGGCGTGCAGCTTACCAAAACGCTCAAGGCGCTTGGCAAGCAGAGTGAGTTTATCAATGGCCTGCGCGTTACCGACGCCGAGACTCGCGACGTTGCGCTCATGGTCTTTGCCGGACGCGTGAACAAGCAGCTTGTCGCAGCTCTCGGCGCACTCGGCCAGCCGGCTGTCGGATTGTCCGGCGGCGACGGGCTGCTCTTCCGCGCGCGCAAGAAGCGCACCGCCCCGGACCTCGGCTTTGTTGGCGAGATTGCCGCGAGCGACCCGCGCCTGCTCGAAGCCGTCTGGCAAATGGATGCCGTGCCGGTCATCTCATCCATGGCTCTCGGCTTCGACGGCGAATACTACAACATCAACGCCGACGAGATGGCTTCGGCCTGCGCCATTGCATGCCGCGCCGATGCTCTCGTCTTTTTAACCGATGTGCCCGGTGTGCGCGGCCAGGGCGGCGAAATCCTGCGCTGGCTCTCGATCGACCAGATCGCGGAGATGGCGAAATCCGCCATCATTACCGGCGGCATGTTACCCAAGCTCAGCGCGTGCCGCGAGGCGCTACTCAACGGCGTCAAGCGCGTTCGCATTCTGCCCGCGGAAGCGGCCAGTTCCCTGCCCGACCTCACCAGCACCCGCGTGGCTTACGGAACCGAAGTCATGGTGGCCTGAAGGAGATTTTGAAAATGACGAATCCAGAACAACTCGAACAGACCAAGCTCGAACAAAGCAGACTCGAACAGATAATGGCCGCCGAGGCCAAGCTGCTTCTGCATACCTACGAGCGCAACCCGATCCTTTTTGTCAGCGGCGAAGGCGTTCACATCATCGACGAAAACGGCGCGCGCTATCTCGACCTGCTCAGCGGCATCGGCGTCAACGCGCTCGGTTACGGCCACGCCGCCATCGAGCGCGCCCTCATTAACCAGGGCCGCGCGCTTATCCATACCTCGAATCTCTACTACCACGAGGGTCAGGCCGAGCTTGCGTTGCGCCTCACTGAGCGAACTGGACTGGACCGCGCCTTCTTCGCAAACACCGGCACCGAGGCCATGGAAGGTGCGCTTAAGCTCGCCCGCGCCCACGCCGGCCTGCTGCGCAGCGAAGGCAAGACCATCGGCACAAAAGTGCTGGCGCTGGAGAACAGCTTCCACGGGCGTACCTACGGCGCTGTCTCCGCCACGCACAAGGCCAAGTACCGCGAGCCATTCGGCCCCGTCGTTCCGGGCTTCGAGTTCGTGCGCTTCAACGATGTCGCCGACCTGCGCGATAAATTCTCGACCGATGTTTGCGCCATCCTTGTCGAAGCCATTCAAGGCGAAGGCGGCATCTGGCCTTTGTCGCAGGAGTTCTTCGACGAAGCCCGCAAGCTCACCTCTTCCACCGGCGCGTTGCTCATCGTGGATGAGATTCAGGCCGGCATGGGCCGCACCGGCAAGTGGTGCGCGTATCAGCATTACGGCATTCAGCCCGACATCACCGCACTGGCCAAGCCGCTTGCGGGGGGCCTTCCTCTTGGAGCAATTCTGTGCACGGAAGAGGTCGCCCGCGCCATTCATCCCGGAATGCACGGCACCACCTTCGGCGGCGGGCCGCTGGCTTGCGCCGTCGCTATCGCTGTCATTGACACCATCGAGTACGAGGACTTGCTCGCTCACGCCACCGAAGTCGGCGGCTACTTTACAGAGCAGCTTCTCGCACTTGCCAAAAAGCATCCCGTCATTACCGAGGTCCGTGGCAAGGGCCTGATGATCGGCGCGGAAATCAACTCGGCCGAGCTTGCAAAACTCGCAGTGGCCGAGATGCGCAAGCGCCACATCCTTATCAACTGCACCAGCGAGACGGTACTGCGCTTCCTGCCGCCTTTCATCCTTGAGCGCTCGCATGTCGATACCGCCATTGCCGCTCTCGACGAGATTTTCACCGAACATGCCGCCACATTCAGCGGCGCAGTAGCGGCCGCTGAGACCGCGGGAGGTCAACATGTCTAGCAAAGCAATTCTCGAACCGCAACTGACGGAGATTTCCGTCGAAAACGATCCCGATATTCTCGCAGCCGCCGCGCGGCTTGCCGGAGAAGATCTCTGCTCCATCGCCGATCTTTCCAGCTCGGAGGTCCGCGCCATTCTCAAGCTCGGCCACGACGTGAAGCGCAATCCGCGCGACTATCGTCACGCGCTCGACGCGAAGCAGATGGTGCTGATGTTCGAGAAGGCCAGTCTTCGCACGCGCCTCAGCTTCGAGACCGGCATCAACACCATGGGCGGCAACGCCATCTTCGTGGACCAGACCAACTCGCCCCTCGGCGAGCGCGAAGCCATCTCCGACGTGGCGCGCAACGTGGACCGCTGGGTCGATGTGATCGTGCTCCGCACCTACGCGCACGACACCATCATGGAGATGGGCGCCAACGCGCGCACGCCCGTCATCAACGCGCTCTCGGACTTCGAGCATCCCTGCCAGGCGCTCGCCGATTTTATGACGCTTGAGGAGCACTTCGGCACGGTCGCTGGGCTCAACTTCACCTACGTCGGTGACGGCAACAACGTTTGCCACTCGCTCATGCTTACAGGCGCACAGCTTGGCGCGAACGTTACCATTGCCACGCCGCGCGGCTACTCGCCGGACATCGAGATCGTCACCAAGGCACGCGAGATCGCCGAGTCCAACGGCTCGGAGATCAAGCTATTGCAGGACCCGCACGCCGCCGTCGAAAACGCCGACGCCATTTACACCGATGTCTGCGTCAGCATGGGAATGGAGCACGAGTCTACGAAACGCGCGCCCATTTTCCGCCCGTACCAGGTAAACGAGGCTCTGATGGCCGAGGCCTCGCCGCGCGCCGTCTTTATGCACTGCCTGCCCGCGCACCGCAATGCCGAAGTCACCGACGCGGTCCTCGACGGCCCGCAGTCCATCGTCTTCGACCAGGCGGAAAACCGTATGCACGCGCAGAAGGCTGTGCTGCTTTTGTTACTCGGCGGACTGGTGAATGTAACCAAGTTTCAGTAGCGTTTTCGCTTGATTTGGTTTTGAAAGGGCACGGCTTTAGCCGTGCCATAAGATGCACAAACATGACGGGGCTTTAGCCCCGAGGCAAGTTTCGGAGTCAACGAAGTGAAAATGTGGTCGGGCCGCTTTCGCGAGCCCCTCGATACCGAATTCGAGCAATGGCAGCGGTCGATTGTCTTCGACTGGCATCTGCTTCCGCAGGAAGTCGCGGCCAGCAAGGCGCACGCTTCTGCTCTTTGTGCTGCCGGAATCCTCACCATGAGCGAGACAGCGGAACTGCGGGCAGCGCTTGATGCTATCGCTGCGGCGCACGCATCCGATGCAGGCAAAGCCGCCGTGCGCGACCACGCTTCCGCGGAAGACATTCATCACTTTGTCGAGCTTTCGCTCGTCGAGCGCATCGGCTCGCTCGGTCTCAAGCTCCATACCGGCCGCAGCCGCAACGAGCAGATTGCCACCGACCTGCGCCTCTACATCCGCGAGCAGATTCAACTCACGATTGCCGCACTCGCTGCGTGGGCCAATGCGCTGGTCGAGCTTGCCAAAAAGTCCGGCGAGGCTGTCATGCCGAGCTACACACATTTGCAACGCGCCGAGCCGGTTCTCATCGCTCACTGGCTGCTGGCCTACGTGGAAATGCTGCTGCGCGACATCTCGCGTCTCAAAGACTGCGCGGCGCGGCTCAACTTCTGTCCGCTCGGCTCGGGGCCGATTGCCGGCGCTACTCTGACGCTCGACCGCTGGATTGCCGCGAAGGAGCTTGGATTTACTGCGCCTACGCCGAACTCCATGGACGCGACCAGCGACCGCGACTTTGTTCTCGAATTCTTGCAGGCGCTTACCTTCGTCGGCCTGCACGCCAGCCGCTTTGCCGAAGAGATCACGCTCTTTGCCACGGCCGAGTTTGGTTTCGTCTTGCTGCCCGAGGCGTTTTCTACCGGATCGAGCGCGATGCCGCAGAAGAAGAACCCCGATCTCACCGAGCTTCTGCGTGCCAAAGTCGGACGCATCCACGCCGCCGCCGAGGCCGTTACGCTCCAGCTCAAGGGGCTGCCACTTGCCTACAACAAAGACCTGCAGGAAACGCAAGAACAGGCATTTGCCGTGGAATTCGTTCCGCAGATGCTCTCGCTGGTGGCGCGCTTCACTGCCGCTCTTACCTTTAACCACAACGCGATGAAAACCGCCGCTGAAAACGGCTATCTGAACGCGATGGCCGCGGCTACTTACCTCGTATACAAGGGCGTTCCCTTTCGCACGGCGCATGAGAAGATCGGCAATGCCGTTCGCTATGCGCTGGAAAAGGGAGTCGAACTGAATGCGCTCGCTCTCGACGAACTGAAGCAATTTGGCTCCGAGTTCGACGCTGATTTCTTCTCCGCCATCAACCTCAACTCGACGCTCGACTGCCACGACGTTCTCGGCGGCACGGCGCGGCATCGCGTTCGCCTGGCGCTGGAAGAGACACGGGCACGCATCGCCGCGCTGGCGCAAGTCCGTTTCGCCGCGCCAGCTTACCCCGAGGAGGCCGTCAATGCTGGTGCGTAAGGCCCGGCTTCAGGACGCTTCGAACGTCTATGACCTGGTAAACTCGCTCTCCGGCGACGGCACGCTCCTCAAGCGTTCCTATGCGGAAATCTGCGAGAACATCCGCGACTTTACCGTGGCCGAGTCCGACTCGGGCGTCTTTCTCGGCTGCGGCGCGCTGCACTTCTACGGGCCGCATCTGTGCGAGGTGCGCTCCATCGTCGTGAAGCCGGAAGCGATGAGCAAAGGCGCTGGCGGGCGCATCCTCGGCGCGCTTATTGACGAGGCCGAGACGCACGGCATCCAGTCCGTCTGCCTGTTCACCCGCATCCCGGATTTCTTCTTCAAATACGGCTTTCGCGCCGTGGAAGACAAGACCGAGCTGCCCGACAAAATCTTCAAGGACTGCCAGAGCTGCCCGCGCCTGCACCGCTGCGACGAGGTTGCAATGGTCCGCGGCCGCATTCCCCGCGTCTCGATCCTCGGGCCGCGCATCGAGGCGCAGCAGCTTGTCCGCATTGGCGGATAAGTCGCTTTCCCTGCCGCGAAATGCGACGCCGCGAAGTTAAATCCCTCGAAACGATCTTTTAAGCCGACATAAAATCCACCGTGGCGGGCAACCAATTCCCCGCCGACGCCATTTATTCTTCAGTAGCTGTTGTCATCTCTGCCGCGAGCCGGAGGCACTTTTCAAGCCGCGGCATTTTCTGCGCGTCTCACCCGTGAATCCGCCGCGAATCCGGACACGCGCCAAACATCGCCTCCTGCCCCGAACCAGAGGAGAAAATTCGCATGAAAAAACACCTTATCGTACTGGCCGCCGCTCTCTCGACCGCCTCGCTAGCCTGGGCCGACACCCGCGAGGACGCCCTCAACCGCCTGCAATTGGCCGCCGAGACGCTGACCGCCATCACCTCCGCGCCCGACAAGGGCATTCCGCTCGAAGTTCTCGACAACGCCAAGTGCATCGCCGTCGTTCCCCACATGGTCAAGGGCGGCTTCATCTTCGGCGGCCAGGGCGGCCGCGGCGTTGCCACCTGCCGTACCGCGAAGGGTTGGAGCGCACCGGCCTTCTTCTCCATCGGCGGCGGTAGCTGGGGCCTGCAGATTGGCTTGCAGGGTGTGGACCTGGTCCTCATCATCCAGAACCAGCAGGGCATGTCGCACCTGCTCTCCAGCAAGTTCCAGATCGGCGCAGATGCTTCGGCCGCGGCCGGCCCCGTCGGACGCCACGCTTCCGCCGGAACCGACTGGAAGATGAACGCCGAGATTCTCTCCTACTCGCGCGCCAAGGGCGTCTTTGCCGGCCTCACGTTGAACGGCAACGTCATCCAGGGCGATAACGACGCCAACAAGGCCATCTACGGCACCGACGACGAGAAAGCTATCCTGACCGGCGGCGTAAAGACCACCCCGGCTGGCGCGCGCTTTGTCCGCTCAGTGCACCAGGCCCGCGTGCTGGCGGCCGGCAAGTAACGCACCCGCATACACCTGAATCCCTCGCGTCCGATGTGGTTTCCGACACACCGTACGCGGGGGATTTTCTTTCCTACATGTTTCTTGCCATGCCGGCGGCAGCGCCCCCCTGCTCTATACTTCACCCGTGACACTTTTTTCAGGCGACTGGAAACTCGATGCCGCGCTCGGCTCCTGCCTGCTGCTTGGGCTGCGGCACGGCTTCGATTACGATCACCTTGCCGCCATCTCCGACATTACCGCTGTGCAGCGCAATTGGCGCAGCGGCTTGCGCCTTGGCATGACCTATGCGCTCGGCCACGCCTTCACCGTTGCCGCGCTAGGCATCGCCGTTCTGCAGCTTCACATGGGACTGCCTGACGGGCTCGATCACTGGATGGAGCGGCTCATCGGACTCACCCTTATCGTTCTCGGCATTGGCGTTGTGGCCGGCATCCTGCGCAAAGACGCACACGGACACCGGCACAGCCGCATCGAGAGCCGCCTTGCCATTGCCGTCAACGGGGTTCTCTGGCTCTTCTGGCACGTTCGATGTTTGTGGAATCCTGCCGCGCCCCGCCCGGAGCGATTCCAGTGGATGTATACCGGCAAGTCCGTCTTCCTGATCGGCGTTCTTCACGGCGTGGGCGCAGAGACCCCCAGCCAGCTTGCCCTCTTTTTTCTCACCGCAAATCTCGGCGGAACTTCGCGCGGGCTTCTCGGCCTCGGCGCATTCGCCATTGGCCTCGTTGCGATGAATGCTGCAATGACCGCCTCGCTCGGCGGTGCATTCAAGGCTGGCGGCGATCATTCCCGCCTTTACCACGTTATTGCCTGGACTGGCGCGGCTTATAGCTGCGCCATCGGCGCCATCTTCCTCTTCGGCCTCTCGGAAAAGCTTCCGCCGCTGGGGTGAGAGCGGTCGGGGAAGGTTCGCGGTGCCCAGGTCCCAACATCAGGGACTTGGAGCACCCACATTTGTGATGGGTCGGCATCCCCCCACAACCCCGCGCTGAGCGTAGCCGAAGGGGCTCTTCGAAATATGGGGCACCCGGTTTCCGGCTGATTTCCCACATTATGAGATAGAAAGAGGGGGTCCAGTCCTCCAAACGAGCCGGCCCAATCCGCGAGGGATCGGGCCGGCATATTTTCTCTGCTGATTTGGAGTGTGGCAGAAAGCGCGAAATACACTGCAAAATCTCGGAAAGATTTTGGAAGCCGAAGACCTAATACTTTGCTGCCCATGCCGCTTGTACGGCCTCGCTTAGAGCCTGCTGGCCTTTGGCGTTCGGATGGATCGCGTCGCTCATCTCTTCTGCGGTTCCCTGCAAATATCCGCGCGTGTCGAAGACCTTCACATTCAGCCCGTCGCCGGCGAAAAGCGCTACATCGGCCAGAATGTCGGTGTTGTACTGCTCGCAGGGCGCATCCGTTGCCTGGCAGCCTACATTCGCGCCGGTATGCAACTGGTGCGGGACGGTGCCTGCGAGGACCGTCGGCAATGTGACTGCCGCGCCCGAGCTGCTTTCGCCTGCGGCGCTAATCTCCGCGCTCCTCTTCGCACTAATCTGGGCTGCCGGCGAACCTACGCCGACCACCGCGACGCCTGCGGAGCCTGCGCTGGTCTGCATAAATGTGACGGTATGCTGCCCCGCCGGCACGGCCGGCCAGCGGATAAACCCCAGCGAGCGTGTCGTCCCGTTGCCGGTTGCCATCTTCGGGCTCGTCATGACCGTCGCCGTGCCTGTCACCGCACCATCCAGCGCATAGCTGTACGTCGCATTCGACGCGTCGTCGATCAGAGGCCAGGCGTAGATCGCTCCCGGTGCGCTGAGCGTGATTGTAAAGCTCACGCTTGAGCCCTGCCCTTCGGTCTGCCACGCATTCCAGCCGTTTGTCTCATCCGTCTCGCCGGGACCATCGGCTGCGAAACCTGCCTGACCCGCGAGAACTTTGTATTCCGCCGGCAGCGCCAGCCAGCCTAATGTCGCCTGATGGCACTGCATGAAAACCGGCTCGTAAGCGCCAACGCCCTTGTTGTCCACGTCGTTGGTGCCGATCAGCATCGAGTAGACCGGATGCGTGGCAAGCGTCGGGCTCTCCGCGTTGGGAAATATCTGCCGCGCCGGCACGTCGCACGCCTGATCGCCGCTATTGGCCAGATTATGGAACGGCGCGTTCTGCTGCCGACCCACCAGCGTTGGGTAGGCTTGCTCGCCGGGATTCGCAAGGGTCGCGCCGTCGGTAATGAAGTCTCCGAGGGCAAGGTAGGGTGTGTTTCCGTTCAATGCCAGACCCGCGCACCCGCACAGGCAGACCAGAGCCGCCAGCTCCAGCGTAGTCCAAACCGCAATCTGTATTCGCCGCCTCATGCTTCAAATTGAACGGCAAATTACCTTTTTGCGGGCCAACTTCCCGCTGCGGAATCAGGCGGCGTTCCCGGACTGGATCGGGTATTTCAGTTTGGTACACGGCCTACCCGTACCCTGTTACAAAGCGAATTCAAACCGGCTGATTGCCAAAAATTCGGGAGGGACGAGTGTGGTGGCATCCCAGGTCCCAACAACAGGGACCTGGGGCACCCGGCATGGTGGGGAAACGGAGGAAAAGCAACCGCAGATCCCCTTCGGCTGCGCTCAGGATGACAATCGTAGTTTTTTGGACGAATGCGGTGTGGTGATGCGGCCTACTCTTCCGTTAGCCCATCCAACAGCGCGCGCCACTCCTCTTCGAGCATCGGCCGCCGGAACTGACGCCCCGCGCGGCGATACCAGTAATCGGCATTCCATTCCTCGCCTTCCTTGCGGTGCAGGTATGCGTGCACCGCCATCGCCTCCGGCGTCTCCAGCTCATCCACCATGCCGTGGGCCCGCGCCCAGTCGCCCTTCGCATCCCACCACAGCGCCGCAAGTTCGGCGGAAAGGCCGCCCGGTGGCTCCGCCGTCTGTAAACTCGCTACAAAGTCCACCCGCTTCATACCCAACCTTCTACCACTTTCCGAATCCCGTTGCAGCAGTCCCTTCGTCCCTAATCCCTTAGTAACTTCGCCCCTCGCCTTGTGCTTTCCATCACAGTCCCGGATTCCGCCGCCATCTAGCCTTAAATTATGAGCGCGAGATCCTTTCCCATCCGTCGCCAACCTCGTCCAGCCACTCAGCCCCACCCACGCTGGCGCGGCCCCGTTTGCAACCCAGACCGAATGAGTCGTATACTGAATTCCGACTATTCTGGTCGCAGTTCCGAACTGCACGGAGCCTATCGGGTGAGCGTTCTCAGCGAATTGAGTGTCGGGCAGCATGGCGTGGTGATGGCGCTCGATCTCCCCGAATCCGTCCAGAACCACCTGATGCACATGGGGTTCGTTCCCAGCTCGCTCGTGACCGTGGTGCGCCGCGCACCGGCCGGCGACCCTACCGTCTACCTGGTGGACGGCCTTGAGATCGCCTTGCGCCACGAGACCGCCAGCGCCATCCGCGTCAAGGTTCCCCGCACGCTCAGCCGCCAGCAGGAGATGGAGTTACTCGCCTCCGCACGGCAGGCGGCACAGCCGCAGGAATCCGAATCAGCCCAAACTGCGCCCACTCCGGTCGAGGCCCTTCGATGAGTTCCTGCTGCGAGACTCCGGCCTTCGTTGCGCCGACGGTTCCGCCGCCGGGCGGAAATCTCCGCACCATTGCGCTTATCGGGCCGCCGAATGCCGGCAAGTCCACGCTCTTCAACCGCCTCACCGGCCTGCGGCAGAAGGTTGCCAACTATCCCGGCGTGACGGTGGAGCAGCGCATGGGCCTGATGGCCGGCGCCGGGCGGCCTGATCTCACGCTGATTGATTTGCCGGGCATCTATTCGCTCACGCCTTATTCGGAAGACGCCAAGGTTGCCGTGGATGTTCTCAAGGGCAAGATGTAT
Source organism: Terriglobales bacterium (assembly GCA_015655195.1). Lineage (GTDB taxonomy): Bacteria > Acidobacteriota > Terriglobia > Terriglobales > Acidobacteriaceae > Telmatobacter. The sequence continues at coordinate 16,151 of JAATFM010000033.1, forward strand.
GGCACGCCGAAGCCGGACGCCGTCATTCTCGTCCTCGACTCGCTGCATCTGACGCGCCAGCTTATGCTGGTGCCGCCGATTCTCTCGCTCGGCCTGCCTACGCTGGTGCTGCTCAACATGAGCGACCTGATGGAATCGCGCGGCGGCGCGGTGGATGTGCTGAAGCTGGCCCGCGAGCTTGGCGCGCCGGTGGCGCAGATCTCCGCCACGCATGGCAGCGGTCTCGAAGCCGTTCCGCTCTTTCTCAATCAGCGCGACCGTCCCGCAGAGGCTCCGCTGAGGCCGCTTACGCTGCCCGTGCTGGGCAATGCGGCCAGCGCCCATACCTGGGCCGCGCAGGTAAGCCGCAACACGGGCTACCGCGCACCGCTCTCGGCGGAAGGCACGCGCCAGCTCGATTCCGTGCTGCTGCACCGCATCTGGGGGCCGCTGCTCTTTCTCGCCGTCGTTGTCGGCGTCTTCGAGGTCGTCTTCGCGCTCGGCCAGCCGCTCTCCGACGGCTTTGGCGACGTGCTGACCAAGGTCGGCGACCTGGCACGGCCACTGCTGCCCGCAGGGTGGATTCAGTCCCTCGTGCTTGACGGCGCGTGGAAGGGCGTCAGCTCGGTTCTGGTTTTTCTGCCGCAGATTCTACTGCTGTTCCTGTTTATCGGCATTCTGGAGGATTCCGGCTATCTGGCCCGCGCGGCGCTCATCGCCGATCGCGTTATGCGCTCCATCGGCTTGAACGGCAAGGCATTCATTCCGCTGCTCTCGGCCTACGCCTGCGCCGTTCCGGCCATCATGGCAACGCGCACGATTGAGAACAAGCGCGACCGGCTGGCGACGATTCTCGTAACGCCGTTTATGACCTGCTCGGCGCGGTTGCCGGTCTACCTGCTGCTCATTGCGGCTTTCATTCCGAACGGCGGCGTGCTGTGGGGCTTTTTGAGCCTGCGGACTCTTACCATGCTCGGCCTTTATCTCGCCGGATTCATTGCCGCGCTTGTCACCGCGAGGCTGCTCAAGAGCTCGATTCTCAAATCCAGCGAGACGCCGTTCATTCTGGAGCTGCCACAGTACCGGATGCCGACACTGCGCTCGCTTGGGTTGCTGCTCATTGATCGCGCGCGGATCTTCCTCGGACAAGCCGGGCGCGTCATTCTGCTTGTCACGCTCGGCATCTGGGTGCTCTCGCATCTGCCTGCCACGCGCACCGCCGCGGGCGTCCTGACAGCGCCGGGACTCGCCGAAAGCATCATCGGACGCCTCGGACACTTCATCGAGCCGGTCATTGCGCCGCTCGGCTTTAACTGGAAGGTCGGCATCGGCCTGCTTTCGAGCGTGCTGGCGCGCGAAGTTATGGTCAGCACCATGGGAACGCTTTACGGCGCTGACCCCGACACGCAGGCACTCAACCTGCAGGCTGGCCTGCACCACGACATGACGCTCGGCGGCGCGATGGCGCTGATGATCTTCTTTGCCTTCGCCATGCAGTGCACTTCGACGATGGCAATCGTCAAGCGCGAGACCAATAGCTGGAAGTGGCCGGCGTTTCAGTTTGCCTACATGCTGGTGCTGGCTTACGGCGCGGCGTTTGTAGTCAATCACGTGGTTACCGCGATCTTCGGCTGACGCTGGCGGATAACTTGTAGGCCCACCGGAATCGCGGTAAGATTGCCTTACTATACCGGTGGAAGCGGTCAAAACACGAGTCTCCACCAAAGGGCATATCGTGCTTCCCTCCCCGATTCGTCGCCGCCTCGGCATCCGAGCAGACGACACCCTTGACATCAGCGTCGAGGACGGTCGTGTTGTGCTCACGCCGGAAAAGAAACAAAAATATGAAGTCCGCATCATCGAAGACCCGCTGACCGGGCTACCGGTTTTGACGGCCGGACCGAATGCTCCCATCCTCACCAGTGAGCAGGTGGAAGAGATGCTCGCTGATTTTCCGTGATGCGCTACCTTCTCGATGTCAATGTCCTGATCGCCCTAAGCTTTGAACGGTACCAGTTCCACCAACGCGCAGCACTATGGACGCTGTCGAAAGCCAACTTGACGCTCCTTAGCTGCTCTATAACGGAACTCGGCTGCATCCGTATCCTTGCACAAACCCCGGATTATGGGCTTACCCTCGAACACGCTCATGCAATCCTTCTGCAACTGAAAGCCAGCAGGTGCCTGCAATTCGAATTCATAGCCGACAGCAACGACATCTCCCCGCTGCCCTCCTGGGTGAAAATGCCGAAACAGACCACAGACGGCCACCTTCTCGAACTCGCAAAATCGCACAGCGCGCTTCTCGCCACATTCGACAGAAAAATTCCGGGCGCATTTCTACTTCCCTGACCGGGAAGCCTTTGCCCATCTCTATGCGAAAATAGAAGAGTCCGAGTTCTCTGCGCGTTACCCTGCGCGCCTGCCGCCTCGACTCAACTTCAAGCGCGATTTCCGCCCGGCAGCTCCATGCTCCGTGTGCGGGCGCGCCAAAACACAACAGGAATCGCCAAACTCAATGATCAGCGTCTCCAATGTCTCCATGCGCTACGGCTCGAAGGTGCTCTTCGAGGATGTCTCCGTCACCTTTACCCCTGGGCGCCGCTACGGCCTGACCGGCCCCAATGGCGCGGGCAAATCGACATTTATGAAGGTTCTCACCGGCGAGATCGAGGCGCAGAAGGGCACGGTCGTCCGCCCGCGCAAGCTCGGCGTGCTGCGGCAGGACCAGTTCGCCTTTGACAACTATCGCGTGCTCGATACGGTCATCATGGGCAATGCTCCGCTGTGGGCGGCGCTCGAAGAGCGCGACCGCATCTACGAGAAGACCGAGATGACGGACGAGGATGGAATGCGCCTCGGCGAGCTCGAAGGTATTGTGGGCGACGAGGATGGCTACACCGCCGAGGCGGACGCCGCCGTGCTTCTCGACGGCCTCGACATTCCCGAAGAGCTGCACGACCGCAAGATGGGCGAGTTGCAGAGCGGGCAGAAGGTCCGCATCCTGCTGGCGCAGGCGCTCTTCGGCAAGCCGGAAGCGCTGCTGCTGGACGAGCCTACGAACTACCTCGATCTCGACTCGATCCACTGGCTGCAGGACTTTCTGCACGGCTACAACGGCACACTGATCACGATCTCGCACGACCGGCATTTTCTGAACAGCGTTACCACGCATACGGCCGACATCGATTACCAGACGATCATCGTCTACACCGGCGGCTACGACGAAATGGTGATGGCCAAGACGCAGGTGCGCTCCACGCTCGAGTCACAAAACGCGCAGCGCGAAAAGAAGATTGCGCAGCTCAACGAGTTCATTGCGCGCTTCGCGGCAGGTACGCGTTCGAGCCAGGTGACGAGTCGCCGCAAGGAAGTGGAACGGCTCCAGACCAACGATCTGGCCCGCTCGAATATCCAGCGGCCGTTCATCCGATTCGACCAGGTGCGGCCCAGCGGCAAGCACGTTCTGGAGTTCAAGGGGCTCACGAAGTTTTACAGCGATCTTAAAGTTCTGGATGACTTTAGCGCCAATGTGCTGCGCGGCGAAAAGGTCTGTCTGATGGGTAAGAACGGCGCAGGCAAGACCACGCTGGTCAAGAGCCTGCTGGCAAACTATCCCGGCCTGTCTGACCCCGAATTCACCCTCGACAACGGCACCGTTTTCTGGGGCCACGAGGCGCAGGTGGGCTACTTTCCGCAGGACGTGGGTTCGACCATCGAACACGGGCTGACCGTGGCCGAGTGGCTGCACCGCTTCGACCCCAAGGCATCGGTCGAAGAGATTCGCGGCATTCTCGGGCAGATGCTTTTCAGCGGCGAAGAGGGCCAGAAGCCGACCAAGGCGCTCTCCGGCGGCGAGGCGGCGAGGCTGATCTTCTGCAAGCTCATCCTGACCAAGCCGAACATCCTGATTCTCGACGAGCCGACGAACCACCTCGACCTCGAATCGATCAATGCGCTCAACATCGCGCTGCAACGATACGAGGGAACGGTCCTGCTCGTTACCCACGACCACGACCTGATCGACGAAGTGGCGACGCGGCTCTGGAACTTTAAGGGCGATCACCAGATCGAGGATTACAACGGCCCGTACCAGGAGTGGAAGGGCAGGCACAATTAGGCCGCAGCTATCCCTGGTCCGAAAATCCGACCTGGGGTACCCGGCACCCGGCGAAAGCCACCCGTGCACGCCTGCGCATCCGTTTCGCGCGTGAGGTCTGAAGCCATGAACTGAGGCCAGCACACCCCACGCAGGTTCCCCTTTCGCGGTTGACACCGTTCTCCCACCCCATTTGTAATGGAGTCAGCGGGGATGGAGTTCCCCCCTTAACCGCTGTCTGCGCGCGTTTCGCGTGGACAGATGATGACTCCTGACAGGGATGCCTGTCGTGGAAGTTGTCCCCCCGCCGCGATCTCCCTGAAAAATTTCTCATCGGCGCAGCATCCGGCTTGCCGTGTGTCTGCGCGGACCGATCTGTGAAAAAAGGAGATTCCGCTTTGCAGAAGTATCTGCTCATCGCCCTTGGGGGCGCGCTTGGCTCCATTGCTCGCTACTGGGTTGGCTCGACCATCGCTGCACGCGCCGGCATCAAATTTCCTTATGGCACGCTGGTTGTGAACCTTACCGCTTGCCTCGTCATCGGCTTCTCGCTTACCTTCCTGGCCGAGCGCACCGACATCAATCCGGCATGGCGTTTTCTTATTCCCATCGGCTTTATTGGCGCTTACAGCACCTTCTCCACCTATGAGTGGGAGACGCTCTCGACGCTCCGCAGCGGCGCGTTTGCCACAGCCGCGCTCTACGCCGTCGGCAGCCTCATCCTCGGCCTCGGAGCCACATGGTGCGGCTCAGCGCTGGCTCAGAGGTTCTAGGTGTTTAGTCCCGGCATTTGATGGTGCATTTTTTCTCAGGAATCGTATCGCCATTTTTGTTTGTATTCTTGGTCAATCTCCCCGGAAGCAAATCTCCAAAGCAGACTGTCGATTTATTCCAAGACCTTAAGACACGCTTTCGCGCTTTGAGCGCGTCCACGAGCTTGGTCACAATGGGATGGTGATTCCTTACGCTCTCGCCATCCCTTCCTGCCCAACCATGCAACCTTCTGAACTCAGAGACCACCGCGCTATACCAACAAAACTCCTGGTGCAAAACTTCGGTCGGGACATCCAGCCCGTCTTCGCGGATGGCTGCGTTTTGCGCAAGAGAAGCTCGCAGAGATTGTGACGCAGTGGCGCTCGAAACGTGCTAAGGGCTGTTGGCGTAGCACGGATACCGATCGGCGGAGCCCTGCCGGCATCAGGGTACCTATCCTGAAAATAGATAAGGCAAAGCCCCAGATCACTGGGGCTTTGCCTTGAGCGAATGGAATGAATCCTAGCTCAAAAGACCACCTTTAGAGCCACCTGCATCTCGCGGCTAGGATAGTAGGAAGTGATCACGCCGTAACCGGAATCGGTCGCAACACTGTCGGGAGCCTGGGCATTCGAGTGATTGAGAACGTTGAAGGCTTCCGCGCGAAATTCTAGTCCAGCATTTTCAAATCCTAGTGGAAACCTCTTATGCAAGCCTAGATCGAGATCCGAAAAGCTGGGACCGCGGGCGACGTTGCGCGGTGCATTGCCAAAGGGTGTATTGGCCGCAGTAGGAATTGAGACTGCGGTCGTATCGAGGTACTGATACTGACCTGGCGCGATGGAAGTTCGACCGCTCTTGCTGAGTACCGGATTGCCAACCAGATTGGGACGGTAAAGAAAACTGGTCAGGTTGCTAACTTGCTGTGCCGTGGAAGGTGTGTAAGTGAGGTTGATGGGCAGCCCACTTGAATAGGTATTGATCCCGGTAATCTGCCAATCCTCCAGGGCATATCGCAGTGGCGCGCTTGCGTGGGAACCGAAGAGACGGCCTCGGCCATAGGGCAGGTCCCAAACTACCGCCAAAGTATCGTTCAATGGACGATCATAAGCAGAACGGGTGAAAGAACCCATAGGATTGTTATGGTCCACCAAGGGGCTGTCGTTGTTGTCCAGCTCCTGATCGGCAGCGGCTACGTCCTGTGTGTGCGACCAAGTGAAGGAGTTAACAATGTAAATGCCATTTTCGTATCTCTTCTCCACTTTGGCTTCCAATGCGTTGTAGAGCGAGGGGCCTTCGTTAAAGGATTCCTGGATGCCTGCGAAATTGGTGATAGGCCGGCGTGCTTGCAGGCTGAGAGAAGCTCCGGCGGCATTGGGCACTGCCTGGTTCGCGTCCTGCAGGATTTCTTCGTGGACACCATGGTTGCCCACATAAGCAAGATCAAGGATGACGTGCGCGGGCAATTCTCTTTGTACAGTCAAGTGATAGCTCTGCACATAAGTCGTAGGCGTGGTTGGGGTATCGTAAGTGGTCGTCGTCGATAGCGCGGAGTAGTTCGCAGTGGAAAGGAAGCCGTCCAGGTAACCCAACTGGGTGGATTGGAAGCAGCTAAGCGGCGAGGCGGTCGTGGAGGCACAGACTTTCTGCGGTGAAGTTTTTGAATAAGGCGTGTATTGAGTGATTACGTTGTCGATGTTGTACGGGGCATTTTGCGCCAATTCATTGACCACAGCAGCGCGAGTGAATTGCTGATAGCTAATGCCGTAGGCAGCCCGCACTACGGTCTTGGGGTCAATGCTGTAGGCAAGGCCCAGTCGGGGAGCAAAGTTCAGGTCGTTGCGATGAACCAGCGCCCGACTATAAATGGAGCCACTGCGGGCAGTGACCAGGCTCCCGGTCAGAGGGCTGTTGACAGGATCGAAGTTGGCTAGCCGATTATTGGTTTCAAAGGGAGGAGTCGCCAGTTCGTAGCGTAGCCCGATGTTCAAAGTGAGTTTGTCTAAGATGTGCCAGTCGTCCTGCGCGTAGAAGAAGTGCATTCTTTGGTTGTATTCCACCACGTGGTAAGCGCTGAGTTCGTATTTGCTGCGTGCGCCGAAGATGAAGTCCGCCAGATCCCAGGCCAGCGCATAGGTAGGATCAGCGTTGCCATTGGGCAGGCTCGGTGCTTTGGCTGTTCCCTCGGAGAACTTTCCACCATAGGTATCCGCGCCGAAGACCGGCTTGAAGTTGCTCACCACTTCGGATACGCGCAGATACTCATAGCCAAACTTAAAGGCGTGATGGCGGTGCAGCAGCGAGTAGTTTACTTTAGGATCGACGACAAATGGATTCACCACCGTGGGCAGGCTGTTGGTGCGCCCGAACTGCGTGAAACCGGTGACGGATACGGTATTCAGACCGCTGGCATAAGAAGGATCGGAAGGAACGTTGGGCTCACCCGCAGCGACCAGCATATTGGGCTGCCCGATCGACGTGGGATTCTGTGCGCCTGCATTCCAGGTGAAGCCGCTGCGCAGATCGAGCGCAGAGGCGCTGGTCAGTTGGAAGGTGTAGCCAGCCGCTAATTGCTTGTTGTCCTGATTGATATTGCCCTTCGCGGTCGAGTAGATGGGAGCCGGAATGGGCGAGGGATCGAGCGCATTAAAACGCCGCTGGCTGTAACGAACAAATGCGGTCATGCGCGAAGAGATGTCGTAATCCATGCGCGCATCTCCCTTATCCGAGTCCTCGGTGCCCACTGGGAAGGAGGTGAAATTGTTGCCCGCAGCCAGATTCACCGGAGTCAGACCGGCAGTGGGCAGATCGCCGAGAACCGTCATGTTCAGTGGGCTGATTTGCGGCGTGTTGGTACCAGGAAGCATGGTTGCCTGCAACGTGGCAATGGGGATGATGCCGTCCTTATATACCGTGTTGGTGTAGGGATTAGTGATGGCAATGGGATTGCCACTTTCATCGAGAAATTGTCCGGAGGCCCAGGAGGCGGGCGGCAGAGTGGCCTGCTGAGCAGAACGCTGAATGCGGCGGAATCCCTCGTAGTCACCGAAGGCGAAGAGCTTGTTGCGCAGGATAGGACCACCAATGTCCGCGCCAAACTGGTTCTGGATCAGAGAGGATTGCTGACCGTTAGTCGCGGGAATCGGCCCGTTGGCATCAAGGACCGTATTACGCAGGTAATTCCAGGCAGCGCCATGAATAGAGTTGGTGCCGCGCCGGGATACTTCGTTGGCCAAGCCGCCGGCTGCTTGACCGAATTCCGCGCTCTGGTTGCCAGTGGTAAAGCGGAACTCGCTGAGCGCATCCGGACTGAGTTGGATCTCCTGGTTAGAGAAGCCCAGATCGTTCAAACTCCAGCTATTGTTATCCAGACCGTCAAGCAGGAAGGAGTTGACCTGATTGCGCAAACCGTTGACGTTATACGATGCCTCACGGCTGGTGGCCCCTTCGATTTCCAGATAGGACTTGTTGACGCCCGGAACAATAAGAGCCAAATCGGCCGGATCGCGACCGTTGAGGGGCAGATTGACTACTTCAGTCGGATTGATGACCAGGCTGCGGTCACTGCTGTCGGTTTCGAGCAATGCCGCCCGCGCCGTTACTTCGACTTGTTCGGCGTTGCTGGCCAGAGGCAGCACAAGATCGACGCGCTGGCGCGCTCCCACGGTGACCGTAAAAGTGGCTGTAGTGGCATTTTTGAAGCCTGCGTGCTGAGCCGCCACCACGTAATCGCCCGTCAGAACGCTGTTGAAGGTGTAATCGCCAGCGCTGTTACTCATGGTGATGCTCTGAGTGCCAGTGTTGATGCTCTTCAAGACGATGGATGTTTCCGTAAGCACCGCCCCGCTGGAGTCGCGAACCGTTCCAAGTACCGCGCCGCTATCGAACTGAGCGTGAGAGACAGTCGCAGCGCACAATAGGAGAAGAGGGCATAAGTAGCTTTTCAATGAAGACATCTGACTCCTCGGTCGAGTGATTAGGAACTGAAAATCGATCAAGCAGATGCTAGGGTTTTGCTATGAATGAGGCGTGAATTGCGATGACGGGGGGCGTCCGCTCTTTGTCCAGACGGCATGAATGCCTTTGACTCGCAAATGTATCGATTGTGGCTAAGGCCCTATCTTCAGTGGGTTGGAGGCGATTTGGGATCTTCCGGGATAGAGGAAGCCGACGAAAACACCGCGATGAGATGCAGTGCCGGTTTATTCAGGTTTCATTCAGGTGCTGCGGATGTTTTGCGGTCAATTTGAATCAGTTCGCTTCACTCCCCTCAGTTCCCACTCGCTGACCTCGAGATGAGCTCAAGCTGAAAAGACAGCAAGGATCTTGCTCGATCGATTCTCCCTGATGAGCTGATACATTGGCGAATAATGAAACGGATATCGATTCTAGCCAGGCCAATCGACATCGCCAACTTTACTCGATATTAACCTCACATAAACATAGCCTTGATACTTTGTCCTCACACGACTATGAACGTTTTGCTGATTGAGGACGACAAGCGTATCGCTGCTCTTGTCGAACGTGGCCTGCGGGAAGACGGTCACAACGTGGCAATTTCCTACAATGGCACTGAAGGTGCGGACATGCTGCTGGAGGGCAATTACGATGCCGCGCTGTTGGACATTCTTCTTCCGGGCATGACGGGACTTTCAGTCCTCGAAAAGGTGCGGTCCCGGCGGTGTACGACACCTATCCTCATGCTAACCGCGGTCGATTTGGTGCCGAAGGTGCTCGAAGCATTCGACCTTGGGGCGGACGATTATCTGATCAAACCCTTTCTGCTTGAGATCCTGCTGGCGCGCGTGCGAGCCATTACACGGCGCTCCAAGAATGTTGTGCCCCAGATTCTCGATGCTGGTGGAATTACGCTCGACTGCACGCAACGCACCGCGGTGCGCGATGGCCACTCGATTGCACTGACCCGCAAGCAGGTGGCATTGCTTGAACTCCTGATGTGCCGTCGCGGGTTAGTCACGTCGCGCGAGGACCTGATCGAGGCCGGTTGGGGGACAGCCGACAAAGTGAAGGCCAATACGCTCGATGTTTATATTCACAGCCTGCGGATCAAGCTGAAGGACGATTCCGAAAACCGGCCGCTCATCCGCACCATTCACGGCACTGGCTATATTTTTATAAACGAATGAAACGCACACTTCCGATTCGCGCCAAACTCACGCTCTGGTACCTGCTGGCAACTTTTGGCGGCGTTGTCCTTTTCGGTGTGATCTCCTATGGCGTTTTGTACTACGCATTGCTGCAGGAGAAGAAGACGCATTTGCTGGGCCGTGAGGAGCGACTGATCCGGTTGCTCGATGAGAATCGCGCGAAGCATGTCTCCGCGTCGCTTGACGAGCAACTGCGCGATTATGCGATGGTGACGCACGAAGGCAACATGTTTCAACTGCGTTGGGCCAATGGTTCGCCGCTATTTCCATCAACGGCGTCACAGGAACCGACATGGGCCTTCAAGGATTCTTCGGGATGCGGCGAAAGGTATTTTCAAGTTCTGCGGCTTCGAGATGCCCCGGCAATGGTAATGTGTCACCAGATTGCACTGAACGACATGCAGGTACGGCTGTATGAGGGCGGTTCGCTAAGTGAAGAGATGGACATTCTGCGAATCTACCGGAATGCTCTGCTGTTTCTTCTGCCGGTGTTGCTGGCTCTATCTTCTTTTTGCGGTTATTTCCTGAGCAGGCGGGCGATGGGCCCGATAGATCGATTGACGAAAGCGGCACTCGGCATTGGAGTTGGCAATCTTTCGGCACGGGTACCGGTGCCCGCAAGCAAGGATGAGGTGCAACAACTGGCAGAAGCTTGGAACCAGTTGCTGGACCGGCTCGAAGCAGCGGTCTCGCGCCTGAGCCAGTTCTCTGCTGACGTCTCACATGACCTGCGCACATCGATCACGATTATTCTTGCCACCTCGCAGTTGGCGCTGAATCGCGCGCGGACCGATGACGAATATCGCGACGATCTGAATCGGATTGTGACCGAGTGCTGCATGGCGGCGACGCTGCTCGATGCATTGCTCTCGCTTGTACGTAGCAAGAACTTTATGCATGAGGCGACTTTCCGGCCAGTCGATCTGTGTGAATTGGTGGTCAACGGATGCCGCCGCGTGGAAGATCTGGCCGAGTCGAACGGCATTCTTCTTGACTGGAATTTGCCGGGAACGCCGGTCTTTATCGAAGGCGACGAAGTGCTTATCGGCAGATTGCTGGGCATCTTCCTCGATAACGCGATCAAATACACGCCGGAGAACGGCGAGATTTGCGCTGAAGTCTTCGCGGACGAGCACGAGGCCGGCGTGACCATCCGCGACACTGGGATGGGCGTTGCGCCGGGAGCACAGGAACAGATCTTCGAGCGGTTCTTCCAAGCGGATCTGCGGGAGAGAAAGACCCAAGCGGGTTGCGGCCTTGGCCTCTCGATTGCGCGCTGGATCGCCGACGCGCATCAGGCGAAAATCACGCTCAAGAGCGCGCCGATGCAAGGCTCTTCGTTTCGGATTGCTTTTCCTCTCACGCTGGATGAGTGCCCGGAGCAAGTACAGACCGCGGTATGAGTTAGAGAATTCCAGCTTCCTGCTATCGGAAGACTGGCGCGGTGGCGACTTCACGTGAGCGTGTAGTTTTCCCTTCTGGTGTGTAGTGAATTGGCAGGCGAAGGTGGGTCATGGTTGATTCGGGAAGAGTAAGTCCGGAGCGTGCCCCCGGCCGAAGGCGCGGCCTAGCTGGTGCCGCAAGGTCCCATCACGCAACGTGCGGATGCCAAACTCACGGAGCAGCAGTCGCAAAGCTATCAGCTTCTGCAATATCCACCCTGAAATAGGGGCCGTCATCATCTCGTTGCGCACGCCTTACTATGCGATGCTTTGACCGGATCGAACTGCCGTCATCCACAATGTTCCCGATGGCGATTACGAATTAAAGGTGTGGAGCGAGGATGCCACTCCAGAGAGCCTGCACGCTACCGAGCGCAAAATCGAGGGGAAGGCGGGGTAAACTCAAGTCCTACTCTCTCCATCTCGCAGCGCGAGCAAGGAGCGATTCGACCCGCAAGAACAAATAATGCCACAATCGCGATGGGAAGCAGTTGCAGGAGCTTGCGCCATCTTCCAATTGCACCGAACAATAGCAGCGCGGCAAGCGGCGAAATGGCGGCAGCGACAATTCCAACGCCGCGTTGATTGGATGGCGTGGTCTGCCGGGCAGTGTAGAGAGACACTGGCGTACGCGATCGAACCGAACAGGCCATCCGTTTCGTGATTCAAGCCCGCGGCAAAGTACAGTGTACTTGGATCGCCCACGCTCGGATTTGCCTGACCGAAAACAATCTCCCACAAGCCGGGATTGGCGACCGGGTTTCCGGCTGAAGTGAATGAGCCGCTGACGGAACACTCCGGATTTTATGTGATAGCCTTCAACACAAACAATCTGGAAATGATCGCGGTCAGCGACGTAGATCGAATTCGCCTGGCCGAATTGGTCGGCGCAATCAAACATGTCCAATCCAGAGATCGACAGCAACCGAAGTGACTTCAACCGTGGTTTGGTCTGTTATCTTCAACTAATAATCGATCTCCAGACTGGAGCAACTTAACTTTCTCGCGAGGCACATGGACGATGACGAAGCGCAAGGCAATTCAGAGGCAGGCGGGTGTGGTGGCCATGACACTCATGATCGGGGTTGGGTCGAGCATCGCGCAGCAGGCAGGCACAGCGGCGTTTGGGCTGGAAAACCCGCTTTTCTCGGCCAGCACTTTGCCTTTTCAGGCTCCGCCGTTTGATCGCATCCACGACGCGGACTTTCAGCCGGCCATCGAGGCTGGCATGGAGCTACGGCTCAAAGAGATCCTCGCGATTGCAGAGAACCCTGCCCCGCCTACCTTTGAGAACACGATTGTCGCGATGGAGAAGAGCGGCCAGCTTTATCGGCGCGTAATGGCCGCATTCGGCGGCGTCACCCAGGCCAACAATAACCCCATCTTGCAGAAGGTGCAGGCCGAAGAAGCCCGCAAACTCGCCACCAATGAAGATGCAATCTACCTGAACGCGAAGCTCTTCTCGCGGGTCTCGGCGATCTACCAGCAGCGCGATGCGCTCAAGCTCGATGCCGAGGCCAAGCGCCTGGTCGAGGTTGTCTATCAGCGATTCGTCCGCGCGGGCGCGAACCTCTCCGAGGCGGACAAGGCCAAGCTCAAGCTGCTCAACCAAGAGGAGTCCAAGCTGAGCAACGACTTCAGAACCGAGCTGCTGGCGGGGACCAAGGAGTCGGCATTTGCCACCACGGACAAGGCCGCGCTGGCGGGATTCTCGGACGCGCAAATCGCGGCGGCGGCAGCGGCAGCCAAGGCCAAAGGCCAGCCGGGCTATGTGATCCCTCTGCAGAACACGACGCAGCAGCCGTCGCTGGCGCAGTTAAGCATACGGGCCACCCGGCAGGCGCTCTTCGAAAACGGCTGGACCCGTACCGAGCATAGCAACACAAACGACACCCGCGCGATCGTCGCGCGGCTAGCGCAGTTGCGCGCCGAGAAGGCCAGGCTGCTCGGCTTCCCGACCTACGCGGCGTGGAAGCTGGGCGACCAGATGGCCAAGACTCCCGAAGCGGCGCTCGGCTTCATGGACGCCCTCGTACCCGCAGCCACGGCACGTGCGGCCAAAGAAGCAAGCGACATTCAGGCTGTAATCGACGCCCAGAAAGGCGGCTTCCAGGTTCAGCCGTGGGACTGGGAGTTCTACTCCGATCAGGTGCGCAAGGCCAAATACGACATCGACGAGGCCGAGGTGCGGCCTTACTTCGAGCTGAACCGTGTCCTTCAGGATGGCGTCTTCTACGCCGCGCACGAGCTTTACGGCATCAGCTTCAAGGAGCGCCACGATATTCCCGTCTACCAGCCCGAGGTGCGCGTCTACGAAGTTACCGATGCCGACGGCAAGCCGCTCGCGCTCTTCTACACCGACTATTTCAAGCGCGACAACAAGTCCGGCGGCGCGTGGACCGGCTCGTTCGTTCCCGGCTCGAAGCTGATGGGAACGCTGCCTGTGGTCTACAACGTCTGCAACCTTCCCAAGCCTGCGGAGGGACAACCCGCGCTCATCAGCTACGACGATGTGCGCACCATGTTCCACGAGTTCGGCCACGCACTGCACGCCGTGTTCTC
>JAATFM010000177.1 GCA_015655195.1 Terriglobales bacterium
AGATCATAGAACAGCAGGTAGTGCTTCATCGCAACTCCTAGTCTCTACGTCCCTAGTCCCTGTCTTTATCCCATCGCCGCCAGCACGGCATCCGCAAACTGTGAGGTGCCAGCCTTGCCGCCCACATCGCGGGTCAGCGTCTTGCGCTCGGAATAGACCGTTTCCAGCGCCTTGTGAACCTTCTCTGCAGCCTCGGTTTCGTTGAGATGATGCAGCATCAAAACCGCCGACTGAAGCAGCGCCGTGGGATTGGCAATGTCCTTGCCCGCAATATCCGGAGCCGATCCATGAACCGCTTCGAAGATTGCGCACTCATGGCCGAGGTTCGCGCCCGGAACCAGTCCCAGCCCGCCCACAAACGCAGCGCACAGGTCGCTCACAATATCGCCGTAGAGGTTTTCGAGCAGCAGCGTGTCGTACTGGTAGGGATTCATCACAAGTTGCATACAGGTGTTGTCGATAATGTGCTCTGCGTACAGCACATCGGGAAACCCCTCGGAGACCTTGCGCGCGCATTTCAAAAAGAGCCCGTCGGAGAGCTTCATGATGTTCGCCTTGTGAATCGAGTGAATCTTCTTGCGCCCATGCTTGCGCGCGTAGTCGAAGGCGAACTGCGCGATACGCGTCGAGCCTTTCTCCGTGATCACTTTGATGCTTTCAACCACGCCGGGCACGACCTCGTGCTCGATCCCCACGTATTCGCCCTCGGTGTTTTCGCGCACGATAATCAGGTCCACGCCGGGATAGCGCGACTCAAGGCCGGGCAGATTCTTGATTGGCCGGAAGTTCGCGAAGAGATCGAACTTCTTGCGCAGCGTTACGTTGATGCTCTTGAAGCCGCCGCCCACCGGCGTCGTCACCGGTCCCTTGAGAGCCACCTTGTTGCGCTCGATCGACGCGTATAGCTCGGCTGGAATGTATTCGCCAAATATCTCAAATGCCTCTGCGCCGGCGGCAAAGCGCTCCCACTCCCACTTCACTCCGGTCGCTTCCAGAATCCGCACCACCGCCTGCGTAACCTCAGGCCCAATCCCGTCGCCGGGAATCAATGTCACCTTATGCGTCTTTGTCGCCGTCATTTTCTTCCTTATCTGCCCCATGCCGTAAGGAGCGCGCAACCAACTAATCCTAGAATTATGAGAACGAAGAGGATGTTTTCCGCCCACACCCATGCATCTGCTACTGCGACGATTGTATTGAGCGTTTTGGAAACCGTCTTGTTCATCGGTTCACAAATCCTGCTTCTTACTTCTTCTTTGCCCTGTTTCCTTCGAGCAGTCCTTCCAGCTCTTCTTTGAACTCACGCACGTCCTTGAAGTCGCGGTACACCGAGGCGAAGCGGATATAGGCCACCGTGTCGAGCTTTTTGAGGTGCGTCATAATCAACTCACCGACCTCGCGTGTCGTCCGCTCGCGCTCCGGCGAATCGACCAGAAAGCTCTCCGTAGCGTTCACAATTTCTTCCAGGCGGGCCGATGCGACAGGGCGCTTTTCGCAGGCCCGCAGCAGGCCGCTCAGGATCTTGTGCCGGTCGAATCGCTCGCGGCGGCCGTCTTTCTTGACGACCATGTAGGGAATCTCGTCAATGCGCTCATAGGTGGTGAAGCGGCGCACACAGCGCTCGCATTCGCGCCGCCGGCGAATCGAGTCCGCCTCCTTGCTCTCGCGCGAGTCCACCACTTTGTCTTGTGTAAAGCCGCAGTACGGGCACTTCATTCTGTATTGATTCTAAATGGCCAAAGCGGTCCTGCAGGCTCCGCAGCCCAGACAGAGAGTCATGCCGCGTCATGTTTTGCCGTGTTCTCTATGTTCATGCGGCGGAGTGTTTACACTCCGCCGCATGGTACGGCACTGAGTTTCACGCGTTTAACTCATTTGGAATTGAACCAGAATGCCTTCCAGGTCATTGGCAAGCTCAGAGAGACCCTTGCAGGCCGACGTATTGTCGGCCGCGACCTGGGCGTTTTCTGTCGAGAGTTTCGAAATCAGTTCGGCGCCGCTGGCAATTTCCCCGGCTGCGGCGGTCTGTTCGGTTACGGCTGCGGAGATTTGCTGGATCATCGCATCCATTTCGCTGGAGGAGGTGATGATCGAGGACATGCCGGTCTGAGCGCGCTCGGTGGCCTTGATGGAAGCTCCGACTTCGGCACTGCTCGCTTCCATCATCCGGGATGCCTCGTCCGTTTCCTGCTGAATGCGCCGGATGGTGCCGCTGATCTCCTCGGTTGCGGATTTGGTGCGTTCGGCCAGGCGTCGTACTTCGCCTGCCACAACAGCAAATCCGCGCCCCTGTTCCCCGGCGCGGGCCGCCTCGATGGTAGCGTTCAGGGCGAGAAGGTTGGTCTGCTCGCTGATCTCCTGAATCGTTGTAACGACAGCGCCGATCTCTTCGGAGCGCTGCGTCAGCGCACGCATTTTCACCACGGTTTGATCGGTAGAAGCAGAAAGCCGGGCCATGGTGGCCGCAATCTCCTGCATGACAGTGCCGCCATCGGTGGCATTGCTTGCCGATTCCCGACTGGAGTTGCTGGCATTCGTCAGGTTGTGGCCAATCTCCCCGATAGTCGCGGTCATTTCCTGCGAGGCCGCTGCAATCTGTTGCGTTTTGTGGGATTGACTCTGCGCATTGCCGCCCGCCTGCTCGGCGCGCGTGCTCAGTTCCAGCGCCGCGGAGGAAAGCGTCTCGGTGCCCGTGGAGATGGACTTCATCACGTCGCGCATTGCGTCGGCGCAGTGGTTTAAGTCGATGACCAGCTTCCCGATCTCGTCCTTGCCCAGCGGTTGCAGTTGCACCCTCAGATCCTTATCTGCCAGACGAGTGAGTGCTGTGCAAACCTGCTGCAGCGGCGGCACGATCAAGCGATGCAGGAAGATGCCAATCGCCATTCCCAGCATTACGCCGCCCGTGGCCAGAACCACCATGAAGGTGCGGCTGGAGCGATAGATTTGCATGGCGCTGTCAACGAACTCTTTGGCATTGGTCTCTTTTATCTCTACGAGACTGTTCAGGGCTCCCTCTATCGCATCGGCTTTTTGGCGTCCCACCCCAAAGGAGAGCTCGACAGAGTCTCTCCTTTGGGAAAGCTCGTCCTTCGCGGACAGATCAAGAATCTGCTGCACAATCGCTTTCCGTTCCTGCCACGCTTGATCGACCTGAGTCAGGACAACCTTACCGTGCGCGGTGTGGACCAGCGGGCGAGCTGCCTCAAGCTCTTTGTCTACATTGCTCTGGTAGCTATGAAGCGCGTTTCCATACTTTTCGCGCTCCGCCTGCGTGCTGGAAAGAAGCAGGTTCTTTTCCGCACGGGCCATCTCGATCAGTTCGACAGTAGCTTGTTTCAGGTGGACGATGCCGAGTGTTTCTTCGTTATAGGATGTCGACGTCATGTCGGCGATCCGGCCCATGTTATAGATACCCATGTATCCAACGATGGCGGTAACCAGGCTCGTAAGAACAAAGGCAATGGTTAATTTGGTTCCGACCTTCAAATCGTATAGCGCTTTCATAACAATTTTCTCTCCGGTGAAGAGTTGCATTGTTGGTGTCACAAGCGCGAGGATTCGTGAAGCCCGCTGGTGACGTCTGTCGTTTTCGGGCAGAACATGCAAGGGAGCAGGTCCTGCCCGCGGATTGCGGTATATGGACAATCCCAAAACTCAGTGCGCGTATGGCGTGTGCATCGGCGGGGTATGCGGATTAGTGAAAGCTCACAGATTCAGCCGCTTTTAAGCGCCGAACCGGAACCTGCGGAGAGATGACAAGGGGCAATCTGGGAGGGACTCGCCACGGGGCGCAAAACCGTCCTTAGCCCAGAAACTCTGCAATCGCCTGCTTCGGAGATTCCGCAAAGTGCTACTCTACTCTGGGAAACCGCCATGCAGAGCCGCATCCAGATCGAATCCGGGCAGATTGCAGCGCTGTGCCGCCGCTTCGGTGTGCGCCGCCTTGCGGCCTTCGGGTCCATTCTGCGCGATGATTTCGATCCCGCACGCAGCGACGCCGATTTTCTGGTTGAGTTCGCGCCTGTCGCGCCGGCGGAGCGCATGAGGAACTATTTAGCCTTGCAGGCAGCGCTCAGTTCGTTGTTGTGCCGTCCCGTCGATCTGGTGGAAGACGGCGCAATCCGTAATCCCTACATCCTGGAAAAAGTGAAAGACGAGCAGCAAGTCCTCTATGCAGCGTGACGCCAAGGCCTATCTCTGGGACATTCTGGATGCGGCGCGCAGCATCCTCTCGTTCACACGCGGCAAAACGCCCGAAGATTACCTTGCCGATGAAATGCTCCGCGCGGCGGTTGAGCGCAAGTTCGGTGTGATTGGAGAAGCGTTGTCCAAACTTCTGCAACTGGTTCCGGAGTATCGCGCTCGCATTACGTTGCCTGAACAAATCGTTGCGTTTCGCAATCAACTTATCCACGGCTACGCTTCCGTACGGGATGATCTCGTCTGGGAGATAGTTCAGACGTATCTGCCTAAATTGCAGGACGAGGTCGCGGCTCTGTTTGAGGAACTGGCAGAAGCGCGGAAGTGATAATCGCCGGTTGCCTGAATCAGCTCAGGAACTCCGCAATGGCAGCGACCACCGCCTGCTGCTCGTCCTCGCGTATCTCCGGGAAGATCGGCAGCGCGAGCACTTCGCGGGCGGCGCGTTCGGCCTCGGGGAAGTCGCCTTCCTTGTAGCCGAGCGACGAGAGCGCCTCCTGCAAATGCAGAGGGACGGGATAGTAAATCTCCGAGCCAATGCCACGCGCCGTCAGAAACTCCCGCAGCGCATCGCGCTTTGGCGCGCGAATCACATACTGGTGCCAGACATGCTTTGCGCCGTGTGCCTCAAACGGCAGGACGAGACCATGCTGCGGATACGGCCCGGCCTCGGCTATCCCGGTCGCGCGAAAGAGCGCTTCATAGCGCGCCGCCGCAGCCCGTCGCGCCTCGTTCCAGCCTTCGATGTACTTGAGCTTCACCGAGAGAACCGCGCCCTGGAAGCCGTCCATGCGTGCATTCCAGCCCACTTCGTCGTGGTGGTAGCGCCGACGCATTCCATGCTGGCGCAGCATCCGCACCCGCTCGGCGATTTCGTCGTTCTGCGTCGTTACCATGCCGGCATCGCCCGCCGCGCTGAGGTTTTTCGTGGGGTAAAAGCTGAAAGCCGCCGCGTCGCCCAATCCGCCGGAGCGAACGCCTTCCCACTCCGCGCCCCAGGCCTGGGCGGCGTCTTCAACGACCGTTACTCCGTGCTCTTGTCCGAAGCCAGGGAAAAAATGCCCGCACTGGCCGTAGAGATGCACGGGAAGAATCGCCTTTACGCCCGCGCCACGCTCGCTGCCAAGCATGGCCCGCACCTTGTCCGGGTCCAGGTTGAAGCTGCCCGGCTCAATGTCCGCCAGCACGGCACGCGCTCCGGCGCGCAGAATCGCACTTACCGAAGCGAAAAAGCTGAAGGGCGTCGTAATCACCGCGTCGCCGGAACCAATGCCGCAGGCCGCCAGCGCCAGCCATAGCGCATCGGTTCCGGAAGCGCAGCCGATGCCATGCTTTACGCCCAGTTGCGCCGCTCCGGCGCGCTCGAAGGATTCCACCGCGCCGCCGAGGATAAACTGCCGCGAATCGAGCACGCCGGCGAGCGCCTCCATCAGCTCCTCGCGTAGCGGAGCGTACTGGCGGGCGAGGTCCAACATCGGCACAGGGAGGAATTTTCCGGCAGACTTCATAGGTGCTTCCGAGACTTTATTCACCCTTCATCCTAGCAGCGGTCAGACCCGCAAATCCTGGCCCCGGCCCACATGGCAGAATCGCGCCGGCGCGGCTGCCGTCCCGCCATTTGGGCCGGGCCTAGCAACCCCGCACAGTTGAAGACCATCCAAATCGTCTATATTGTTGTCACATTGCGGGATTTTCCGGCATCGGGATTTCCGACGCTGGCCCCGCGCTATTGTTTCTATCAGGAAAGACAACAAGCAGCGCTACACCAACCCGAAGAGGAAGCAGGAGATCGGCACAATGGAAAACAAGCCGGCACAAAACATTCAGGACACCTTCCTGAACACTGTCCGCAAGGATAAGACCCCCATCACGATTTATCTGGTCAGCGGAGTCAAGCTCACCGGAAAGATCCGGTCCTTTGACAAGTATTCCGTGCTGCTGGAGAACAACAGCCAGGAGCAGTTGATCTTCAAGCACGCTATTTCGACCGTTGTCAGCACTCGCAACGTCATACACAGCGAGCACCGCTCGCCGGCCATGGGCACTGGACTTGGCGCCCCGCCGGCCTCTGTGCCCGCAGCCGCGCCCGCCGGTGGAGCCGTTGCCGTTGGCAGTTGACGAGGGCTGGAGCGCGCCGGACGGTTCGCGTCCGGAACGCGCCATTCTGGTCGGGGTAGAATTCCGCCTCCGTTCGCGCGTCAAGCGCAGCGGTGCCGCGGAGGCGCGCGCAGCATTGCGCCTCCGCGAGCCGGAAGAATCCGACCTGCTGGAACCGGACTCTGATTCGGCTCCGGAGTCAGAGCCCGTTACGGCTTCAGACGCGGCCTCCGGGCCGGCCTCTATATCCGTGGGCGGAGCTTTGAATGCCGAGGAGTCCCTCGCCGAGTTCCGCGAGCTGGTGTTGAGCGCCGGCGGCCAGGTTGCCGCCGAACTGATCCAGCGCCGCGCCAAGGCCGATCCGGCCACGCTTATAGGCCATGGCAAGATCGAGGAGATCGCCGGCATCGCCGCCTCCACCGAGGCCGATCTCGTCCTCTTCGACCACGACCTCTCGCCCACGCAGCTCCGCAACCTCGAAGCCGCCTTGCCGTGCCGCGTGCTGGACCGCACTCAGCTCATTCTCGACATCTTTGCCCGCCACGCGCGGACCCGGGAAGGGCAGCTTCAGGTCGAGCTGGCACAGCTCGAATACATGCTTCCGCGCCTGACTGGACGGGGGCGCGCGATGAGCCAGCTTGGCGGTGGCATCGGCACCCGCGGACCCGGCGAAACGCAGCTCGAAACCGACCGCCGGCGCATTCAGCGCCGCCTCGACCAGCTCAAGGGCGATCTGGAATCCGTCCGCCGCGTCCGCCGGCAGCAGCGCCAGCGCCGCGAAGCCGTGCCGGTTCCCACGGTGGCGCTCGTAGGCTATACCAATGCCGGCAAAAGCACGCTCTTCAACCGGCTCACCGGCGCCGAAGCGCTGGCTTCCTCGCGCATGTTTGCCACGCTGGACCCGAAATTACGAGCCATTGAGCTGCCCAGCCGGCGCAAGGTGCTGCTCTCGGATACGGTAGGCTTTATCCGCAACCTGCCGCACACGCTTGTTACCAGCTTTCGCGCCACGCTCGAAGAGGTGCAGCAGGCCGAAGTGCTGCTTCATGTGCGCGATGCCGCCTCAACTTACGGCGACGAGCAGAAATCTCAGGTGGAAAAGGTTCTGGGCGAACTGGATGCGCTCCAGAAGCCGCGCATTGAAGTGCTGAACAAGCTTGATCTGCTCGACGGTGCCGAGCGCGAGGCTCTGGCAAACCGGATTGCGTCGGAGGCTGCTCCCGCTGTCTCCGTGTCGGCTCGAACGGGCGAGGGAACTGAGGCCCTCTTTGCCGCCATCGACGAGGCGCTGCACTCCGACCCGCTTCTCGACGCGGAGTTCCGGGTTTCGCAGCATGAGGGAGCGGTCCTGGCAGCCATCGAGGCGGGAATGGTGGTCCACTCCCGCCGTTATGAAGGCAATCTTGTCTATCTATCCGTTACCGGCCCCGCCAGCCTTGCCGGCCGGCTCCGGGCCTTCCGTATGCGTGAAAACGCCGCTACGCAGCCGGCGAAATCATAAGAGCATCAATCACAGGGGGAGGTACAATCTCTGGCAGTTCCACGTCGCTGTACCGTCCCCTCGCCACTTCGGCAAAGACGTTGTTCGCCGTGTCTTCCGTGCGCGTCGAAGTCACATGCAGCTTCCGCACCGCCTGCATCACGGTTGTCGCCAGAAGAAATCGATTTTCAATCTTGAGCCCTGCGGAATATACCAGTTCGGATCGCATCAATACGCCTCATTTCCCGGTTATCGTGCGTTCGCTGCAACAGCCGGGCTCGACCCGCGCATCCCGTGGTGGAATCCAAATTACACGGAATTGTAGATATGCTGACCGGGTACGGAATATCGAGAAGGCCAAAGATCCCGAGCGGTTCTCTCTTCGCTCGTCGGTTCTTCAAGCATACGCGGTCCGCGCTGCTTCTCCTAATTTCCGCCCGTTCCGGCAA
>JAATFM010000017.1 GCA_015655195.1 Terriglobales bacterium
CAGGCGGCCAAGGCATACGAGGTTCTCAGCGGGCGGTTCCTTTACGCGAAATCAGGGGACGCGCAATACAAGGACAAGCTCACTCCCGGCGAACTTGATGAAATCGAGATGCCGCTCAGGCTGCTTCCCCTCGCCGCCGGTAATCCTGCGATGACCGTCGAGCCCTGCGAACCGTTTTCGATGCAGGTGAGCCGCAGTCCGCTGGGGCTCACCGATGTGCCGGTCTTTGTGGACGCGCAGCCGCATTACTGGATGCTGGACCCGACGATGCCTTTCAACCTGATTGCGCGCTCGGTGGCGCATGAGGTGGGGCTCACGGTCTCTGATGCTAGCGCGACGATTCGCACGCTGACGGGCAAGCCGATCACGGTGCACATGACGGTGATTCCGCGCATCACGATCGGCGGGCGGCTGACGCTGCGCAATATGACGGCTTTTGTCTTCGAGGATAAGGATTATTCTTTCTCGGAGAGCAAGTTCACGGTGCAGGGCGTGCTGGGCTATCCGGCGGTCTCTGCGCTAGGCAGCCTGACGATTACGGCAAACGCGACGGTGGAGGTGCATCCGGCGCGGGAGCCGGATGCGGCGGAAGATACGGCTGGCAATTCCTCGCCCGGCGCGCGTTTCTTTCTTGACGGCGATCAGTTGATCGTTGCGCTCGGGCAGGCGGGTAGCGAGCGGATGTTTGTGGTGGATGCCAGCGGCCAACAAAGCTATCTGACTTCGCGCTATTACGGAGAGCACCAGCGGAGCTTTACGGGCACGCCGGAACTGTTTTCCGTGCCGGGTAGCGACAAGCTTCCGCCGCAGCCGGCGTATACCGCTGAAACCATGCCGCTCGATGTGGGCGGAACGGTGATTCAGGCGCACTTTCTTCAGGTTCTAACGAAGCCGCTCGGCGATGCTGCCATCGACGACGTTTACGGCGTGCTGGGTGTGGACGTGCTGGACCAGCTTCAGAGCTACACCTTCGATTACCGCACGATGCGCTTCCGGGTAAAAGACAGGGAATGAGGAATCGAGAAGACGGTTGGACTTTAGTAATATGTTTTGAGTAGTTATCTATATAAGTTTATTATTATGTTTTACTTGAATCGATATTGGACCTTTGCGTACGTTACCTGTTACCCCTCCCGAAAAAATCTCACATTGCAGCCCGCAGGCGACGGAACACGAGGATGTTTGCGCTTTTATTCTCCCGCGCTGCGTTTTTCCTTCGCGCAGGCCATCATGGCACGCGAAAAGGTAAAACGCCCGAGAAATAGTTGATCCGCTACTCCTATGGTGCCAAAAGAACAGGAAATTATCTGCAAAACCAGCGAAGTTTTCTGTTCCCTATTTCTTCAGCAGGCCGAGCTTGAGGAGGCTCTCCGCGGAAGCGACGACCGAGTCTTCGACGGAACGCGGCTTCCAGCCGAGAACCTGCTGGGCCTTGGCGCTGGTGGCGTTCTTCTTCTTGCCCAGTTCGGGGAGAATCAGCTTGATGGCGCGGTCGCGAAGTGATGCCAGACGCACCAGAAAATCCGGAAGCTGGCGCGTGGGAACCCGGCTGCCGGCCTCGCCCATGCGGCGGCGGAGAATCCGCGCGATGTCGAGGAAGGATAGGAAATCGCCGGTGACGGCGAGGAAGCGCTCGCCTTTAGCGTGCGGATGGATCATGGCGCGGAGGTGCATGTCGGCCACGTCGCGCACGTCTACGGCTCCGAAGTAGAGGCGCGGAAGGCCGGGTAGAGCGCCATCCATCAGCCGCTGAATAATGAGAAGCGAGGTTGAGAGATCGCTGCCGAGAACGGGGCCGAAGACGCCGACGGGGTTCACGACGGAAAGCTCCAGACCGCCTCCCTCGCCGGCGATGAAATCCCATGCGGCGCGCTCGGCCAGCGTCTTCGATTTCGCGTAGGGCTGGATGTCGGGTCCGTTCGGGTCCGACCAGTCCTCCTCGGTAAAGACAGGCTTCTGCTCGGTGTGGCCGTAGCCGATGGCGGCAAAGGATGAGGTGAGAACGACGCGCTTCACGCCGGCATTGCGGCTGGCGCGGAGAACGCGAAGTGAGCCTTCGCGAGCCGGACGGATGAGTTCGTTCTCGTCGTTCGGCACGGTCGAAGGGAACGGAGAGGCGATGTGGTGCACGAACTCGCAGCCGGCCACGGCCTCCGGCCAACCGGCGTCGTCCATCAGATCGGCGGCGACGAAGATGAGCCGGTCGCTGTCGGCGATCTCCGCACTCACGCCGCCCTGTTTCAGCATGGCGCGAACCTCCGGCTCGCGCTTGAGATTGCGAACGGTGGTGCGAACCTGATGGCCCGCGGCAAGAAGCTGAAGGATGGTATGAACGCCGATAAAGCCCGAACCGCCGGTGACAAGAACAGTGCTCATGTGCACAGTTGGATGAGCGCCGGGGCTGTGGCGATGCGTTGAACCTGCTTTTTGCTGCAGAAATAACCAAAAGGATCGGGTATGGAACCGTTTATGCCATGAGCGGGAACGCCGGGTGCCGCACCTCTCCGTTTTCGAATCCCTTCGGGTACGCTCAGGCAGGCTGTGGGAAAGATGCTGGCTTCTCTAATTTTCCCCATCCCACGGAACCATGCAGACCCATTCCGCGTACACTTCCAACGGCAGGGCAACTTCCCTCGCGAATCTGCGTCTCAATCCTGAGAGGCAGCGCCGCGAGCAAGCTGGCCGCTGCCGGAGGTTTGACCCACCGTGACACCCCAGGAACAGCAGCTCCTGACCCAACTCACCCAGCGCATCAACCAGACCCAGCTTCAGGAAAAAGACCCCGACGCGGAGAACCTGCTCGGCAAGGAGCTTGGCGCCAACCCGGACGCGCTCTACATTCTGGCGCAGACCGTTCTCGTCCAGGATATTGCCCTCCAGCGGGCCAACTCCCATATTGCCGACCTTGAAAAGCAGCTTGAGGAAGAGGAGCAGCAGTTGGACGAGGCCGAGCAGCAGCTCCAGCAGCAGGCTCAACAGCACCCGCAGCCGGCCCGCGCTACCAGCTTCCTCGGCCGGCTTTTCGGAGAGCAGCCGGCCGTGCCGCCTCCGGTTACGCAGCAGCAATACCAGCCTCCGTATCAGCCTGAGCCGTATCAAGCCGCTCCGCAGTACGCGCAGCAGGCCCCGGTCCCCGTTTATGGGCAGAATCCGGGGCAGTTTCAGCCGGTTTACAACCCCATGCAGGCCGCCGTGCCTATGGGAATGCCCGTTGGTCCCGTCTTCGGCGGCGGCCAGCCCAGCTTTCTGCGCGGAGCCATGCAGACCGCGGCAGGCGTCGCTGCCGGCTCGCTCGCATTCGAGGGCGTGGAATCGCTTCTACACGGCATCGGCGGCTTCGGCCATCCGGGCTTCGGAGGGGGCGGGGGCTTCGGAGGTTTTGGCGGAGGCTTCGGTGGCGAGCGTCCTGTCGAGGAGGTTGTCAATAACTACTACGGAGATGCGGGCGAGCATGAGCGCGGCGCGGAACACCATGCCGGCGATTTCTCCGACAGCGGCCACGAACACTTCCACGAGTCCAGCTACGAAGACAACCGCGGCTACGACAACAGCCTCGACAACTCGCAGTTCGACAATGGCGGCGGGCTCGATGACGGAGGTGGTTTTGGCTCCGGCGGAGATGTTTTGTAAGGGACGCTTGCCAGGAAAGTGTTGAAATCCTCCGGCACAACAGCAAGAATGCGCCGGGGGACACCGCAGCGGAGCCTCAAATTGCTCTGCTCCAGATAACAACTTTTTAGGAGACGCTCCTGTTAAGCCGAGGATAAATCCCCGGCTTAACAGCCCTGTTTTTACACCATGGCGAAAGCGCGCACTGTCTCTTTGCGAACGGTCAGCTTTTCGATCAGGTCGTAGCGGACTTCGAAGCCGCGGCCGGGCGAGTCGGGAACGACGATTTCTCCCTCCGGCGTCACCGTGACTTCGGGCTCGATGATGTCTTCCTTCCAGTAGCGCGCCGAGGCCGAAACATCGCCGGGCAGCGAATAGTTTTCGAGCGTCGAGACGGCGATATTGTGCGAGCGGCCGATGCCGGACTCAAGCATTCCGCCACACCAGACCGGCACGCCGCGTTCGAGCGCCGCATTGTGCACGGCAATGGCCTCGGAGAATCCGCCCACGCGGCCCAGCTTGAGATTGATAATGCGGCAGGATTCCATCTCGATAGCGGCCAGCGCGTCGCGGCGGTTATGGATGGACTCGTCGAGGCAGATGGCGGTTTCAAGGCGCTTCTGCAGAATGGAGTGGTAGAAGAAGTCGTCGTACCACATGGGCTGCTCGATCATCAGCAGGTCAAAGGTATCCCAAGTGGCAATATGGTCGGCGTCGCGGAGGCGATAGGCCGAATTGGCGTCGCAGCTCAGCGTGATCCCCGGCCAGCGGTTGCGGACGGCCTCGAATACTTCGACATCCCAGCCGGGCTTGCACTTGAGCTTGATGCGCTGGTAGCCGGCGGCCAGTTCCTTCTCAATCACGGCCAGCAGGTCGGGAATGGTCTTCTGAATGCCGAGCGAGACGCCGCAGGGGATGACATCGCGCACACCGCCGAGCAGGCGCGAGAGCGGCAGCGCTTCGCGCTGGGCTTCGAGATCCCATATGGCGTTTTCGAGCGTGGCCTTTGCCATGCGGTTGCCGCGGACGAGCTTGAAGAGACCGGGGCAGTCGCCGCCGTGCTCGATCATCTCCGCCGCGGCCAGCTTGGGGCCGAGCTCGTTCAGCAGAACATCCCATGCGCCGTCGGTGTATTCCTCGGAGAAGTGCGGATGCTCGCCGGCGGTGCACTCGCCCCAGCCTGTGAGGCCCTCGGAGCGAATCTCGGCAAGCAGCACGCGGCGGTTGCGCGTGACGCCGAAGCTGGTTTCAAATGCGCGGACGAGGGGAATGTGCAGTTCGCGGAGAACAATACTGTCAATTTTCATAATCTGGGCCGGTCCTTAAGATGCGGATTGGATGGTGCGAGTGTGTCGGCAAATGGCGCCAACTGGTAGATTCCGTTTCCTTCCGTGTCCCGATCGAAGCCAACGACTGCCAGCCCGCGAGCGAAAGCCTGCTGAAAGCGGGCGCGATTCTCAAGCTGCACGGCGAGGGCGCGCTGCCAGTCCGCATCCGATGCCTTCCAGCGGTAGATGGCGGCCGGGATAATGATGCGCTCCTCAATCTCATACGCGGGCTCAGACTGCCCCTCGACCATGGCGGCAACCCGTGGCGAATCAAGATGCCACTCGGCCACCAGGCGGTCCGTGGGAAGCCCGGCCTGCAGACGAGATGAGGATACACCATAAAAATCTGGAAAATACTGGCGAACGATGGCTCCCAGCTTGTGGATATTGAGGAAAGCGTTCTTGATTTCAAGCGGATCGAAGGTCCA
>JAATFM010000240.1 GCA_015655195.1 Terriglobales bacterium
ATCAGGCCGCCGAGCAGGCAGACGAGTGAAACGGTGTCGCGATGGAAGCCGATGGCCGCCGCGGCTTCTTCCACCGGATAGGGCGTATAGCAATCCATGCGCCGGTAGCCCGAGTTGTAAGCAGACTGCGCCGCGCGCACCAGATCGCTGGGCGTATCGAATTCGGCGAGCAATCCGTAAGTTCCTTCGATGATCGGCATTAGTCACCCGCCTCTGGCAGTGGTTCGTTTTTCGGATGAATCTTCGCCTGCGGCAGCAGGATGCGCAGCTCGGACATAGGAATCATGGGCAGGAAGCGAACAAACAGGAAGAAGAGCATCGTAAAGAGGCATAGAGTTCCGACGTAGGTCATGTAATCCCACCGCGTGGCTTTGTAAGTGCCCCAGCTCGACGGCAGGAAGTCGCGGTAGAGGCTCGTCACGACAATCACGAAGCGCTCGAACCACATTCCGGTGTTGACGACGATGGAAATCAGGAACATGAAGGCGATGTTGGTCCTGAGCTTACGGGACCAGAGCGTGGTCAGCGGGAAGAGGATGTTGCAGAAGATCAGCACGCCGTAAGACCAGCCCATCGGCCCGAACATGCGGTTCCACATCATAAAGAATTCCCAGTGCGAGGCCGAGTACCACGCCATGAAGACTTCCATGCCGTAGCCGTAGGCCACGATGAAGCCCGTCGCCAGCATGACCTTGCCCATGTTGTCGATGTGGCGCTCGGTCACGAGTCCTTCGAGGTGATAGAACTTGCGGAGCGGAATCGCCAGCGTCAGCACCATGGCGAAGCCCGAGTAGATGGCGCCGGCAACGAAGTAAGGCGGGAAGATCGTCGTGTGCCAGCCGGGCAGCGAGGCCACCGCGAAATCAAAGCTGATGACCGTGTGCACCGAGAGCACCAGCGGCGTAGCCAGGCCGGCCAGCAGCAGCGATGCCGTCTCATAGCGCATCCAGTGGCGCACCGAGCCGCGCCAGCCGAGCGAGATAAGCCCGTAGAAGTATTGCGCGATGGGGCTCTTGGCGCGGTCGCGCAGCGTGCCGAAGTCGGGCACCATGCCGATGTACCAGAAGACTACCGAGATCGTCGCGTAAGTCGAGACTGCGAAGACGTCCCACAGGAGCGGCGAACGGAACTGCGGCCATACCGTCATCGTGTTGGGGTAAGGCAGCAGCCAGTAACCCAGCCACGGGCGGCCTACGTGAATCAGCGGGAACATGCCGGCGCAAACCACGGCAAAGATGGTCATGGCTTCGGCGAAGCGGTTGATCGAGTTGCGCCAGCCCTGCTTGAAGAGCAGCAGGATGGCCGAGATCAGCGTGCCGGCGTGGCCGATGCCGATCCACCAGACGAAGTTGATGATGGCGAAGCCCCACGCAACAGGCTGCGTGATGCCCCAGATGCCGGTGCCTACCAGGAACAGCCAGGTGACGGCGACCAGCACCAGAGTAGCCACCGCGCCGCCGATGCCGAACAGGGCGAACCACCCCAGTGGGGTGTGCGGCGTCAGCACAATATCGCTGATCTTGCCGGTGACGGACGTGAAGGTCTGTCCCTGCTCAATCACTCGGAATTCGCCGGTGGCTGGATCAATCCACCTGTCGGATTCCGGATTGCTCGGTCTCAGTTCGCTCGTTGCCATCGTGGCCTAACCCTTTACCGGCGCGTGCTCCACCGGCGTCTCTTCGAGTTCGCTGTTCGGATTGATGACCGCGGCCACATACGTCGTCCGCGGACAGGTGTTCAGATCGGCAAGCACCTGGTAGGTGCGCTCGTTGGCGCGCTGCTTGGCGGCCCTGCTGTTCTTGTCGTTGAGATTGCCGAAGGTGATGGCCTGCGCCGGGCACGCCTGCTGGCAGGCGGTCTGGATCTCGCCGTCCTTGATTGGGCGGTTCTCCTTGTCGGTCTCGATCTTCACGGCCTGGATGCGCTGGATGCAGTAGCTGCACTTCTCCATCACGCCGCGCGAGCGAACCGAGACATCGGGGTTCCGCATCAGCTTGAGGCTCTCGGTCTCGAAATCGGAGAAGAGCAGGAAGTTGAAGCGACGCACCTTATAGGGGCAGTTGTTCGAGCAGTAGCGCGTGCCCACACAGCGGTTGTAGACCATCGTGTTGAGGCCCTCCGGCGTGTGCACCGTGGCGCCGACCGGGCAAACCTGCTCACAGGGCGCGTTCTCGCAGTGCTGGCAGGTCATGGGCTGAAAGTGTGCGCGCGGCGCGGAGAGGTCGCCCTCGAAGTAGGTGTCGATGCGGAGCCACTGCATGTTGCGGCCGATCTTCACTTGCTGCTTGCCGACGACGGCGATATTGTTCTCCGCGTAGCAGCCTACGATGCAGGCGTTGCAGCCGACGCAGGAGTTCATGTCGATCGACATGCCCCACGCATTGCCCTGGCTGTAATCCCAGTTGGCGAAGAGAGTCGTCTCGGTGTCGGTCTTCTCGTGGCCCGCGCCCTCATTGGCAAAGCCCGGATGCGCCTTGTACTCGTCGAGCGTCGCGTAACGGATGATGCCACGCTCGCCGATTGCCTCATCGGCTTCGAGCGAGTTGTTGTCGTGGCCTTCGGGCTGGCCCATCGCCGTGCCGCGATGATCCTGGTAGTGGCTCTTGGTAATCGCCACGCCCCACTTGCCGTCGAGCTTCTTGAGCGTGCCGGTCGTGTAGAACGGCGCGTCGGCGGTACGAATCAGGTAGGCGTTGAAGCCCACGCCTGAGCCTACGCGGCCCGCGAACTGGCGGCCGTAGCCGAGGTGAACCGTGACGGAATTGTCCGGATGGCCCGGCGCGACTACTACCGGAGCTTTGATCTTGCGGCCATTCACGGTCAGCTCGATGATGTCGTCTTCTTCGAGGCCCAGCTTAGTCAACGTAGCGCCGGAAACCAGCGCCGCATTGTCCCAGCTAATGTTCGTTACCGGACGGGGCAGCTCTTGCAGCCAGCCTACGTTCGCAAAGCGACCGTCGTAAACATTCGGGTCGGGACGGAAGATGATTTCGAGCGAGTCCTTCGACGAAGGCGTCGGAACCTTACCTGCAAATCCGGGAAGGCCCGCAACCGGTGCGGCACCTGCCGTAAAGGCTGTCGAGTCGATCCAGCCGTCATGCAGCGCCTTGCGCCATCCGATCTCGAAGTCGCCCTTGATGCTCGTCTTCGCAGTCAGGCGAACGGCATCGTAGGGGCTGAGCAGCGTATCGCTCAGTAGAAGCTGGAAAACATGGTGCGCCGTCTTGCCGCCGTAGAGCGGGTCAATGAGCGGCTGCACAATCGAGATCGTGCCATCGTAGGCCCGAGCGTCCGACCACGATTCCAGCGTGTGCGCCGTCGGAATGTGCCAGTTGGCAATCTGGCCGGTCTCGTCTACATGCGAGTTGAGATGCACCGTCGTCTTAGCCTTGTTGAAGGCTGAGGTGAAATCGAGGTCCGCCGGCGCGTTGTAGATGGGGTTGGCGTTCAGAATCACCAGCCACTGCACCTTGCCCGCATTCAGGTCAGCGACGAGCGACTTGAAATCGGTGATCTGGTCGCTCGGCAGCGGATTGACCGGCTGCGAGGAAACGAGAACCGTTTTGCCCGTGTTGCCGAGCGCCTGATTGATAGCCGCGGCTAGCGTGGCAACCGACGCCTCCTGATAGAGGCCCGGAATCACGGCAGACTTGCCGGCGTGCGCTTTCAGGTCCTTGGCAAGCGCGGCGAGAAACTTTTGCTGCTCACCGGTCCACGAATAGCTGGGAGCCGAAACACCCGAAGCGCCTACCGCAGCAGCCAGCGCCGCTGCGAATGCCGGAATCTCACTGGCGCGCAGGCCCAGGCGATGCTCGGCCTTAAGGCCGGTCGTCGTCGGCGTGGACTCAATCGCGTAGAGCCGGTTCAGGTTGTCGGGAGTCTTGCGGCGGGCGGCATAGTCGCGCACCAGCTTGTGGAAACCGGGGTAGCTCGCGCCAGAGAGAAAATCCGCGTCGAGCGAAACAATCACGTCGGCGTCGGCGAGCACGTATTGCGTAGAAGTCGCGCCGGTCAGCGCCGTGCCTGCAATCGCCGGATCGTACTGCACCAGCTTCGCCTTCGGATAAGCCTTCTGCACCTCCGACCACTGCCGCGCCAGCGTCGGCGAGGTAATGGTGGACGAAAGGAAATAAATGCCCGTGCCGTCCTGCGACTCCTTTACCGCGTGCTGGAAAACCTCGGCAAACTCGCTGAATTCGCGATTCTCGCCGTCGAAGGTCACTTTCTGCGAGCGGTCCGGATCATACAGATCGAGCAGCGAACCCTGCGTAAAGACATCCGAAGAGCCGACGTTATAAGGATGTTCCGGGTTGCCGTCTACCTTGATGGGACGGAAGGAATCGGCCTTGACCAGCGTAGGCACCGCACCGGTAACGAACGGCCAGGCGCTTGCAAAATAGTTCGGCTTGCCAAGGACCAGATCTTCGGGAGCCTTGACGTAGGGGTAAATCGGCTCGTCGGGCTGCTTGGCGCAACCGGCCAGGCCGGCCAGCGCCATCGATGCGCCCATCAGCTTCATGAAGCCGCGGCGCGAGACCGGATCGACCCACTCCTGCGCTGCCGAAGGAAACTCGCGCTCCACGGCAGCCTGAAAATCGGGCGTACTGGCAAGCTCGTCCACCGAGCGCCAGTAGCGCTTACCCTTCACGTTCTTCAGCTTCTCGCGCACCTGAACCAGAGTCATTGGCCCGGCAGCGGAGTTGGCAGCCTGCGGATTTTGCTTTTCTTTATCCACGCCGCTCGGCATAAGGCCGCTCCCCATAAGATTGTTCCCGTTTGTCTCGGGCTGAATCGGATAGCTGCTCATCTGTGGCAGACCTCGCAGCTCGTCAGATCGCGCACCGTGCGAATCTTGTACTGATGGACGAGGAATTTGCCGAGCTGATCCTGGCTTTCAAATTTCTGATAGGAGGCCGGCACCGGAACAGCCGAGGCCACATCGCCCGCCATCCCTTTTTCAGCCGAAGTCTGTAACAGCGCCACCTGCGGGCCGGACTCGCTCGGGTCTTTCGTCGTGCAATCGACCGACTGCGCCGTGGGCAGATTCGCCGCGCCATCCTTCACCGAGCACCACACCGGGCGGTCGCTCGACGGCTTCTCCCACGCCATGTTGTAAATCTGGCTGGTCGGGCGGATGTTCTTCCCCGGATTGCGATGGCAGTCCAGGCACCACTCCATCTGGAGCGTGTTCTGCGCATACATCAGCGGCATCTGGTCCACGCGGCCGTGACAGGTGGAGCAGCCCATGCCCTTGTTTACGTGAATTTCGTGATTGAAGTAGGCGAAATCAGGCAGGTCGTGTACGCGGGTCCAGTTGATCGATTTCCCCGTTGCCCAACTCTGGCGAACCGGCTCAAGGAGCCGCGCGTTGGTCCAGATCTGCGCGTGACAGTTCATGCAGGTCTTGGTGGGCGGAATGCCGGCGTAGCTCGATTTCTCCACCGTCGTATGACAGTACTGGCACTGAAGGCCCAGTCCCTGCACGTGGTGCTTGTGGCTGAAGGGCACCGGCTGGTCGGCGCGCTGACCCTGCCGCGTGACCCAGGGGGAGCGCTGCAGTTGGTCGAGCGTAACGCCCAGGGCAATCACGATCAGCCCCGTCAACACAAGGCTCATGCGGGCCAGTGCGTTGGAGCTGCGGTCAAATATCTGCGCCATGAATGCTTTCCCTTGGTCTTGCCTGCGCTAATAACTGTGAGGACTGTAGCCGCTGTGAGGCGACTGCGTACCGTTTCTACTTTCTGTTGCAGGAGGGGCACTTCCACGGGAAGGATGCGTAGCCCCGAAAAATTACTATAGCAGCCGGCTGCGGGCAAGGTTGCCCGTCACACTTGTTTTTCCCAAAAAAAATTATAATGAGTGCCTTCCATGTAATCCGCTGAAAAGAAATCGATTGCCTTAGAGTGCAGTCCATACCAAAAACCTGCTATTTCTCTGCTCCCATCGTCCCAGAGGCTGGGATAATCTCCGTCTATATACTGCATCCAGCCACGAGAAAGTAGCTTTTAGCGATCCCACCCTTGCGCCAGAAAAAAGGCGCAAGGATGGGGCACGGAAATGTTTGGGAGAACGAACAAAAGGCAACGGCTGTTTCTCGTCCTTCATCCCTTGTTTCTCGTCCTTCGACTCTGCTCTCATATTTCCCTGCTTCAAATTTGACAATCGCCCGTATCATGGAAGTCACACCATGCTATGCCGCGTGCATTTCCTTACAGCCTGCATTTGCCTGGCCGGCGGACTTCTGTCCGTGGGCGCAAGCCCCGCCGCGGCAGGCGCAACCGGGCACGGCGGCAAGTTCGTGCCCCCGCCCGCGCAGGAGACCGGCTTTCTCAATCGCAAAATCGAAATCCGCGGCGTGACATACAAATTTCAGGTCTATCTGCCCGAGGAGTACCGGCGCGACGACAGGAAGCCCTGGCCGATGATTCTCTTCCTGCACGGCATCGGCGAGCGTGGCGCGGAAGGCATGTGGCAAACGCAGATCGGCGTGCCGACGGCGGTTCGCAACCACCCTGAGCGCTGGCCCTTCGTCGTCGTCCTGCCGCAGTGCAACTATCCGGGCTTCTGGACCGACAACGACATGCTCGCCATGGCAATGACCGAGCTCGACCAGGAGCAGGCCGAGTTTCACACCGACCCGGACCGCACCTATCTGACTGGATTGTCCATGGGCGGCTATGGCGCGTGGGAGCTGGCCAGGCTCTATCCGCATCGCTGGGCCGCAGCTGCCATCGCCTCCGGAGGCATCTTCTGGAGCTACGCGCCGGAGCGCTGGCAGGAGACTGCCGCGCTGCCCGCCGAGTACGCACGCAGCATCGGCCGTATGCCGCTCTGGCTCTTCCATGGCAGCGACGATCCCACGGTGCCGGAGAGGGAAGACGAGCTGATGTACGCTGCGCTCAAGGCCGGCGGCGGCGATGTACGGCTGTGGGTCTATCAGGGCCTCAAGCACGACTCCTGGACCCGAGGCTTTAATGAACCGGACCTGCCCCACTGGCTGCTCACGCACCGGCTCTCGCAGCCGGAAGTGCAGGCTTTCGCGGAGCGGCTCGTCATCGCCCCGCATCCGAACGCGATCAGGCTTTCCACCGCCGCGCTCGACGCCATCGTCGGCGAGTACCACGACACTACAGGCCGCCCCGCCGTCACGCTCTTCCGCCAGGGCGAACAGCTCTTCCAGAAGGACAGGCACGGAGAGATTGCGCCGCTCGAAGCCGAGTCGTCGACAAGCTTCTTCTACCCGCAGGGCGGCTACTGGCCGCGGCTTATCGTAGAGCGCGATTCGCAGGGGCGCGTCACGGGGCTAATCTACCGCGACGACCGCCACGAGGAGCGTTGGGAACGCAAGCACACGATAGTCGCCAAAGTGGTTGCGAAGAAGAATTAGCGGCAAGCGCCGGCGAACCGTTTGGAACCCGATCAGCCGTGCAACAGGGATTGCACAACATCCGCGGCGGAATAAGAATTACTGCCCGGCGCAACAAATCGGGCGATGGTATTCATGTCGTCGCCCACGGTGACGAGCGCCGGTTCCACACTGCCGTCTTTGCGCAACTGGGCCAAGCCCACATTCGCCAGCAGCGCATTGCAGAGGCACTTCCGCCCGATTGTGTCCTCCGCCTTGCCGCCCTTTGCGACGTAGGTTGCGACGGGCTCCGCAGCGCAGCGATAACCGATGCTGCCATCCGGCATGGCGTATGGCTCGCGCAGATAGCCCATGTCGCAGACAGCACCGCGGGCCTGATAGACAGCGGCATCAGACGACGTGCCCTGTAACTGCACAACTTTGAATGGAAATCCTGTGGGAGAAACACGAGGATCGGTAAAAACTTCCGCGGTCCCGGCTGCCGCCTGCGCCACCAGTTTGCTTTTCAGATCGTCCCGCAGGCCGGACTCTTCGCTGAAGGCAAAGGCTGTGCCGACTTGAACTCCGGCGGCGCCATCTTCGAGGGCTTCGCGCAATTTGTCTGCGCTGCCATAGCCGCCGGCCAGCCAGAACGGAACGCCAAGAGCACGCAACTCTGCCACATTCACCCGGTCGCGCTCGCCATAAACCGGCTCGCCGGCGGCGGTGAGCTGAAGCTTTCCGCGCGGCGGCGCATTATGACCGCCAGCGGTGGGGCCTTCGATAACGAGGCCGTCCACCCGGCCGTTGGCGCGGCGAAGCATGGTTGTTGCCAGAGTGTTGGAAGAGACGATGGCGAGAAACTTTGGCCGCGTGAGCTTCGGCAGCGGGCCTTCCGCATAGTCAGCCGGATCGAGACGCATCACAACGTCCTTATCTTGCCCATCCTGATTCTGCGCCAATCCCGTAACGGCGAGCTTGTACTCGGCGGGCCGCTGTTCGGAATAGGCGTCCAGAACGCCCGGAATGTGCAGCGGAATGCCCGCGCCCATCAGCACATATCCCACGCCTGCCAGCATTGCGCCGTAGATGGACGCGAGGTGAGGCAACTGCACCTTTTCAAGAAAATTGATGCCGACGGAGTTCTTGTGACCCTCCCGCGCGAGAAAGACTTCGACAAAGTTCGCGACGATGCTCAACTCGACCAGCTTGCGCGACTCAACATGCTTCCGCATCGGCAGCGCGGGGTACGGGCTGCCGTCCGGCTTGCCGCCGGCCACGAAGTGCTCCTGCCAGATGCGCCGGGCCATCTCGGGAAATGGAAATGCATCCAGCCCACGGCGCATGTGCCCGCCCTTGTCCCCATCGGCAAGACGGCGTGCAAAAACTGAGTCGAGTGCCGTGCCGGAGACGACGCCTAATTCACCGAGGCGGGAAACAGCATTTGCGAGGCGCCAATTCGATACGCCTACACCCATGCCGCCCTGAATAATTTTAGGAAACAGGAGCATACTTTAATTGTTTCACAGAGGCGGGAGTAGCCGCATCCGTCTTTAAGGTAATGTCCGAATTTCCTTTCCGCGTTCCCTGCCCCGGATGGCTCAGCCTATGCGGTACGCCGCCGTCTTCCACTCAGAAGATAAATCGCGGCGCGCAGCTCAAGCAGCGGATCGGCAGAAGCCTCAATTCCATCCACGCGCGGAATTGGATCGAAGATGATGTGCTTCTGCTGCGCGAGCGTATCGGGCATTACCGCCGTCAGCTCCACCGTGCCGAAATCCACCAGCGTGCGGCTCTCCGGCCAGTGCACCGTGGCGTTGTCCACTGTGTCGGAGGAATCGGCAACCTGCACGACGATGCGGAATCGCACCGGCTCCTTTGCCACGCGCGCGGCAATCTCTTCATAGTGGTAGTTCTCGCCGATTCCGGCTGCCTGCTCCGCTGTCAGGAAGTCGTTGCCCAGCTCCGGCAGAATGCGATAGCGTCCGTACTTCGTCTCTCCGGCGGCATTGGTAAAGGCAAACGCCGTCACGCCGAAATAGGTTTCGCGGGCAAAGCTCGAAGGGAACGGCTTGGGAGCCTGCACGAAAGCCAGCGCCGCGGGATGCGCGGCCAGAAACTCCTCGATCGGCTTCGGCGAAGGAACATCCGGCCCGCTGGCCGCGGCCGCGCGCAGAAACGCGAGAAATTCATAACCGTCGTGGGTCGGGAATCCATCCGTCGAGTGGCTCACGATGTCGGTGTGCACGTGCTCGGCAAGATCAAAGCGAATCGCAAAACCGCGCGGGTTGGCGTCGGAAACGTTGTCCCCGATCTGCGGAAGACCGGTTGAATTGGAGAAACGCGCCGTCACCGGGGTCGATGCGTGCACGATATGCGGAGCGTTGGTAAGAGATTGCGCCCCCGCCGCGGGATGAAAACTTCCCGTCAGCATCAGGCCCTTTGCGTGAGCCGCCCGAAAACCGGGATGCACGCCGAAAATCTGGTCGAATTGCTGCAACAGGTCATTGGCAAGCGCTACGACGCGTTCGTCATTCGGTAATGGCATTCTGGATCTCCTCCGGTACAGAAAAACTACATTACCAGATGACTGTGAACCCGGCATGTCAGCTTGTCTGTCCCGGTTTGATCTTCCGGTTAAGCCGCTGGCGCCGCGTCCATTCCGCACTCTTTGGTCCGCATCCTTTGCAAAAGGCCTGGAGCAGCACGCTACTCACTGCTCTTTTCGACAAGACAGGCTCAGCAGCTCCTTCACCACGGCGCAGAGGCGGTCCAGATCGCCGCGCGCCGCCAGGCCGACCGTCTTTCCCTCCTCGCCATAATGGCCCTCCGAGGCGAGGTAAAGGATGTTGGTCAGGCTTTGCAACGGGTTGTTGATGTTATGCGCGAGATTGTTCGCCATCGCGGCCTCGGCCAGCAGGCCGGCCTGCTTCAGCAGCAGCCTCTGCTGCCGGAGTTGGCGCACGCCGATGGCGGCAAAGTCGGCCAGGATTTCCATGGTGTGCAGATCGCCCGGATCGAAGGCCTGCTCCCGCTCGTGGGCCAGGATGTAGAGCGTTCCCCGCGCTTCCTCGGTCTGCCAGGGAAACATCAGCCCGTCGGTCACCGGCGCGGCGCCTGAGATTCCCAGCAGCTCAAAGTAGCGTGGATCGGCGCGCACATGCTGCGGCCGGCCGCGCTCCAGGCAGACACTGCACCCCGATGGATGGCGCGGAAAGAGCGCGTTGTACATGCCGGAGTAATTGCCGGCCACGGCGACCCAGCGGTAATACGCCTCCTCGGTGCGGTTCTCCCGTTCGAGACTCAGCGCCGAGCTGTCCGCCCCGCAAAGTTCGACGGCGGTCTCGACCAATGTTTGCAGCATCGTATCCGGCTGCTCGGTCAGCGCGTGCGCAAGGCGGCGCATTCCCTCGGGAATCACCGTCACGTCTCGCCCGCGGACTAGCCGGGAGGCAAAGGAAAGATTGCCCACCAAATCCGTAACTTCCAGCCCGGTGCCAGTAAGCGCTGCCGCGGCACCCGCCGCGGAGACCGTTGCAGCCAGTACACTCATGGGAACCTCCCTCTCGCTTGCGGACCCGGTTCACCCTGCGCTTTTCACGCTTTTGGCTTTCTGTGTTCCCTACATTGCGCCCAAGTGTGGGAAAAGGTCAAGTGCCGGGGCGCACCTGGGCCGAAAACGGCCCGCGGGACCGGTTCGTGAAATTGGCTCACGGAACCGGCCGCGGCCACCGTACGTATGCCATTCTGTAACGCAAGGAGGCCACTCCATGTATTGCAGTGGATGCGGTTTTGCATTAGCCCAGGGTCAGTTCGTCTGCCCGCAGTGCGGACGCGCTGTGCCGGCACCCGCGCCGGCCATTCCCGGCTTCGAGGTACAACTGGCGAGCTTTTCCAACCAATTGTGCGCCCTCAGCACCGTCTGGTTTATCTATGCAGGGCTGTCGCTGCTGCTGGGCCTGCTGGTCATGGCCTTCGCCAACGCCTTCCTCGCCGGCCACTTCGGCCAGTGGCTGCATGGGCAGGGAACGGACGGCGGCTGGCCATTCGCACACATGTGGCTTGGCGCTTTCTTCCTGCGCTTCGCCTGGGTTCTTCTCATCGGCCGCGCCGCGCTTGCCTTTGCCGCCGGCTGGGGCCTGCGGGAACGCGCTCCGTGGGGCCGGGTCGTGGCGATTATTGCCGCCTTCCTGAGCCTGCTGCGCTTCCCGCTCGGCACTGCGCTCGGCATCTGGACGCTCATCATGCTGCTCGGCTATCGGAACTCGACACTGTACGAGCAGACAGCGGTAAGCCACTAGCGGATAGCTGCCCTCACACGCGGCTTCTGTGCTATCCCACCCTAGCCGGAAAGACAAAGGCCCGGCGAGGGTGGGGCACCCGATCGGTTGAGGTCGATTGAGATCGGTTGAGAAAGGTTCGTGCGATCCCAGGTCCCAACAACAGGGACCTGGAGCACCCCGGCACATTCGTAAATCGTGGGCCGTGGACAGTGAATCGTGGTATTCCGTGCCCCAT
>JAATFM010000040.1 GCA_015655195.1 Terriglobales bacterium
ACCTTCTGGTGGCATGCCAACGGCAGTCCGCCAAACGATTACAACAAGTGGGCGGATCTGGTTCACCACACGGTGGAACACTGGGTTGCGCGGTACGGAATCGACGAGGTGCGCACTTGGTACTTCGAGGTTTGGAACGAACCGAACCTGACAGACTCATTCTTCAGAGGAACGCAGCAGCAGTATTTCGAGCTGTACAAAATTACTGCGAACACGATTAAAGCAGTTGATCCAGGGCTACGCGTGGGAGGCCCGGCGACCAGCAATTATCACCTCGACGGCGATGCTCTCAAAGCCGCGCAGGCATCCGGCAAGCCTTTTGACGCGATGAGCATTCCGTGGAAGCCCATCTGGATCAATGAATTTCTGGACTACTGTAAGCAGCAGAATCTTCCCGTGGATTTTGTTTCCACACACCCCTATCCGCAGGATTTTGCAATCGTCGAACCCGATCAGCCCACGCGCAGCCATTTCCGCCGGAGCGTCAACTCCACGCGCGACGACTTGCGCACCATCCGCCAGATGATCGATGCGAGCCCCTATCCCCATGCGGAGATTCACCTGACGGAATGGAACTCCAGTCCTTCGCCGGTCGATCATACTCACGATTCCCTGGCTGCGGCTGGTTTTGTGGCAAAGACCAATTTGGAATCCATTGGCCAGGTCAATTCGCTTTCCTATTGGGTCTTCACGGATGTCTTTGAAGAAAACCGCGCGACAGACTCGATCTTTCACGGCGGCTTCGGACTTATCAATTACCAGCAGATCATCAAGCCGGCCTTTCACGCCTACCGCATGATGAACGAGCTTGGCGACGAATTGCTCTCGCAAACCGAGGGAGCTATTGTCACGCACGATCACGCATCAAACCACATTGCCGCTCTCATCTACAACTATCCCGTCGAAGAGAAAATCTCTCTTCCGGTAACCAATTCCGTTGAAGAAGCCGACGCCATCGACGCGAGCGGAAGCCCGCGCAAGCTGCAACTGCATCTGGAAGGGCTGCCGGCCAATGCGACATTCCTGGTGGAAACTCTGGATCGGGAACATGGCGACGCTGTTGCCGCATGGGAAAAGATGGGCAAGCCCGAACCGCCAAATCGGGAGCAAACCAAGGCACTGCGCGATGCCGCATGGGACACGAAAAAGGAGATTCTCCGCGCAGACAGTCAGGGACGTCTGGACGTTCAGCGCTCCGTTGATGCGTGGAGCCTTGTGCTCCTCAAGCAACTTTAGTCCGCCGAATCATCAGGAGACTTTCGGCAATTCGCCGTTTCAGAAACCGGCGCGCCCTTAGTGAGCTGGGCTGACAGACAGCACATGGCATGTGACCAGACTGATGTTGTTTGGAGAACCGGCCATCGTATCTACCTGGAGAAGAAGCTCGAAATGCGATTGAGGACCAGAGACGCCACAGTTTCGCAATGCGGCAGAAAGCCGGGGAATGTCGGTAGCGAAATTGCCTGCTGCTTCCGTCCCTTCGGCATTAGCCCCCGCAAGCAGCAGAACCTGGCCATTCTGATCGAGATTCTGGAGAAAAGCGACAATCGCAAAGGACTTCCCTGTTCCGCCGCCCATAGCCGTTGGAACATATTGAGGAAGCTCATGGTCGCGAGGACGAACGTTGCGAATGAATTCCTGGTTCAGAGCCTTGTCGTAAACAAAGCGGAAATCGAGCTGCTCATTGAACAACTCCGACCACGGATTGGAGCGCGGGCTGCCAAGAAAAATATAGTGATCGTCGGTTTTCAAATCCGTCAGCTCAATGTTCCGAGCGGCCCGGACGTTGATGGCGGAGGAAGCTTGTTGCGCCAGCGCGCTGATGCGAGCGGTAATGCCCGGATCGACGATCGAAACGTTATTTCCCGAAAGAATCAGGCGGCAGGTCTGGATGGTCTGCGGAGTCAAGCCGGATGTATCGGGAATATAGTTGCGATTTGCGTAGTCGGAAACCGAAATCGAGTGGCCGCATATATCCTGAACCGTTTCGACGTTCGGATCGCTGGTAATGACGTTCGTGAGACGCGAGGACGCAAAGAAGACCGACCAGGGGAAAATCGAGCGCGGCGAATGAGAAGCCGCAGAGCGGTGCATCCAGAAGGCGCCACCGGCGAAAGCGAGATTCAGAACTGTAAGCGCCAGACCCGTGGCAAGCCAGATGCGACTATGCGGCACAATCTTCACCGCGGCAGTATCGTCATGCCTCACAATGGGCGTGTGTTCCTGCGCCGGGTGCTGCTCCTGCACAAGCGGCTCTGCATGCTCTGTCGCCAGCGCACTGCCAGGCACAGTGGCGGTTGCCGGCGCTTCTTTCTCGCCGGCCGGAATGCGCATGATCTCTGGAACGTAAGATCCCTGCGGCAGCGCGATGCGGAAATCCGATTCCAATCCATGCGTGCTGTAGTGTTGCAGAAGCCGTCGCCGGACATCGCTTGCCGTCACACGAACAATGGCGTCGTCACCCGTGTCATAGGAAGGCGAACGACCGAAAAGATCCACTCCAATCAAACGTTCCTTCAACGAGTCTCCACGCCCGGCTATGGCCTGCTCGACGATGTGCTTCAGGAACTGTCCGCTGCGATGGCTGCTCTTGAAAGCAGCCCCTTCAAGCACATCGCTCAGGTGCTGCCGCAGAGACGCGAGTTCCTCCTCTGTTTCAACAACTTTCGGAACACCCGGAGTACGAGCATCGGCTGGATGGGGAGATTGCATGACAAATTTTGGACAGCAGCGATTCTACCACCAACGGAATACGCATGTCGTTGGGCTTTCGCGGCTGCAAACCAGGTGACGCCGATCACTTTACTCGACGTAGCTACCGTTAGGAGTCGAAGGATATGCGACAGTGCTTGGTTTTAAAGGGATTTACCGAGATGTTAGAAATGCCGCTAACGTTGCAATTCTGTTCGTCGGTTCGGCAGCATGTTGGATAACGCTTAACAAACTGTTGTAAGGAGAGTTGTGCTTGAAAATCGATGGGGATTTGAGCAAAAGCCATAGAGCAATGGAAGGACTTATCGCGGAGCTGAGGATGCGCACAAAAGGCATAGCAGTTGCGTGCCTCCTTTTCGGAGCGATTCTCCCGCTGGCTGGAGCGCAGCAGGGCCAGCCTCTTTACAAGCAGGCCGGCGCGCCGGTGGAAAAGCGCATCGACGATCTGCTCAAGCGGATGACGCTCGAAGAAAAAGCGCGGCAGCTTGATCTCTATGCCGCCGCCGGCACGCTTGAAGACAAGCACACAGGCAAAGACCACGTGGCGGAAGATGCGGCCTTTCTTCCCGATAAAGCGCAGGCCATGTGGGGTGACATCGGCGTAGGCGGCATCCATGACGTTTATCCCACCTCGGTGCAGTCGAATGCTATCCAGAGCTGGGTCATTGCCCACAACCGGCTCGGCATTCCGGCTCTCTTTGTGGAAGAGGGCCTGCACGGCTTCGACCGTGGAACGGTCTTCCCTGCCCCGATCGGCCTCGCTGCCACGTGGAACCCGGAAATTGCGCGGAAGACCAGTACCGCCATAGCCTCGGAGGCCCGCTCGAACGGAATCGGGATGATCCTTGCCCCTGTGCTCGATCTCGCGCGCGAACCGCGTTGGGGCCGCGTCGAGGAGGACTTCGGCGAAGACACGTATCTGACCAGCCAGATGGGCCTGTCCTACGTGCAGGGCGCACAGGGTGAGAGCCTAAATACGGACCACACCTTGGTCGCCGAGCCAAAGCACTTTGCCGGCCACGGTTCACCCGAAGGCGGTACCAACACCTCGCCTGTGCACATGGGCGAGCGCGAGCTGCGAATGACCATGCTACGCGGCTTCGAACCGGCCTTCCGCGAAGGTCACGCTATGGGTGCGATGGCCGCCTATCACGAGATCGACGGCATTCCCGTGACTGCAGATCCGTTTCTGCTTAAGAAAATTCTGCGCGACGAATGGAACTTCCAGGGCTTTGTGCTCTCCGATCTGGGCGCAATCAAGCG
Organism: Terriglobales bacterium; assembly: GCA_015655195.1. Classification (GTDB taxonomy): domain Bacteria; phylum Acidobacteriota; class Terriglobia; order Terriglobales; family Acidobacteriaceae; genus Telmatobacter. The sequence continues at coordinate 3,976 of JAATFM010000040.1, forward strand.
CCTCTATGACGTGCATCATGTGGCCGCAACACCCAAAGACGCTTCCTGCATGGCGATCAGGTCCGGTGTCGATATGCAGTTCTACGACTTCGATCACGCCGTCTTCCAGAAGGCGCTCGTCGATTGCGTGCATGAAGGCAGCCTGTCCCAAACCGATCTCGACCGCGCTGTTCGCTCTGTCCTGCGCGTCAAATTTGAGCTTGGCCTTTTCGATCACCCTCTGGTGGATCCCACACTACACGCGAAAGTCGACCGCTTACCGGAGCATCTGGCGCTCTCGCTAGAATCGGCGCGTGAATCGATGACCCTGCTCAGGAATGAAGGTGGCCTTCTGCCGCTCTCGAAATCTGTGAGCCATATCGCTGTCATCGGGCCTAATGGCGACGTGGCGCGTTATGGGGACTATGAAAAGGAAGAGAATGGCCTGCACATCAGCATTCTCGATGGCATCCGCAAGCTGGTTCCGAAGGCGAATGTCACCTTCGACGATGGAAAAGACATCGCCGCCGCGGTCACTCAGGCAAAGAATGCCGATGTCGTGATCCTGGCGCTGGGCGAATGGCAAGGCATCTCCGGCGAAGGCTTCGACCGCTCGAACCTCGACCTGCCCGGCAATCAGGAGCTTTTGCTCGAAACCATCGCCGCCACTGGCAAGCCGATCATTCTGGTGCTGGAAAACGGCAGGCCCTTGACCATCGGCTGGGCCAAAGCGCACATTCCGGCAATTCTCGAAGCCTGGTATCCCGGCGAGTTCGGCGGACAGGCGGTTGCAGAAACCCTCTTCGGAGACAACAATCCCGCCGGCCGCCTGACAATCACCTTCCCACGCAGCACCGGACAACTGCCCGATTTCTATAACTACGATCCCTCGCGTATGCACAAATACGTGGACGACAAAGGCGAACCGCTCTTCCACTTCGGATTCGGACTGAGCTACACCACCTTCCGTTACGACCATTTGGCGGTACAGACGCCTGCACAGGGCAGCAAGGCGGATGTTGTCGTCACGGTAGATGTAACAAACACCGGCGACAAGGAAGGTGAGGAAGTGGCACAGCTCTATGTGCGCGAAGACGTAAGCAGCGTTGAAACACCGGACCGCACCCTCAAAGGATTTTCTCGGATTCATCTTAAGCCCAACGAAGCTAAAACTGTAACCTTCAACGTCCCGCAGGATCAGCTTGCAATCTGGAGCCAGGAAAACAAGTGGGTTGTCGAGTCAGGCAATTACACGGTATGGACAGGCGGCTCTTCGCAAGCCTCTCTGAGCGCCAAATTCTTTTTGCGTCCTTAGCAGCAAGGCCTTTGTCTGATCGCAAATTCCACGGAAAGATTCAGGGACACGATGCACAGGAACAGGAGCACAATGAAAATCACGGTTCGCCTTGCCTGCCTGGCAATGATTGGAAGCAGCGCCTTAGCTGCTCTCGGACAACATCCGAAAGAAGCAGTGGATTATGTGTCTCCGAATATCGGAGGCATCGGCCAGTTGCTTACCGCAACCATTCCTTATGTACAGCGCCCGCACGGCATGGCGCGTCTTGCTCCAGTTGTCACGCCGGGTATTCCGGACCGTTACCTTGCGGACAAGATATATGGTTTTCCCGCGGGGCCTGCGCTCCTGATGGCCTCGGCAGGAGAGACCAGTACACGTCCAGAAGCCTATGCCTCCAGCTACGATCATGATTTTGAAACCGCAACGCCGTATTATTACGAAGCCGATTTGCAGAGTTGGGGCATACGTGCCGAATTCACAGCCGCCAAACAGTCGGCATATTACCGCTTCACTTTTCCCGCAAGCTCTCACGCGCATCTTGCCTTGAGCATGAGGGATCATGCGGAGTTCTCCGTGGTCAGCGACCATGCTATCGAAGGCAGCGAGCGCGCCGATGGAACCGTTTCCCATGTCGAACAGGATGGCCCGGAAACCCGCGAGTATTTCTATGTCGAGTTTTCCCGCCCGCTCCACTCTTGGCAGACATGGCAGCATGGCGAATGGAGCCACGACCAGAAGCAGTCAGGGGAGCACATCGGATTCGTATCTGACTCGCCTTCTACTAAAGGGGAAATCGTCGAAGTCAAAGTCGGCATCTCCTACATCAGCGCCGAACAGGCCCGGCACAATCTGGAGCATGACATTCCGGGCTGGAACTTCAATCAGGTGAAAGCCGAGACGCGCGCCGCATGGACCGACGCGCTCGGTGCGATTGAGACTGTTGGTGGCACGGAACGCCAGCGCACCATCTTCTATACCGCTCTTTACCGCTCGCTGGGCCGGATGACCGACATTACGGAAGATGGCAAATACTTCAGCGGCTACGACCACACGGTACACGATGCCGAGGGCCACGACTTCTATGTCGATGACGGCCTCTGGGATACCTATCGTTCTCTGCATCCTCTACAAATCCTGCTCAACGCACATCAGCAGGAGGACATGATCCGCTCTTATATCCTCATGTATCAGCAAAGCGGCTGGATGCCATCCTTTCCTTCCGCGGTCGGCGAACAGTCCGTGATGATCGGCCATCACGCTGCTTCTTTCATTCTCGATGCGTATGCCAAGGGCTATCGCGACTTCGATGTCAACGAAGCATATGCAGCCCTGCGCAAAAATGCCACTGAAGCAACCATGCTTCCCTGGAATCGCGGACCGTTAACCAGCCTCGACAAGGTCTACTTCGATAAGGGCTTCTTTCCCGCGCTTGCCTATGGCGAAAAAGAAACCGAGACGCGTGTAACTCCCGAGCGTCGCCAGTCCGTTTCCGTCACGCTTGAAAGCAGCTATGACGACTGGTGCGTTGCGCAGTTGGCCAGGGCGCTTGGCAAGGAACAGGACGCAGAGTATTTCACTAAGCTGGCACACAACTATAAGAATGTCTTCAACCCGGCCATTGGCTTCATGGCTCCTAAAAGCGCGGACGGCGAATGGATAAGCCACTTCGATCCCAAGCTGGGCGGTGGCAACGGTGGCCGTGACTACTTCACGGAAGTCAACTCGTGGCTCTACACCCTGCATGTGCAGCATGATGTGGCGGGCCTCATCCATCTGTTCGGCGGCCGCGATGCATTTAACGCAAGACTCGACCGCCTCTTCGTCGAACAGTACGGCACATCGAAGTACACCTTCCTTGGCCAGTTTCCTGACGCAACCGGCCTGGTGGGTCAGTATGCGCAAGGCAATGAGCCTAGTTTCCATATTCCATACCTCTACGACTTTTCAGGACAGCCGTGGAAGACGCAACAACGTGTGCGCCAGTTGATGGATCTCTGGTACGGCGACGGTCCCCTTGGCATTCCGGGCGATGACGACGGAGGAGCCACATCTTCGTGGTATGTGCTGAGTGCAATGGGATTCTATCCCGTGTGCCCGGGCAGTCCGGTCTACGAGATCGGCAGTCCGATCTTCGAGCACACCTCCATTCGCATGGGCAATGGCAAAACTTTTACGATCGTGGCGAATCATGTCTCCGCGCGCAACAAGTACATTCAGTCGGCTCAGCTCAACGGAAAGCCGCTGAATCGCCCGTGGTTCAATCACGCGGACATCGCTAACGGAGGAACGCTGATGTTAGAGATGGCAGACCGTCCGAACCTGCAATGGGGCAGCGCGCCGCAGGATGCGCCGCCTTCCATGACAACCGAAAAACAACAGCCTGCAATCTCGGGAGCGGAATAATGGACAGGCCTGTGCACAATGAAACTCAGGGACAATTTCAACAGCAGGAAGACATCTCGCGCGATTCTGCTTTTCCGTCCCGTCGCAATCTGTTAGCCATGAGCACGGCGGCTGGTATAGCTGGATTGCTGCGAAGCCCCGTGGCATTGGCCGCTCCAGCGAATAGGGAGCAACCTTCTCTCCACGAGATCAATGTCAAAAACTTTGGCGCTCGCGGCGACGGCGCCACAGACGAAACTGCCGCATTTCAGCGAGCTCTCGATTCAGCGCATACCGTTGGCGGCGGCACTGTTTATGCGCCACCGGGGCGCTATCTCTTCCGCGGTGTTCTCCAAGTTCCCGAGGGAGTAACTTTACGTGGCTCCTTCGCCTGCGTGCCATCCCACACGGGTTTGCGCGATGCTAAACAGGCCAAGCCCGGCGATGACGGCACCGCGCTGCTGGCTACAGCCGGTCGCGGCAGTGAAGATGGAGAGCCATTCCTCACGCTGAACTCGAACAGCTCTGTCACTGGCATGACCATCTATTACCCCGAGCAGGTCACGGACGCCGAGCCAGCCGCTTATCCGTGGACGATCGCCATGCGCGGTAAGAACCCGGCCGCATTCGATCTTGAACTACTGAATCCCTACCAGGGCATCGACGCCAGTCGCAATGAGCGCCATAACATTCGAAACATCTGCGGCCAGCCACTGCGCCGCGGCATCTGGGTGGATGCCATCTACGATATTGGCCGCATTGAGAACGTGCACTTCAATCCCTGGTGGGTTGGGCATGGCCCCTTGTATCAATGGCAGACCCAGAACGGCGAAGCCTTTCTCTTTGGCCGTGCGGATTGGGAATATGTTCTGAACACCTTCTGCTTCGGCTACCGTGTCGGTTACAAGTTTGTGCATACCGGAACGGGCGAATGCAACGGTAACTTCCTCGGCATCGGAGCCGACGACTGCAACCGCGCGGTGCTGGTGGAGCAAAGCGCTCCTTACGCGCTCCTCATCACCAACGGCGAATTCACTTCCTTCCACGGCGACGATCCCACTATGGTTGAGGTGCTGGAGACCAACAGCGGCGTGGTCCGCTTCGTCAACAGCGCTTTCTGGGGCCCGTGCAACCAGATTGCAAAGATCGCCGGCCGAGGCACAGTAGGCTTCAGCGATTGCACCTTTGTGCAGTGGAAAAAGGATCGCGCTGCGATTCAGGCATCCTCCGGCAGTGTCCTGATCCGTGGCTGCGAGTTCCGCCAGAACCAGCCGCATATCACGCTCGGCGAAGGAGTGTCTCGCGCCGTTGTGAGCGGCAATCTCTTCACCGGCCCGGCTCAGATTCAGAACGCCAGCACGAAAGATGTCCAGATCGGATTGAACGCCGCACTCTGAGCATCATGCGGCAACAGCGCTGTCGAATATAGGCACGTAACGGCAAACGAAGGTAAACAAAAAATGAAGTTCAACAAGATCGTTGCTTTGGCAATTCCTATCCTTGTTGCCGCCGCCACAAGCGCCCACGCACAAGACGCATCTGGAGATACCACGGCCTGGCGTGGCGGCGAGTTCCATGTGGACACGGCTGGACTCATCAGCCGTTCCAATATCGTTCTCGCAAGAGCGAACACGCTGGCTAAAGAAGCGATGCCCCTTGGAAATGGCACACTCGGGATTGCCGTCTGGTCTGCCGATGGCTTGACGGCACAGTTAAACCGCGCCGACACCCTGCCGGATCGCCTCTCACCGGGGCAAGTCGTGATTCCCGGACTGTCCACTCTCACCGGAGCCACGGACTACTCTGGCCACCTCGATCTTTATAACGGGGAATTCCGCGAGCAGGGCGGCGGTATGACCGCAACCGCGTACGTGCAGCCGGAGACCGATACGCTCGTGATTGATGTGACCGGCGCAAAGGCCGATCAGCAACAGACCGCCGTGTTGAAGCTCTGGTCGCCACGCGCTCCCCATGCTGCTGTGCATGGCAAAGTCGGCCTTCTATCCGAGGCCTGGCTCGACAACAAGAACCCAGAATCCTCCGGCCGTCCTTTCGGATCGCTTTCCGCCATCACAGCGGAAGGGCGCGACATATCTGTAACAGTGACGGACGCATATACCGTCTCCGTCTCCTTCCTGCCTTATCCGGACGGCCATTTTCGCATTCTGGCCGCCGCCCCGCACTTTGACGGTCACGGGGACATCTTCAGCATCGCGCACTCGGCATTCGTTCCAGTAAATCCCGAAGCGCACAGAACCTGGTGGCATCAGTTCTGGAACCGCGCTGCACTCATCAAGGTCCACTCCGGCGATGGCGCAGGCGATTACATGGAGAACCTCCGCAACATCTATTTGTTCTCCGCGGCCGCTGAGCGTGGTGTCGAATATCCGGGCTCGCAGGCGGGCGTTGCCGACATGCTCTCTTCCGCGCGGGATGCGCATCGCTGGGATTCCTCTTCTTTCTGGCACTGGAATCTTCGTATGCAGGTCGCCGCTAACCTTGGCGCTGGCCTGCCGGATCTGAACGCTCCCTACTTCAATCTCTATCGCGAAAACCTTCCCAGCATCGAGGACTGGACTCAGCGATATATGAAGGGACGTCCGGGCGCGTGTATCGCTGAGACCATGCGATTCAATGGCCGTGGCATCGAATACGAATCAAGCTGGAAGCCGATCAGCATCGGACGCGATTGCGATGCCGACTTCCACCCCTACTACAATGCGCGCACTCTCTCCACCGGTGCGGAAGTCTCACTATGGATATGGCAGCAATATCTAGCCACCAATGATCGCGCGTTCCTGGCTGCGAACTATCCCGTCATGGCCTCTTCGGCGCGCTTTCTGATTGCCTATCAGCAGGCTGGACCGGACGGGCTCCTGCACACCAGCCCATCCAATGCGCACGAGACACAATGGGATGTAACGGATCCAACGACAGACATAGCGGCGGCTCAGGCTTTCTATCCTGTCGTCATTCAAGCGGCCAAACTGTTGGGCAAAGATGCAGAGCTGATCCGCCAGCTGCAGAATGCAATTCCCAAAATCCCTCCGCTCCCACGCACACAAGCACAGCCAACCGGCGCCAGGACACTGCTCTCCGCCGCGGATGATGCTTCGGGTGAAGACGTGATCGCGCAATCCTATCTTCCCGGCGCTCAAGGCCACAACGCGGAGAATATCGGCCTCGAACCCATCTGGCCATACGACCTCATTGGCGACACATCTCCCCTGTTTCCGCTCGCTCTGCGTACGTACGAGCATCGCTCCTTCAAAGGTGTAGCAGACTGGAGCTTCGATCCCATCCAGGCCGCGCGCCTGCATCTCGGCAGTGAAGTCGCATCCACCTTGCGGATCATCACCCAGCACTCGCAGCACACTGTCAATGGTTTCGCAAACTGGGATCGCAATTACGGAGAGTTCTACATCGAAGAAACGGGTATCGTTGCCGACGCATTGCAGGAAGCCTTAGCGCAGGATTATGACGGCGTAATTCGGATTGCGCCAGCCATTCCCCCGGACTGGGATTTCGACGGCAGCGTTTTCGTGCGTGGAAAAACAAAGGTGGATATTGAAACACGCAACGGCAAATTGGTAATTGCCATAATCGAAGCCGGAACGACAGCTTCCTTGCGCGTCCGCAATCCGTGGCCAGGCCAATCAGTTGACATCCTTGCTGGCGCCGCCGGAACGAAGGTTGTCCATGACGAATCGGCCGGGGATCTCACATTCCAGGCCATGGCTGGAACCAAATATCTGCTCCAGCGGCATGACATGCCCGTAACGGCACTTCCCTTTGCTCCCGTAAGCAGCGTAGCCGCGCATGAAGCAAAGAAATTTGGCCCTGTGCAGATTGGACTCTTTCACGATGAACCAGGACATGCGAAGGAATGAGAATCGAAGTTCGCTTCATACGGATGCAAGGATAAGGATGAAATGTTTATACAATCCCGTGGGAGGAGCGTGCTATCTCGCAGCCGCCATATCTTTCTTTGCCGCATCTGCCAATGCGCAATCCGCAGCCTGGGTGGGCACCTGGGCCACCGCGGCAATGCGCGGCGATGCCGACCCGCATCTTTCGGGAACCACACTGCGCCAGATTGTGCACACCAGTGTCGCCGGTGATCGGTTGCGCATTCAGATCTCGAATCTCTTCGGCGACCGCCCCTTGCGTATCAAAGACGTGCATGTCGCCCTTAGCGGCGCGGGATCCTTGATCGTAGCCGGCTCCGACCACTCGGTTCATTTCAGCGGCCAGACTTCCGTCGTCGTCCAGCCCGGCTCCGCGGTTTCGAGCGATGCCGTTTCCTTTGCAACGCCTGCTCTTGCGGACCTGGCCATCAGCTTCTATCTTCCCTCTCAGGCTGGCTCCATCACGATGCCCCCCAACGCGCACCGGACAAACTATATTGCAATCGGCGACGTCAGCGAGAAGGCTGACCTGCCCGAAGCAAAGCACACCGCCAGCATCTATTTCCTGACCAACGTCGATATACGCGGGCGGCACGTGAGCGGAGCGGTTGTAACCTTCGGAGCATCGATCACCGAAGGCTACGCAGCAGCAGAAAACACCGCGAACCGCTGGCCTGATGTTCTTGCGCAGTGGCTTGCACAGGCTGGTATTTCCATCGGCGTACTGAACACTGGCATCAGCGGCAATCGCCTGCTCGTGGACGGCGCAGGAAAGAATGCGGAGGAACGCTTCGAGCGCGATGTGCTCGATCAACCCGGAGTGCACTGGGTCATTTTCTCCGACGATCCCATCAACGATCTTGGATCGACTCGTCCGGCGCCTTCCGCAGCGGCTCTGATCTCTGCCACGCAGCGTTTGATTGCAAAGGCTCACGCCCGGCATATCCGTTTCTTCTGCTCCACGCTGACTCCATATCAGGGAGCGAACTACTGGCGCGCCGAGGATGAGCCCGCGCGCGAGCAGTTCAATACCTTCGTCCGCAACAGTGCGAGCAGCTGCGATGGCGTCATCGATCAAGACGCGGCCACGCATGATCCCGCCAAGCCAGCATGGTTCCTACCGCTTTACGATAGCGGCGATCATCTCCATCCCAACGACGCGGGTCATAAAGCCATTGCCAATGCTGTCGATCTGTCTTTGTTTTCCAAATAGGTAGAAGACATAGCCGTCCGATGAAAAGAGAACCTGGAACACATGGACGCAGAGAACCGATCAAACTCGAACCGAATGAACTATCGCATGCAACGAGCCACTGAGGGGGTAGACATGTATCGTCAGTCACTTCGAAGCAAATTCAAAACACCGCGCATTATCGCCGTCCTGATTATTTTCTTTGCGCTTTTCGCCTCGCGGGCTATATATGCGCAGCGCATCGGTGTTACATACGATGCCGATGCGCAAACCCATGCGGCGCTTCAGAGTCTTTCGCCGCAAGGCCAGGCGGTCATTGAGCGTCTGGCGCATGTTGGAACGCTGCATCTTGGCGACGTGCGCTACTTCGTCGGCCTGAACCCCAACGGCGCATCCGTCAGCCTGGATGATTCCAGTTGGCAGACCATCCAGCTTCCGTACAAGGCTTCAACAGACCCCATCTGGTTGCGCAAGTGGATTGAGATTCCCAAAACGTTAGACGGCTACGATCCGACTGGCGCAAAAATCTGGCTCCAGGAACCGACGCGCGGCAACGTCGCCGTCTTCCTCGACGGCAAGCGCGTGGCGCGCGGCGAAGATATGGAACCGCTAATTCTCTTTAGCTCCGCCAAGCCCGGCGACAAGGCTCTGCTGGCAATCCAGCTACAGAAGACAGCCAATCCTAAAAATCTTCGCGGCATGGAACTCCATATGGAGTTCGCTCCCAACCGCCCCAATCCGCAGGATCTGCATGACGAGTTCCTCTCCGCGACGCTTCTTCTGCCTTCTCTCGCGCCGGACCACAACGCCGCAAAGCAGGTGCTGGAGCAGGCCATCACCTCGGTCGATCTCAAGGCGCTGGACGCGTCCGATCAGACAGCTTTCGATCTCTCACTCCGCAAAGCGCAATCCATTCTCGACACGCAGAAGTCCATCCTGCAACAGGCCACATTCCATCTCACCGGAAACTCGCACATTGATGCCGCGTGGCTCTGGCCCTGGACCGAAACCGTCGACGTGGTGCAACGAACCTTTGGAACCGCCGCGCAGCTTATGGACGAGTACCCGACTTATACCTTCACTCAGTCCGCCGCCCAATACAACGAGTGGATCGCGGAAAAATATCCTTCCCTCAACGCCACTATCAAGCGGCGCATTCAGGAAGGCCGGTGGGAGGTTGTCGGCGGCATGTGGGTCGAACCCGATCTCAACATGCCGGACGGAGAATCGCTCGCGCGCCAGCTTCTCATCGGCAAGCGCACCTTTAAGCAGTTGTACGGGGTGGACGTGCGTATCGGATGGAACCCTGATTCCTTCGGCTATAACTGGCAGCTCCCTCAGATTTACAAAAAGGCCGGCATCGACTACTTCGTCACGCAGAAGATGTCGTGGAACGAAACGAACCAGCTTCCCCTCAAACTCTTCTGGTGGCAGTCACCGGACGGCAGTAAAGTCCTGGCCTATTTTCCCGACGGTTATGGCAACTCCAACTTCAGCCCCTACCGGCTCTCGAATGATCTGGCCCATGCGAGAACTCTGAATCCCGGCCTCACCACCATGCTCGATCTCTACGGTGTCGGCGACCACGGCGGTGGACCCACACGCGCGCTGCTTGACGAAGGACTGAAGCACATGCAGACCGACGAAGACTATCCGAAGATGAGATTCGGAATAGCGCAATCGTATTTCAATGATGTCGAACCGCGTTTATGGGACAACTCCCCTTCGTGGAACTACCGCGATGCCGCCGAGGGAAAAACACAACTGCCCACTCCGCCAGACGGAAAAATTGCAATTCCCACCTGGAATGACGAGCTATATCTCGAGTTCCATCGCGGCGTCCTCACTACGCAGAGCAATCACAAGCGCAACATGCGCGAGAGCGAAGAGCTTGTCCTGAATGCGGAGAAATATGCCTCGCTTGCGTGGCTTGATGGCGCTACATATCCCGCAGCCGAACTTACCGATGGGTGGAAGAAGATCACCTTCAACCAGTTCCACGATCTTGCCGCAGGATCAGGCATCGGTGTCATCTATAAGGATGCGCAGGCCGACTATGACCAGGTACGTTGGGCCACGCAGGAGGTCAGTACAAACGCTCTGCACACCCTCTCATCCTTCGCAGACACGCGCACTTCTGTTGCAGGCGCCGTTTCTCTCCTCATATTCAATCCTCTGGGATGGGAACGCTCCGGCTGGGTCGAAGCCGACGTGCAGATGCCCACGCCAACCAGTGGCGTCTCCGTCCTTGACTCTGAGGGGCGCGTCCTGCCTTCGGAAGTTCTTTCGGAAAACCATGACACACACACCTATCATCTGCTGCTTCAGGCCAGGAACGTGCCTTCACTCGGCTATGAAGTGCTCCACGTCGTTCCGGAAAAGCGAGCCTTCGAGAGCGATCTCAAAGTAAGCGGCACAACGCTTGAAAACGACACGCTCAAAGTTACCGTGGACCCGCAAACCGGCTGTATCACCAGCCTTTACGACAAGAAATCTCAGTTTGAATCTCTTGCTCCGAACAGTTGCGGCAATCAGTTGGTCACCTTTCGCGATACGCCCAAGATGTTCGACGCCTGGAACATTGATGCGGACTTTGAGAAATATCCCACAAAGCTAGACAAGGCAGCCTCTGTTGAAGTGGTGGAACAAAACAAGACCCGCGCCATCATTCGTGTAACGCACAACTGGCAAAGCTCCAAATTTGTACAGGATATCGAGCTCTACGCCGGAAGCGATCAGGTCAACATCGTCAATGAGATCGACTGGCACGAAACACATGTTCTCCTGAAAGCGGCCTTCGATCTCGCAGCTTCCGCTCCGGCGGCAACGTATGAGATTCCATACGGCACCATCAAGCGGCCAACAACTCGGGACAACAGTTGGGAAAGCGCAAAGTTCGAGGTCCCCGCAATCCGCTGGGCCGATCTCGGCGATGGAAAGCACGGCTTCAGCCTCATCAACGAATCCAAGTATGGATACGATGCCAAAGGAAACACACTTCGTCTGTCCCTGCTGCGTTCGCCTACCGATCCCGATCCCAACGCGGACCGCGGCCACCACCACTTCAGCTACGCGCTCTATCCCCACGCTGGCGACTGGCAGCAGGCTCTGACCGTACGCCACGGCTATGAGTACAACTACAAGCTCGAAGCCATGCAGGTCGATTCGCACGCCGGAACGCTGCCCGCGCGAAACTCCTTCATCAAGCCGGAAGCGCAGAATATCGTTCTTACCGCGGTTAAAAAAGCCGAAGATAGCAACGCTCTCATCCTGCGCTTCTATGAGTGGGCTGGAAAAGACAGCCTCACCCGTATTCAAATTCCCAAGGGCGCAACCTCGGCGGAACTCACCAACTTGCTTGAAGACCAGCACGGCAGCAATGTTCCCATCGAAGGGAACACGATTACCGTCCCTACGCATCCTTACGAAATCGTGACTGTAAAGATCGCCTATCCTGTTTCTTCCCGATAGCCATTCACACAAAACAAGGAAGGCCGGATCCCATGGGACCCGGCCTTCCTTGTTTCCGCTCAATCACCTTACTAGCAACACAATCGGACTCACGCCGAAGCGCTCGACCAAATCTCCCGAATCGCTTCCTCATCATCCAACCCATCTGGAACCGAGGCGCTCGGCCTGTTCGCGTAATACCATCCCCGATGATCGAGCGGCGAGCGCATCGTTCTGCTGCCAGGCATTTCGAGATACCCATTCGGGTCCGTGCGCTGCACCCAGTTCCACGCATAGTGCAACCACTGGCTGCGATAATCTTTCGTCTGGTTTGCAAACCAACTGATCTCGTCATAGCCCCACACCCAATTTCCACCGGCGCCCGCCTGCCCCGGCTGCCTGCTCACGCCCCAGTTATCCAGTTCCACCAGGTACGGAAGATGCTCGCATGACCATCCGCTGAAGGTCATACCGCCCTTGCTGCGGCCATAGATGCCATCGGAGAAGCCGACCTGCAGAATCGCCTCCTGCGGATGCCCCGGAACCTCTTTGATGCGCAACGGGAAGGCATGAAAATCAAGCAGAAGTTGTCCATTCCGCACCAAGCCGCCGCTCGGGACATGCCCATTGCAAAGCACCATGCCACGCCGTGCATGCTTGGCCGCATAACTCCGCACCAGGGCAAAGACGCGTGCCCAGTGCAATAGGTCGGGATCATTCCCATTCATGATCTCCACTTGGCCAAAGTGAATACCCTCGACTCCGAGATCAATATACGAAGCCGCCAGAAAATAAAACCAGAGCTGTGTCTCCGGCCGACTCACGTCCGGCACCGACGATCCCTTGCCCCACTGGTCCTGCCGCTTGCCTGACGGATAAAGCATGTCAGCATAACGGAACGAGCGCGCTTCCGGTTTCATCCCCAGCGCCGCAAACGCCCACTCCGGCACTGGCACGTGCTCTACTTCGCTGGTCACAATCTCAAAGATGCACGCCTCCAGAATCATCTCCGGATCGGCCGCATGAACCAGCGGTAGCTGCCGTCTGGCGCGCTCCAGATTGCTTAGCAGGTTGGCCTCGCCGCCCCACAGGCAGATGCTGCGCCCTACATATTTTGCCCCCGTCCATTTCAGCATACGGATGTTGTCTTCCAGATTGCCGCGCCCGTTAAGCAGTCCCTCCATCGAGATCGATCGGGAAAGATAATTTTCAAGGACCACGCGAGAAATTTTCCCGTGAAACTCATAACTGCGTGGCCGATTCCCTTTATCAGCCAGATCTATACCGGCAAAAGCGCGCGTGGCCAGCGCAAGCGTAGATAACGACACAGACGAAATCAGAAACTGCCTTCTTTGCACAACGCCTCCACTGCAACGACATAAAATGGCGCACTGTGCGCCCACGTCCTTGCAATCCTCAATACCCTAATCGGCGCACGTGCAACCTACAAGGTTAGGCTCGGTTCTTAACGGATTCACTCTACGTAAAGAACCCAATCTAATACGGCAATACGCGCCAATCAATGCAGAGAATGGAACGTTTATCCAAGTGCCGCAAAAGCATAACCTCCCGCGCTAGCGGGTTAGTGCAAATCGCCGAAACGCAGCATTGAACCGAAAATTCAGTTCCGGTCGTGTAACCGCCTATACGGACAGAGCTCCGTTTTGGCCATCGCAGAGCCAGTTGGGAAGAATGGGCGACCAACCGCTCGGAACTCTAATTAAGATTCGCATTAGGTCCGGGTCAGCGCCTCGGCCTATTTACAGCCGTTAAGATTTTCCTGCGCAACCTAGTGATGGGAGGCTATCGCTTTGCCCAAGCATTGTGCATTTCGGCTCTGTCTGAACCTGCGCTGTTCGTTGTCCTGATGCTGGAGATATTGAGGAGCGAACTGCTTGCAGGCAGCTCCGATTTCCGGACAGACTAATGGGAGAGTTCGGCGATCTGCACATGGTACGGACTTAACAAGTCACCCGTGGAATGGCCAACGGCTGCGAGAGCAATGCGGTAATTGATCTGTGTCTGCAGCAAGGTGAGTTCGGCCTGCGCGAGTTTGGTTTGGGCATCAAGCACGAAGAAGTTTGTCTCCGCTCCCAACTCAAATTTGCGCTGCTCGGACGCGAGAGACTTCTTGGCCAGATCGAAGGACACCGTGCCAGCGGTCAGTGCCTGTCTGGCTTCGTCGAGTTGATGAACGGCATTCCGGACTTCCTGCGTGATCTGCTCGCGGACCTGCCCACCCGTGTATAGGTCGTGTGTTCGCGACACGAGTGCGGTTCCCAGGTTTGACAGAGCGCCGCGGTTCCTGACAGGAAGTGTAAGCGAGAGAGTGCCACCGTAGCCTGGATAGCCAAAGCCGAAGAGTTGGCTCATGGACGAGTTAAACCCTCCCGGAGCCACTAATTGGCCGGTTGCAAGGTTGTATTCATTGCCGCCCAGGCCGCTGCTCTGGTAGAAACCTTGGAGCTGGAGATTTGGTTTCAACTGGTTGTGAGCGAGATGGATGTTGGTTTCATCATTGTCCAGCGAGGCCTTGACGACGTCGAGCTCTGGCCGCTGGCTGAGCGCCTGGGCTAGAGCGGTTTCGGCATCGATGCTGGCGAGCTCACCATCGGGTTGAGGCTTTTCCGTCAGATCTAGTTCAAGTGCGTGCAGTAGCGGATCGCGATTGGCGCCAATGGTCAGGCGCAGCTCCTCTTCGGCCTGGGTGAGGGCATACGCGGCTTGGATAACTCCGACTTTTCGCGCGGCCACTTCCGACTCAGAGCGATATATATCGAGGGGAGGCAAAGCGCCCAGTTCGAGTGTGCGCTTGTCGCGCTCATAACTCGCCTCGGCCAGCTTGAGCGACTTTTGTTGGACATCAAGAGCGTCGCGGGCCTGTACAGCGTCCCAATACTGGCTCACCACCTGGAGTATGGCGTCGTTGACCTCGGCTTCGAATGCGGAGCGGGATTGCTGGAGCGAACGGCGCGCGATTTTGATTAGTGCGGTGTTGGCGAATCGGCCCGCGCCCCGCAGCAAAGGTTGGGTGATTGTAATATTCAGCGTTGAACTGAAGTACGGATTGAAGTAATTGTACGCACTGTTGGTGGCGTTCTTGTTGGACGAGATTGAGGCAAGGATGTTCGTGCCTGGAGTAAAAGTTTGCGTGTAGCTGACCTGTCCGGTTTGACTGAGAGAGTTGAGCGTTGAGTTAGCCGAGACTCCAACGCCCTGAAGCTGGCTATACGAGGGCGAGGAATACCGGCTGATGTTGAGGCTGCTCTGGATGATCGGATCGAAAGGCTGAAACTGGCCGAGCAAGGCAAACTTCTGATTTTCAATCTGCGTTTCTTCAATCTGGATATTGCTGTTGTTTTCGAGAGTCAGCAGAATCGCGTCGCGGAGGCTGAGAACCAGCTTGCCGTCCTGGACGTAATCGTTCAGTTGCCGCGGAGGCGGCAGCTTGTCTGCGCGGACGCGTGCAGTAAGCATGCCGCGATAACTCTCAGGAGACTGTGCCTGCGCGGGCAGGAGAGCAGCCAGAGCCATGAACAAAATTATGATGACGCGAATGACCTTCATCCGAGAACTCCATCTGTTATGTACGGAGATATGCGGCGGAGATTCAACAAACGGTTTTCAGGCTCCGGGGACGGAGGCACGCGGGGATCACTCATAGCGGATGGCCTCCACCGGGTCGAGCCGCGCGGCCTTGGTGGCGGGGTAGATTCCAAAGACCAGGCCGACGGAGATGGAAACAAGAAAAGCGAGAGCGATGGAACTGAAGGTGACGATGGTCGACCATCCGGCAAGCCAGGCGATGAGTCGCGAGATGAAGAATCCAAAGGCCACGCCGATGGTGCCGCCAGCGAATGAAATCATGGTGGCTTCCACGACGAACTGCCGCACGATGTCGGATTGCCTTGCTCCGACTGCGCGGCGCAGGCCGATTTCGCGTGTGCGCTCAAGAATGCTGGCTAACATGATGTTCATAATGCCGATGCCGCCGACGAGCAAGGAGATGGAGGCGATGGCAACCATGACGGTGTTGAACAAATGCTCAGTGCGCTCTTGTTCGGCAAGCAACTCGGCGGGAACCACAATGCTGAAGTCATCCGCGCCGTGATGCGACGAATCGAGGACGGCCCGGACCACCTGCGCGGCTTCCGATATGTTGGCGCTGTCGCCGAAGTTGAGATAGATGCCATCTATCTCGTCTCTGACATCACTGTAACTGTCTTCAAGGCGGAGAAAAGCCGATCGCAGAGGAATATAGATGTTGTTATTTACATCGACTGTGGCTGGGCCAGAGCTATCGCTTTGCGAACTAAGCTGCGGACTGACTATGCCGATGACGCGAAACCACTGCTCGTTGACCTTGACATATTGACCGAGCGGGCTGGAAGAGCCGAACAGGCTCCACTTGGCCGCCGAGCCCAAAACGCAAACGGGCGAGCCGTGGTCCTCGTCTCCCCGGTCGAAGAAGCGGCCACTTAACAGATGTAGACCGGCTATCTGCTGATAATTGGGGTTGACGCCCATAACGGTGGGTATATCCTGCTGCGCTTTGGGAATGATCTTGGAAGGAGTAAGGCGCTTGCGCGGGGTAGAAGCGATAACACCGTTAAGATCGTCGCGGATAACACGGTAGTCCTGTAAGGTAAGTCCGGGAGACACCTTTCGGATCCTTGAATGGGCCTGCCACTCCAGGGTTTCTTTGGCTTCCACAATGAGATTGTGGACGCCCATCTGTTCAATGAGGGCCATGACCTTCTGACGCGCGCCGGCGCCGATGGACAGCATGGCCACTACCGCAGCCACGCCGAAGATCATGCCCAGCATGGTGAGTAGCGAGCGCAGCCCATGGATCATGAGATTCTGCACGCCTAACAGCACGTCTCTCGACCATTGCTGGTAGGTGAGCATAAGGCGCTCCGGTAGCAGCAATTGATTTACGGCCATCAGGGTGTTCCTCTCATGTTGCCGGTTGCGGGGCTGCCAGTGGATTTGCGCGGAGCGGTGGGGTCGACCAAGGCAACCTTTGAGCCCTCTGCCAGGTTATCAATGGCGGCGCGGCTTTCATTCTCGCTTTGAACCTTTATCTCGTGTTGTTCATAACCGTTTCCGCTCTTAACATAGGCGATGCGCTTGCCATCTTTCATAAAGAGCGCCTGACGAGGAAGATAGAGAACATTCTTTTTTGTGCCGCCGAGAAAGACGATCTGCGCGGTGAATCCGGAGCGAAGACGGGAATCTTCATCGGTGAGTTGAATGGAGATTTCGAAGCTGCCGTTGGCATTCGACGAGAAGAACTGCTGGACTGACATTCCCCCCACGCTCTTGACCTTGCCGTGAAAGATATGGCCGGGCAAGGCGTCGAAGACAACCTCGACCGGTTGCCCGACCTGGACATTGCCGCGGTCCCGCTCAGCGATCTTCGAGGTCAGATCAAGGCCCTGAGGGTCGACGATTTTTGCAATGGATGCGCCTGGCTGCACCTGATCGCCTTCATGGTAGTCAGGCAAGGTCATGCCGGTAAAAAAGAATCCGCCCGAGGCATTCATATTCTTTTGAATCGAAACCAATCCATCCATGGGAGCAGTAACTCGCATCTTATCCAGATTCTTCTGCGCCTGGTCCATGGCTAATTTGGCCTTGTTATATTTCTCCTGGGCGAGATAAGTCGCGGCCTCGCCCGAGGCTTTGTGTGATTCGATGTCTTTTTCCTGCTCGGCGAGGATCCGTTTTGCCTGGTCCAGTGCGAGCAGGTTTTTGTCGGCGTCGATCTTACTGACGAGTTCATTTTTCTGAACGTCGAGTTCGGCCCGGCGCATGTTATGCCGGTCTTTCAGAAGCTCGACCTTATCTTTGGCGGCGAGAACGACTGCATCCGCTTTGGCCTTGGTGATTTCCTGCTCGGCCTGGAGCAACTCGGAACGGTTCTGCTCAAGCTTGTACAACTGCTCACTGGGATCGAACTCAAAAACAACATCGCCTTTGTGGACAGACTGGCCGGTGCGGACGAGGTGAGTGATCTGCAGCGCATCTCCACCGACGGCCGGCGCCGTGAGCATGATGGAGTGGCTGGCGCGAAGCTCTCCGCTTGCATGAACCTGGAGATCGAGATCTCCCCGCTTGACCTGGGCCAGAGGAATTTCATCGGACTTGGCGGGAAGCCGCACGCGGCTGGCTGCCACAACGCCGCCGATGCCGGCGACGAGCAGAATGCAAACCACTGCCCAGGTGAAGATGCGATTCCGTTTGATGCGCGCCATCTCACTCCTTTCCCGAATGATCTTTGAGCGCGACCAGGTCGCCCGGCTTCAAGCCAGCGGAGACGAGGATGCGGTCGCGGCTTCTGCGTTCGATTTGAATGGGACGCGCCTGAAACGCGGAATTGTTCCAGACATAAGCGACGGTCTGCCCGGAGTTGAGGAATGAAGCCTGCGCAGGAATAGCGATGGCGTCGGGCACGCGATCGACGATGACCGTGATTTGCACGGTCATGCCGGGCTTGAGACGCGGGTCCGATTGATCGATGGCGATTTCAAGATCGAAGTTGCGCGGGATGGGCCAGCCGGAGGAAAAGTCGGAAGTGGCAATCGTGCCGATGCTCTCGATCTTGCCGGTGAACTGGCGGTCGGCAATGGCATCCAACTGCAACGTGACGTGCTGGCCCAGCGCAAGGCGGCCACGTTCGGTTTCGTCCACACGCGCGGCTACCCGCATGGAAGCAGCATCGGGGAGTTCGGCAATGGGGGTGCTGGGCCACGCGCGCTCGCCTGCTTTGAACTGGCTCTCCCCGCCATCGTGCCAGATGCTCAGCAAGCTAATGGTTCCGTCCGACGGAGCTTTCAGAGTCATGGCGGCCAGCGCGGTTTCGGCACGCCTGGCGTCAAATTCCGCCTTGCGGCTGGCATTCTTTTTATCTCGAATCGTGGCCTGATCGACCGTGGTGTCGGATTTGAGCTGCTCCTCGGCCTGGTGCAGCGCCTGCTCGGCATCGGCAAGTTTGAGGTTGGCTTCGGCACCCTCAATTCTGGAGACAACCTCAGCCTTGCTGGCGTCGAGTTTGGCCACTTCGACGTCGTATTTCGCTTTCATGACCGCGGTGGTGTCTGCTTCCTCCGTAAGACGTCCGTCGGCCTGCGACTTGTCGATTTCAGCTTGGCTGGACTTCAGCACTGATTGGTCCTGGGCAAGATCCTGCTGCGTTTTGGATGGATCGAATTCGACGACCACGTCGCCTTTCTTCACCTGACTTCCATCCGGGATAATCTTGAAAATCTGCAGATCTCCGGCGTTCGCTGGCGCGGTAACGGTAATGGATTTCATGGCCTTCAACTGCCCGCGAAACTGGAGCACATCGAGGAACTCGCCGCGCTTTACCTGAAAAGTGGGAAGGGTTGGCGTTTTGCCCGTGAGGTGCGTAATCCCGTAAACAGCAGCACTGGCCGCCAGCAGGACGCAGGCCAATAGGACGATGCGGCGCTTGACCCACATTTCACGGAGCCTTTGTATCATTTGTGTACGCTCCCGTCAGCAGCGTCGGCCGGGCCGACATCGACCGCGGCGGAAAGATCGGGCATGAGACGCGGGTCGTGCCCCTTGATGGAAAACGTGGCGGAAAAGGTACGAACCTTGGGGGAGAAGTCGCCCGCAACTCCCATGGGGTCAATGGACTCAAGCTGGCCATCGAAGACCAGGTCAGAATATGCGTCCAGACGCACCTGCGCCTTCTCGCCCGGTTTCAGTCCAAGCAAATCTTCCTGGTTCACGGGGACGCGAACCTCCATGAGAGCCGGGTCAACCACCTGCATGAAAGGAACGCCGGGACGCACCTGGTCGCCTTCCTGCACTGTGCCCATGCTTCCTTCCTTCCAGATGGTGTTAAGGACGACGATGCCGTCGATGGGGGCGTGAATCTCCATGAGCGCCGAGTTGGCCTGCGCGTGGAGCATGGTCTCGCGGGTGCGGTCGCGCTGAATTTCAAGAATGCGGATGGAGGCATGAGCGGCCTTGCGCTTGAGATCGAAGGTTTCCTTCAACTGCGCCAGCGTGGCCTGCGCTTCGTCGAGATCTTCCTGCGCTTTTTCGGCGTCGATGCGGGAAAGGAGCTCAACCTTCTCCATTTCGAGCTTGGCCTTGGCCAGACTGTCTTCCGCTTGCTTGATCTCGGTCTCGTCCTTGGCGCGGGCGGCAGCTTCCTTGGCCAGCTCCTCGATAACCTTTTCATTTTCGTCGTCGCTCTGGGCCTGCTTATCGACAAAATCACGTAACTGGGCCTGACGGTCGAACTCGACCAACAGGTCCCCTTTCTTGACGCGGGTTCCACTTGGGACAAGCCTGGTAATTGTGAGCGTACCCACCTGCTGGCCGGCAATGAGCGGAGCCATAATGGATCGGGCCGCAACGGCTGCCGTCATGCCTTTGAGGCGCAGAGTTTGCGATGCAGCAATGGGCCCCGGAGAGGATTTTGTGGCGCTACCAGGAGCTTTGGACTTGGTGTGCAGGAGCAAGACCGCAAGAACGACCGCAACTACCAGTACTGCAGCCAATGCGGCGATGACGCCGCGGTGCGAACGGGCCGTTGAATCCACAGCCTCCATTTCCGCCGAAGCCCGGAGTGAGCTAGTGGAAAAATCGACCGGGCTACTCACCTGAAGCCTCTTCAGCGCGAGATAATTTCATGCAAGCTTGCTCCGGCGTCATTTCCTTTCAGGCAAATGTACGCACCCAACCTGCTTTCAGGCAAATATACGCGCCCAACCCTTTGACATCAAAAGACAAAAGATCGCCGGTCGTGACCGGGGTGTCAGGGTTGAGATGATCTGTCTTCCTTTGACGTCTCTTAGACGTATTTGTCCTGTTTTCCGCTCGCACTGCTGTTCATCTTTGTTCTTCTCCTCATGCAATTCTGCGGCAAACATCTCCGACGCCGGCCAGCCTCACCGGCTTCCCATACAAACGGTGTGCAGTTTTGAGTTGAAATTCCTGGTCCACCTCATTTGGCGCCAAAACCGCCGACGCGTTCGGCGCTTCGCCATTCATATGTTGGAAACCGGCGCCGACTTGCGAACCATCAGGTTCTGCTCGGACATCCCAAGCTGGCTCACACGACCGTCTACCTACACTTGTCCCGCCGCCATTTGCAGGCGATTCTAAGCCCGCTGGAAGCGATCGAAGTGTCCAGCCCTGACGAAGTGAAGCGTTCCAGGAGGAAGATCAGGCGATGAGTCTGGCCACCCTTGAGGGGCCGACATCGTCCGTCGAACGGGCAACAGTTTCTGGGAACAGCAGCAGTCACATCTTGCGTGGCCGCATCGCAAGGTGCTTTATGGAAACCTGCGCCGTCATTTGGGCGAGGTGTTCCGAAAGCTGGCCGAGCAGAAGGAGAGCCGGGGCGAGGAAGAGTATCTTCTGGCAGGTCATGTGCACGGGATGATCTCGATCCCGCCTAAGTATTCCGTGTCGTCGCTGGTCCGCGTTCACGGTACTAGCCGATCAGAGCGACTTCCCTCGTGGCGACAACCCGTGGAGAAGGATTATGGCCATTTTCTCCGCATAGGCCACAGAGAGCTTATTGTGTCTCACCATGAGCAGAAAGTGAAATGGACCGTACATCGCGTCCAATACCTGCTCAATATCGAACTCCGGCGGAATGCGGCCAGTGTCCTGCAACTTCTGCAGCGACTTCCGCGCCACAATGCGACGCGGTCTGATCCAGTGCGCAAGAAATGCCTCTTCCACATCGGGATCATTCTGCGCAGCGGCAATGATCGCAGACAGCAGACGTCCATTGCGCCCGCAGATTGCCTTGGCAAACTGCCGCAGATTGGCCGTAACGTACTCCTCCAGCGAATCTGCATCGTGAAACGGCACCGCGGGAGCCACGGTTTGGGTGAAAGCGTCAATCACGACGGCAACTTTATTTGGCCACCAGCGATAAATCGTTGCTTTGCTGGTTCCGGCGCGCCGGGCAATCGCATCGCAGGTCAGATTTGCAAACCCGACCTCCTCAAGCAAGCCGATCGTTGCCTCACGGATGCGGACGCGTGCAGTTTCGTCCCGTGGCCGACCTGGCGGTCGCGCTATTGAAGATGGGATTTCGACAATCTCTTTCATCGTGCTGGGAATCAGAGTATCATGAAAACGAACCGGTATCGTTTCGTAATTTCTGTCTTATCCAGAATGGAAGCTGCCCATGTGGATTGTTCGACTTGCCCTGACTCGGCCTTATACCTTTATTGTCCTCGCGATCCTGATCCTTATTGCCAGCCCCGTGGCCATTGAGCGGATGCCCACCGACATCTTTCCCGACATCGATATCCCGGTAGTGGCGGCGGACTGGACCTACACGGGCATGGCGCCGGAGGAGTTCGAAGGACGCATTGTTTCCGCCTATGAGCGGAGCCTGTCGACTACCGTCAACGACATTGAACACATCGAGTCGCAGACGGTGAACGGCATGTCCATCGTGAAGATATATTTCCAGCCGAACGTGAATATCAACAGCGCCATTGCCCAGGTGACTGCGATTTCACAAACCGTGCTCAAGCAAATGCCTCCCGGCATCACGCCGCCCCTGGTGATGAGCTACAACGCTTCGACCGTCCCCATTCTCCAACTGTCGCTGTCCAGTCCTACATTGTCAGAGCAGGAATTGGCTGACCTGGGAATGAACTACATGCGGTCGCAGTTGGCTACGGTCCCCGGAGCGGCCGTTCCATGGCCGTATGGCGGAAAGAACCCGCAGGTGATGGTCGATCTGAACCCGTCGCTGATGCAGGCCAATGGAGTCTCCGCGCAGGATGTCGTCGGCGCGCTATCGACGCAGAACCTGATTCTGCCGGCGGGAACCGCCAAGCTCGGTGCATACGAATACAACATCGACATGAACACCAGTCCGCGTACGGTTCCGGGCATCGCCGATCTGCCCTTAAAGGCCGTGAACGGAACGACACTCTACCTGCACGATATTGGGAGCGTGCGCAACGGATTTGCGCCACAAACCAACATCGTGCGCCAGAATGGAAGCCGCGGCGCACTACTGATCGTTTACAAGGCAGGCAACGCTTCAACGCTTGACATCGTAAAAGGAATCAAGCAGCTTCTTCCCATCATCACGCCTGCCTTGCCCAAGAGCCTGAAGATTACGCCGCTTGCCGACGAGTCGATCTTCGTTCGCGCCGCCATCAACGGCGTAGTGCGCGAGGCAATCATCGCGGCCTGCCTCACCGGAGTCATGATCCTGCTGTTCCTGGGTAGCTGGCGCAGCACGTTGATTATCGCGGTTTCTATTCCGCTCTCCATCCTGAGCTCGATTTTGACGCTCGCGGCGCTGCACGAAACCATCAACGTGATGACGCTCGGCGGCTTGGCTCTGGCTGTCGGAATTCTGGTGGATGACGCCACGGTCACGATTGAAAACATCGAACGCTATCTTGAAGAGAAGATGCCGCTCAAGGAGGCAATTCTTCAAGGTGCAGCTCAGATTTCTGTACCAGCGCTCGTGTCAACATTATGTATCTGCATCGTCTTTCTGCCCATGTTCTTTCTCAATGGGGTGCCTCGCTACCTGTTTGTGCCGCTGGCAGAGGCGGTGGTCTTCGCCATGCTCGCATCCTATGTCCTTTCGCGGACGTTGGTGCCGACATTGGCAATGTATCTGCTGAAAGAACATAAGAGCGAGGGACTGGTCTTTCGCACCGGCTGGAATCCGTTCTCCGCATTCCAACGGAATTTCGATCGCGGGTTTACAAAGGTTCGTGACGCGTATTCCGCCATCCTGGCGGCTTCGGTGCGCCACCGCAGGATTTTTCTTCCTGCCTTTCTGCTTCTCTTCCTGTCTCTGCTGCTTCTCATTCCCTGGCTGGGGCAGGACTTTTTTCCGGATGTGGATACCGGGCAGATTAAGCTCCACATGCGCGTGCCCACCGGAACCCGCATTGAAGAGACAGCGCGAATCTGCGATCTGGTAGAGGGAACAATCCGGCAGACGATTCCATCGCGGGACCTGGACGGAATTCTGGACAATATCGGGCTGCCAATCAGCCCGATCAATTTGACTTACAGCAACTCCGCGCCAATCGGCAGCGAAGATGCGGACATTCTGGTGAGTCTCCGCGAACACCATCGGCCGACGAAAGAGTATGTGGACACGCTGAGCCAGCGTTTGCGGCAGCAGTATCCGGACTCGACCTTTGCCTTTCTTCCCGCCGACATGGAAAGCCAGATCCTGAACTTCGGAATGCCGGCGCCGATTGATATTCAGATTGCGGGGCCCGACTCCGAGGGAAACCGGCGTTTCGCCAATAGCCTGCTCACACAGTTGCAGCATGTTCCGGGCGCAGCGGATTTACGCATCCAGCAGGCCTTCGACCAGCCTAAGCTGCATCTTGATGTGGACCGAACCAAGGCCATTGAGGGCGGGTTCACGCAGCAGGACATTGCCGATAACCTGTTGATCTCTCTCAGCGGGAGTTTTCAAACATCGCCGACCTTCTGGCTGAATCCTAAAAACGGCGTCAGTTATAACCTGGTTGCACAGGCCCCACAGTATCGCATCCAGACTTTAAGCGATCTCAGGAACCTTCCGATCACCGGACCGCACGCACAGCAGCCGGAAATCCTGGACGACGTAGCTTCGATTCAGCGAACCAGCGAGATGGGCGTGGTTTCCCACTATAACGTGCAGCGCGTTGTCGACATCTTCGGCGCGGCGCGCAATCGGGATTTAGGCGCGGTAGGTCGAGACATTACGAGGATCGTGGATGCCAACCGCTCCAAGCTGCCGCTCGGAAGCCGCCTCTCCATTCGCGGCCAGCTTTCCACCATGCGTGATTCCTATATCAATCTTCTTGGCGGGCTCGTGTTCTCAATCATTCTTGTATACCTGCTTATGGTTGTAAATTTCCAGTCATGGCTTGATCCGTTCATCATCATTACGGCCCTGCCTGCCGCATTGGGCGGTATCGTCCTGTTTCTTTTCATCACCCACACAACGCTGAGTGTTCCGGCTCTGATGGGCGCCATCATGTGCATGGGAGTAGCGACGGCCAACAGCATCCTGGTGGTTTCCTTCGGACGGGAGCACCTTGCAGAGAGCCATGATTCTATTGCCTCTGCAATGGCGGCTGGAACAACGCGCTTCCGCCCCGTGCTGATGACGGCACTGGCCATGATTATCGGCATGGTTCCCATGGCATTGGGGATGGGGGAAGGCGGCGAGCAAAACGCGCCATTAGGCCGGGCCGTCATTGGCGGATTGATCTGCGCAACCATTGCCACGTTGTTCTTTGTTCCCGTGGTTTTCAGCCTGTTGCACCGAAATCACGGAACCAATCATGAAGCAGCCAGTCCGAAGGAAGCATAATTGCGAACCTGTTGCCTCAATTCGCGCATTCCTTTCAACGCAAGGCAGATGCTCTTCTTCAGCAAAGTCACAGGAGTCCGAAATTTATGAGTGCAGAAATCAAAACGCCGGAGAATGGAGATACTCAAATCACCTCCGGACAGTCCTATAAGAGACTGATGCCTGTCCTGCTGCTCGTCCTGGTAGCGGTCCTGGCATTTGTGGTCGTCCAGGGCATCCTTGCACGCAGCCACGCGGAAACAAGCCTCTCGCAAGCGACCGAACAGAACGCGATCCCTGTTGTGCGCACTGTGCATCCGCGCGTGGGTACACCTTCTACAGAACTCATCCTGCCGGGAAACATCGAGGCCTTCACCGATACACCGATTTACGCGCGCACCGACGGCTATCTGCGGCACTGGTACTTTGACATCGGAGCCCACGTAAGGACCGGCCAACTGCTTGCGGAGATCGAAACACCGGAGCTCGATCAGCAACTGGCTCAGGCGCAAGCCGACCTGGCCACGGCAGAAGCGAATGCGAATAACGCACATATCAATGCCGCGCGCTATTCCGACCTCATCAAGAAGAATGCCGTCTCTCAGCAGGACACCGATACCTTTGTCAATCAGGCCGCCGCGACCAGTGCAGCCGTGCGCTCCGCACAGGCCAATGTAGGACGGTTGCGGGAATTGCAGTCCTTTGAAAAAGTCTACGCGCCTTTTGACGGCGTTATCACTGCCAGGGACGTCGATATAGGCGACCTGATCAATGCCGGCAGCAACGGCGGCGCCAAAGAGCTTTTCCACTTGCAGGCAATCAACCGATTGCGCGTCTACGTTCAGGTGCCGCAGGCCAGCTACCGCGCCGCTACTCCGGGAACGCCAGCTGCCCTGTCCGTTCCCGAACTGCCAGGGCAGCACTTTGCAGCGCAAGTTGCAAGAACTTCCAACGCAATGGAAGTTGCGTCGAGGACGCTTCGGGTGGAAGTCGATGTCGATAATCCTCGCGGCATTCTGATTCCGGGAGAGTTGGCGACGGTGCTCTTGAAACTTCCAGCGCCCGTCAACTCGATGATTGTTCCCGTCAATGCGCTGTTGTTCCGCTCCGAAGGAATCAGCGCAGTGATTGTTCAGAATGGACAGATTGCGATTACGCCGGTGACCATTGGCCGCGACTTTGGAGATTCGCTCGAAGTAACTTCCGGTCTCAGTGCGAATGATCAGATTGTGGTGAATCCTCCTGATTCCATCGCCGCGGGGCAGAAGGTACAGATCGCGGCAGCGGGTGCGCAATGAGAACGGAAACAGATACGCAGTTGAATCTGCGGGCAGGACAGCTCCGTCCGTTAGCCATCGGTCTTGCCGTCGCTCTGTTGGCCGGCTGTAAGGTTGGTCCAAACTATCATCGTCCAGACACGCCCACCGCGCCCGCATGGAAAGAGACTGCGGTTACTCCGCCGCCAAATCCGCCGAACGGAACCTGGAAAGAGGCGAAACCTGACGATCAGGCGCTGCGCGGCAAGTGGTGGGAGTCTTACGGCGATCCGCAGCTCAACGCCCTGGAAGACAAGGTCGCAGTATCCAACCAGACGCTGAAGGCTGCTTTAGAACAGTATCTTCAGGCCAGGGAGCAGGTGCGCATAGCGCATTCGCAATACTATCCGACGCTCTCAGCAGGTCCATCGATCGCGCGTACGCGGGAATCCAATAACCAGCCCAACACGTATAAAAGCCTCACCCAGTACCAGTACAACACCTTCAGTATTGGCGGAGAAGCGCAATGGGAACCCGATCTCTGGGGCCAGGTACGGCGCACCGTGGAGCAGGCGCGCGCCGGGATGCAGGCTTCCGCGGCGGACCTTGCCAACGTGGAGTTGAGCATCCGCGCCGAGCTGGCAGCCGACTATTTTCAGTTACGTGGACTCGATTCGCAAAAGGAGTTGCTCGACAGCACGATTGTCAGTTATGAGGCGTACCTGGAACTGACGCAGATACGCTACAAGGGCGGCGTAGCCACCGATTCCGATGTCGCGCTGGCGCAGACACAACTGGAGACGACCCGCTCGCAGGATACCGATGTCGGCGTGGCCCGTGCGCAATACGAACACGCCATTGCAACCTTGATCGGAGTTCCGCCCTCGGCTTTCAGCCTTCCGCACATGCCGCAGGCGCAACGAATTCCGCAGATACCTGTAGGATTGCCCTCCGAACTGCTGGAGCGCAGGCCCGACATTGCAAGCGCCGAACGGCGTGTCGATGCCGCCAACGCGCAGATCGGCATTGCGATTGCGGCTTATTATCCCAACATCCAGCTTGGCGGTAGCGGTGGCTTTCTGAGCGGCAATCCCGGCACATGGATTCAGGGCCCCAGTGAGATGTGGTCGCTGGGCGCATCGGGCGTTGAGTTGCTGTTCGATGCGGGACGACGCCATGCTGTGACAGCACAAAGCCGCGAGGCCTATGAAATGCAGGTGGCGAACTATCGCCAAAGCGTTCTCAATGCGTTTCAGGAAGTCGAGGACAATCTGGCGGCACTACGCATTCTTGAAGACGAGTCCGTGACGCAAACGAGGGCTGTGGCAGCAGCCCAGCGATCTTTGCTTCTTAGCACAGACCGTTACAAGGGAGGGACAACCATCTATCTTGAGGTCCTGACCGAACAGACGCTACAACTAAGTGACGAGCGTAGTCTGGCCGACATCACCACGCGCCGATATGTGGCGAGTGTCCAGCTTGTTCGCGCGTTGGGCGGAGGTTGGGATACGAATCAGCTTCCAACAAAGTAAACCTGCGGACAAGCCCGCTCCCTTTCTGGCGCAGCATGCCTTCTCGCACAACTTAGGCCCGCCATTTGCAATTACTAGGGCATATCCCTAAACCTTGCCTCCGACCAATGGACAAGGGGAAATTCTTAGTCCGACTGTGAAGGCGATCGCCTTGGATACTCTGCCCAGTCGAACCTAAGGTAAACGCTGGAGTTCAAACGCGATCTGTCCCCTCTCATCCAAGAGTTGTTGTTTGCCCCTCAGTCTTTTTCCTGAATCTTCATCACGAAGCAAGTCACAGTTTTTTCGCCCGCCACCAGCATCTGGTGCGGAACGCCTGCCGGCACATGCGCGATATCGCCTGCGCGCAATTCCTGCTGTTTGCCTCCCTCAATCGAGTCGCCTCGATATTCTCCCAGTGCTGTCTGCTTCGAGTTGGTGATCGCGCCGCCCGTCACGAGCATTGCCAACCCATCCAGAACAACGAACACGTCGGCAAACTGCGCGTGCACCTCCGCCTCACCGCTGCGGCCACGAACCAGCAGTACCGCCGCGTGTTGCGAATACTCCCGTAGCGCCTCACTCGACGTGCCATCTCCATACTTCGCCAGTTTTTTCAAATAGGCTGCTCGTTCCATTAGGATTGCCCGCGACCAATGGTCCATCTGGCCCGGTTGTTCCGCCGGATCACGGCGTGGTTTGGGAATCACTACGGGTTCTCCAAAAGCTTCTTTCAGAATCTGCTTCGACAAATTATCCATTGCGCTCCTCGCATGCTCAAGTCTTCGGGGAAGATGCAACTCTTAACTGATTCTATTTCTGGCAGACGCACCAGCAGGAAGGACGCTATGGCTTCGTCCGGCCACGGTTCAGCAAAGCTGGCGTTCGATTGTTCGGTAGAGGCGGACTGCATGAGGTCGTATCTACTTTTCCCTGCTTTCTTGTACTCGCCCTACGCGCCGTGCGTCCGGATAGTTCCAGCTTTTCCTGGTTTCGAGATTTCCATGCAGTTGCGAGCCCGCTCAAAGTGACCGCCATCACTGTCTAACACTCGCCGAGCGCTAATCATACGTGGTACATGGAGCGCGCCTTTGGCGCCCGGCTCGTCCATGCGTTGCGGCGCCAGGCATATTGAGATCGATCCTCGTTTCTCCCGGCGTAGCACAATCCTGTTTCGTATGCACTGCGCGGAGGAGTTTTCGTGGCACGTATCCGCCTATCGTTGTTGCGCCGCATCTCGCAGATTTTCTTTCTGCTCCTCTTCGTGGGCCTGCTGATTTTTACCGCGTTGCGTCCCACGTCTGGCGGCGCGGGCGACATTCATCTCCACGTGCCCGTGCGCCTCTTCTTTGAGTGGGATCCGCTGGTGGCCATCGGCAACGCGCTCGCCGGCCATGCGCTCTATCGCGGCTTGTTGTGGAGCCTCGTTATCCTCATCCCCACCATCTTTCTCGGCCGCTTCTTCTGCGGATGGATCTGCCCCATGGGCACGCTGCAGCATTGGATCGGCAGCATGCCCTCCGAATCCAAGCGCGGCAAGCAGCGCATTGAATCCAACCGCTACAAGCGCTGGCAGACCGCAAAATATGCAGTGCTGCTCGCCGGCCTTGTCGCGGCGTGCTTTGGCTCTATGGCTATCGGCTGGCTCGACCCCTTCAGCCTGCTCGTCCGTTCCATCGGTTTGGCACTGCTGCCGGCATTTAACTTCGCGGTGCGTTCCATGCTCGCGCCCATGGAACGCAGCCATATCGCTCTCATCAAGACCAGCGGCGCGACTCTGCATAGTTTTCTGCAAGCCACGGTTCTGGACTTCCGCCAAACCCACTTTACACAGGGACTGGTGTTCGGAATCCTGTTTCTCATTATTCTTGCCGCCAGCCTCAGGATCACGCGGCTCTGGTGCCGCTCAATCTGCCCATTGGGAGCGCTGCTCGGCGCGGTATCGCGTTTCTCCATCTTCGGCCTGCACAAGGACACGGAAAAATGCAATCGCTGTAACCGCTGCCTGCTGCACTGCCAGGGCGGCGACGATCCACTCGGCGGCGTTTCGTGGCACAAGTCCGAATGCCTGATGTGCATGAACTGTGTCGGCTCGTGCCCTGAAGATGCGCTGAGCTTCCGCTTCTTCCGCAAGGAAAAAGAAGTGGCATCCCCCGACCTGACCCGCCGCAAGACACTCACGGGCCTTGCCGCTGGCGCAGCCGTCGTGCCGCTGATGCGCGCCAACGTGGGCCTGGGCAAAGGCCGTCACGAGCGCCTGCTGCGTCCGCCGGGTTCGCTCGACGAAGCGGATTTCCTGTCCCGCTGCATCCGCTGCGGCGAGTGCATGAAGGTCTGCCCCAACAATTCGCTGCATCCCACACTCAGCGAGGCGGGCCTTGAAGGCCTGTGGACGCCCACGCTGGTTCCTCGTATCGGCTACTGCGAACCAAGCTGTGTACTCTGCTCTGAAGTGTGCCCTACCGGCGCCATCTGGCAGATCACGCCGCAGGAAAAAGGCTGGGTGGTCGGCGTCGACGCGACCGACAAACCCGCACGCCTGGGCACCGCGTTTTACGATCGCGGCCGCTGCTTGCCATGGGCCGAAGCCACCGACTGCATCGTGTGCGAGGAGTGGTGCCCCGTTTCGCCCAAGGCGATTTACGTAGAAGAGGCCGATGTGATCGATTCTGCGGGTAACACCAAACGTCTGAAGCAGCCACGCGTCGATCCCAGCCGCTGTGTGGGTTGCGGTGCATGTGAGTACGCCTGCCCGCTGCAGGAACGGCCCGCGGTTTACGTCACCAGCATCGGGGAAAGCCGCTCGCCCAACAGCCAGATTCTGCTTAATCGAAGTTAGGAATTGGAAAGAAGGAAAGGCATCCATGAGAGTGCAACTGAAGTCTTTGAACTGTGTAGTACTTGCCTTGGTCTGCATTGTCGCTATTACCGGCTGCAAGAAGAGCCAGGTGAATCCATTCCCTGCATCGAATGAAATCGCCGGCTGGCTAAAGACCGACGACACCCGCACATTTGCTGCCAAAGACCTATGGCAGTACATCGATGGCGACTCCGAGCAATACATTCAGGCCGGCGTCATCTCCACCGTGACCTCCGAGTACAAGTATCAGAATCGGCTTGAAGCCGTTGTCGATGTATACACCATGGGTAACGCCGACGGTGCACGCAAGATTCTGGAGAACGGGCGCGGCGCAGACGCCAAGGCCGTTGCCCTGGGCGACTCGGGGTTTGCATATGCGCAGAGCATCGTCTTCCGCAAGGGCCCGTACCTGGTGCGCATTGTTGCGTACCAATCCACTCCCGACACGCCACAGGCGCTGCTGGCCCTGGCGCACGGAGTGGAAGCAAAACTCTAGCCTGTCCGGGCATTGGTCCGGCAGCCACAAGGGAAGTGAGGATCGCCATGACAAGCCGTCGTGATTTTATGAAGGAAGCCGCCACCGGAGCGCTGCTGCTGGGCACACAGGGCAGCTTCGCACTGGCCCGCGCCGCAGAGAAGTACACCGAAACCGGCAAATCCAAGGTCGTCATCGCGCGTGACCCGACTCTCCACGATGCTGATGGCCAGCTTGATGAAAAGCGTGCGCAGGCGCTGCTTGACCGCGCCATTGCCGCTTACACCGGCCGCGAGCGCCAAATCGATGCATGGAAACACATCATTGGCAACGCCAAGGTCGTCGGCCTCAAGACCAACGGCCTCGGCGGCAAGGGCATTTCCACGCACTCTGTTCTTGCCTATGCCATCGCTGAGCGCTTGCAGCAAGCTGGCATTCAGCCGGGCAACATTATCATTTGGGACCGCAACGCCCGCGACTTGCAGGCATGTGGGCTGGCCATCGCGACCGATCCGAGCCGCGTGCGGTGCTATGGTTCCGATGTCTCCGGCTTCGAGGATCAGCAGGAATCGTGGGGTTCGGCGCGCATCCGGCTGTCCAAAATTCTTACTCACGAATGCGATCTGGTTATCGGCGTGCCGATTCTCAAGGACCACAGTATGTCCGGCGTGACCTTTGCCATGAAGAATATGTATGGCGTCGTCGATCGCCCGCAGGACCTGCATACAGGCGGCTGCAACCCCGGCGTGGCCGACCTGAATTGCATCCCAGCGGTACGGAACAAGGTGCGCTTCACCATCGGCGACGCGATGACTTCGGTCTATGAGGGCGGGCCGGGCTTCCGGCCCGAGCATCTGTGGCAGCCCAACGCATTGATCGTCGGCGAGGACCGCGTAGCCATTGATTACACGGCATGGCAGATGCTGGAGCGCAAGCGCGCCGAGGTTGGATTGAAAACTTTCGACGCCGTCGGGCGGCCGCCGCATTACATCGCCACTGCGGCTGATGCTGCGCACAACCTCGGTACTAACAACCCGCAGCGTATTCATCTCGTGGAAATCTAGAAACCTGGGCATCCCACCTTCGGCGTGTGTTTGTTCCTGTGGCTAAAGTGGAATACCTCGCAATCATCGCGGAGAATCAACATGGTCGAAGAAACACGCAACGCGGGCACAAAGCCTGACCAGCCAACTGTAATTACGCGACGCGAAGCCATGCTGCAACTACTTCGCGCCGGCGGCATTGCTGCAGCCGGTGGTGGCGTAGCCGTCTGGCTCAGCGAACGCAGCGCTCGGCCCGTCCCTGTCCGCGCCGAACAGGCCCGCCGCGACCATCGCGTCTCCGCGAACCCGCAACTGCCAAAGATGACCGTGGTGCAAAATGGCGAGCCGCGCGCACTGGTCCAGCGCGCACTCGCCGATCTCGGCGGCATGAACCGCTTCATTTCTCGTCAGGACATCGTAGTCATCAAGCCCAACATTGCATGGGACCGCACGCCCGAGCAGGCTGCCAACACCAACCCCGACCTTGTGGCCGAAGTTGTACGCCAATGCTGGCAGGCAGGGGCGAAGCGCGTAATCGTCACCGATGTCAGTTGCAACGAGCCTCGACGCTGCTTCCAGCGCTCCGGCATTCAAGCTGCCGCGCGTGCCGAGGGAGCCGAAGTCATTCTCCCCGATCCCGAGATGTTTCGCGAGGTGGAACTGGGTGGCGTGGTGCTCAAAACCTGGCCGGTCTTCACACCGTTCCTCGAAGCCGACAAGGTTCTCAACCTGCCTATCGCCAAGCACCACGGTCTAACTGGCGCCACGCTCAGCATGAAGAACTGGTATGGCATTCTCGGTGGCCAGCGCAACCGGCTGCACCAGCAGATTCACCAGAGTCTTGTGGACCTGGCCGGTTTCATGCTGCCCACACTCACCATTATGGATTGCTATCGCATCCTGCTGCGTAACGGCCCGACCGGCGGCAATCTCGAAGACGTGGCGCTGAAGAAGACCGTCGTCGCCAGCATCGATCCCGTAGCGCTCGACACGTATGTCGCCAAAGCCTACTGGAATCTTGACCCCGAGCACTTGCCGTATTTACAGATGGCGGCAAACCGCGGCCTCGGCACGACTTCCTTCGAGGATATTCAGGTCAGGTTCAGCCAGTTGGCCTAAACCCATTCGTCCTGTCGCATGAGCGGCTTGGCATCCCTACTCAGCAGCACCGAACGCTTCATCCAGCAGATGATCGACTCCATGCGCGACGGACTTCCCAATCGTTAGATCAGAATCCGAGTAAGCGTGCCCTCGCCGCAATCGTGCAGGGTGGTTTTTTCTTAAGAAAAAAGCCACAGAAGCAAGGTGCATTTGGGTACATCTACTCGGATTCTGCTCGCGCTGTTAATTGCCGGGAAGATTACTTCCGGCAAACGCATCTACCAGCGATACAACCTTCATCTGCTTCCTCAGTTCCTCCAAAGTCACGTTATCGCCGGTCACGTGGATCGAGACCGGTTCATTTGGCAGGAGGTTCATGTAATTATCCGAGTACTGTACGTCCGCTCCTCCAAACGACAAGTAAGCAGCCCGCGCCAGGACTGGCGACTTCATCACGACATTGAATCCATCTGTAGCTGGTGAGATCTCGGCGGAGATGGTTGCCGGTTGCAGATGGATCTGCTTCGAGGGGACAAAGAATACGAGGTTAGAGGAAACCTCTTTACCACCGATGGTCAGGTTAGCAACGCCTACGAGCCGCGACATATCCAACTTGCCCAGGCTGAGCAGATCGGTCATCGTGATTTGTTGATAAATCCTGGATGCGAGAGGGGCGATGGTGACATTCTGGCTGGTCTCCTTGATCACCTTGCCATTGAAGTCAAGGATGCGCAGCCGGAGTTGCCCATCTTCTGCTGCGACTTTGTCAGAGACAATAAAAAGCGAAAGCGTTCCATTATCGAAATGCGGAGAAACAAGGACAGGGGCATAGAATCTGCGCGCATAGTACTGGAGTGCCTTCCAGCGGCCATAGTAGTCGATGCTTGCCCACGATGCGACGGGCCAGCAGTCATTGAGCTGCCAGAATAATGAGCCCATTGTCTCCGGCCTCTTGCGGCGAAAGCTCTCCGCGCCTACCTTGATCCCCTCGGCCTGAAGAACCTGACTGGCATAGAGGAACGAGGCAAGGTCTTTCGGCTCGCCAAAATACCGGGACATATACGTTTGCATGATTTTGTTTCCGCCCCAGTTCTTCTGATGAACCAGCATCACCGGGGTGAAGATGTCCTTTCTATCTTCGGGGGAAGTAAAGGACTCGATCGTCTTCATCTCCGGGAAGGACTGGAAGCCGTATTCGGAAACAAAGCGCCACGGCCGCTTTTCATACTCGCTGAAATCCGCATCCTGATGCCATACGCTCCAATCATGATTGTCGCCACTCTGATACGCATCGGTAAGCTCCTCGTAATCCGCGCTCGGGGTGCTCGGCCAGTATGGGGTCTGAGGATCGACGCGTGCCGCTGTGGTCGCCAGCACTCCGCTGAACTCCGTCAGGTAATCCTGCCAGATGCGCTCGTGCACGGATGGAGGCAACTGCCCGTTTCCATTCCAGTCACGTAGCGATTCGGTTTCGTTGTTTCCAGCCCAGATGACGATGCTGGGATGATTTCGGAGCCGCGTCATCTGATACTCGGCCTCCTGCTGAATGTCCTGCTTGAAGGAGTAGGTTCCGGGTTGCCAATTGTTGCCGAACATCAGATCGTGCCAGACCATCAGGCCCAACTCATCGCATAAGTCATAAAACTCCTGGGTCTCGTAATAGCCCCCTCCCCAAAGGCGGACCATGTTCATGTTCGCGTCCTTGGCGGATTGGAGAATATACCTATACTTTTCACTCGTCACGCGATTCGGAAAGCTGTCGAAGGG
>JAATFM010000021.1 GCA_015655195.1 Terriglobales bacterium
CGCGTGTTGTCGTGCAGCACGTAGCGCAGATGATTGATAACGCGGTTGATGGCGTGGTCGTGGTCGAGAAATTCGCCGTCCGGCCACAGGGACTGCTGCAACTCCTCACGCGTCACCACGGTTCCGGCGCGTTCCACCAGAATGCTCAGCAAGCGGGACGTCTGTTGCGGAATACGCTGCCTCTTGCCCTTACGCGTCAGGTCGCCCGAAGACGGGTCGAATGTGAAATCCTGAAAGGCAACAAGCATGTGCGGCATAACAGAAAAATACCATGACTGTACAGCCTGCCTGGAGCAGATTTTATGGGCTTCCCCTATCTGATTCATCAATAAACAGTTAAGCGCGTATAAAAAACGAATCTAACGCGGTGCTCCTGCGCATTGCCCGCGTTGTGAGCCTGCGTTAATCTCCATGCAACTTAGTCGTTCCCGGCTGTTTCCCAAATATACATTTTCTGGTCCGGTTCGAATCACGATTCGAGTCACGGTCCGATGCCCCGGCTCGATGTCACTTGGAAAGGAGTTCCATGACGCACAGTACTACTCACTCGTGGTCTATTCCCCGCGGTCTGCTGAACGGCGGTCTCGCCGCTATCCTCGCTCCCCTGCTGCTGGTTTCTGGCGCGGGCGCGCAGGCGGCCAGGCAGTCCGCCACCCCGCCCCGGCCAACACCTCCGCCCGCCAAGCCGCTCGTGAAACGCAACCCGAACGTACAGACGCCCTTTGACCGGGTGATCGGGCCGCACATGCCGGAGTACGCCCGCGTGGCGGCCAGTGCGCCGAAGAATCCGGCGCGCTCCGGCGGTCTGGCGGCCCATGCCGAAGACTCCGGCGTCGGCGGCACCAGCATCAATTTTCCTGGTTTCATCGCAGCTCCTTACGTAACGCTGACCGGCGGCGCGCAGACCGCGAATACCGCCTATACCGGCGGCTACCAATCTTATGTCTCGGTCGCGGGAGATTTTAACGGCGACGGTTATCCGGATGTGGCTTCGGCGCAATCGAATGGCACGATAAACGTGATTTTGAACCCTGGCCCGCAGAGCGATCTCACCAAGGGCATCCAGATTGCACCCAACACCAGCAGCTTTCTGCCCGGCGGGCAGATGTATCTTTTCTGGCTGGAGGCCGCCGATCTGAACGGCGACGGCAAGCTCGACCTGATCGGCGAGGACTACCATAACTCCGCGCTGGTCGTCTGGATGGGCAACGGCGATGGCACCTTCCAGAACTCCGTCAGCTATCCGATTACGACAAGCTCGGGCGCGTATCTTTCTTTTCTCGGATCGGGTGGCGGCTTCGTCGTGGGCGACTTCAACGGAGACGGCGCGCCGGATGTGGCCACGGTCGAGACCGGATTCTCCTTCCAGAACGGAGTCTTCGGAACGGTCGTCACAGAGCTGACCTTCCTGAATGACGGCAAGGGCAACCTGGCAGCGGGCCCTGAGTCCGACGCATATTTCGGCGACTCCTACCAGGGCGCCGATGCCGGCCAGCTAACGCTCGTCAGCGACGGCTCGAAGACCACCGGCATCGCCTTCCTGATCCGCAATGCCGGCTTCAACTCGACCTCGGTGAACGGCACCAGTATTCTCGTCATGGGCAGCAACGGCGACGGAAGCTTTGCTCCGGCAGTTGAGCCGGCGGGCGCAGCCGCCGTGCCGGAATCGATCTATCTCTCGGTTCCCCGCACCCGCCTGATCGCCACGAGCCTGACCAATCCGGCGACCCAGGGATCGCAGCCAGCCACCACGGACTTTATCTTCATGACCGGAGACGGCTGGGTCTACGATGAGCCGTACACGGCGCAGTCCGGCAGCGTTGCACTCACCGCGCCGGCGACGGCGGTTGTCGGCATAACCGGGCAGACGCCGGGCCAGACGCGCTACAACCCATTCCTGCGCTCGCGGGCACAGGACAGCGGCAGCTCCACCGCGCAGACCACACCTCCCTTTCCCTTTGCCGAAGGCATCAGCGCGGCCGACGCCAACGGCGATGGCCTGCCGGACATCTTCGTCTACACCTCCGGCGCAACCTACGTATACCTGAACGGCGGCAAAGGCAGCTTCAGCACCGCCCCGGCGCAGTTGGCCGGAGGCCACGCGGCCATGGAACAACCCCAGCCGCAGGACTATAACGGCAGCGGCTTTACCTCCTTCCCGGTGCTGGACTCGCAGCAGCTTGAGCTGGGTTACTACCAAGGCAATGGCACGGGCCTGTTCTACAGCGCGCCCTCCGTGGCGGGAACCGGTGCGGGCAGCACGCTCGCCATCAGCGACAACATCACCGTGCAGGCCACGGCGGACCTGAATGGCGACGGATTCCAGGACGTCGTCGCGCAGGACTGGACCAACGCCGGAACCAACAACGGCTATCCGGACATCGTCATCGGCATCAATAATGGCCAGAAGCCGCTGGCAAACGAAACCAACAACTTCACCTTCACCACGATCCTCGGCGGCGCGCAGTTCCAGTCGCTCAATGGCGCCTTCATCGAGCCAGTCGCCGTGCCGAATGCCGCCGGCGGCGTCGATGTGCTGCTCGCGGCCAAAGGCGGTCTCTACTCAATCGCCGTTAACAACGGCGCGGCCTCAGCCCCGGTGCAACTGCTCGCCGGAGCCATGCAGTGCGCTCCCAACTTTGCCGACACGGGCGACGTAAACGGCGACGGCATTGCCGACATCGTGCTCGCCTATGGCGGCGATTCCTCCTGCAACGCCAACGGCCTGCCCTCGGGCATCTTTACGCTGCTCGGCAAGTCAGACGGCATCTTTGCGGCATCCTTCACGGCCTACGGCAGCTCGCTCTATCAGGCGCGGCTCGTGGACTTCAACGGCGACGGCTCACCTGACCTGGCGCTCACCGACCTGAGCAACGCGACGGGCAACTACACGGTCACGGTCCTGCCAAACCTTGCAAATGGATCGGGCGGATTCGACCAGACGAATGCCGTGCAGCCCGTCGTTGGCTACGTTGTCTCGGACATCATTCCCGGCGACTACAACGCGGACGGCAAGCAGGACCTGACGCTTGCCACCGAGGGCCTCGTCGATCCGGTCGCCAACCAGATTGTTCCCGGTAGCTGGGGTGTTCTGCTGCTGCCCGGCAAGGGAGATTTCACCTTCGGCGGGCCGACAACGGTCGATCAGGGCTACTTCCCGCAGTGGGGCAGCTATGCCGATTTCAACGGCGACGGCGCTCCCGATCTGGCGCTGGCCGAATACGGCGACACGCTCTCGCTTACCGACCAGACCGGCGAGCGCGTGCAACTGCCCTCGCTGGTGCAGATTCTGCCGAACCTCGGTGGCGGCAACTTCGGCCCTGCAATCGGAGAGTTCGACGGCTACTATGAGGACACTGTCGCCTACGACAATGTGCCCTCGTACAGCTTCTCCGGCTACACCTTCACCGGCAACTTCGGTAGCGGGCAGGACCTGCTCGTAGCAGGCTCCTTCAACTCAGCCGAGTTCCTGAACCAAGGGACGGACTCGCTGACGCTCACCCCCTCTGTAACCAGCCCAGCGCAGGGCGACAGCGTTACGCTCACGGCCGCGCTCAAACAGATGATCGGAGTCAATCCCTCCGCTCCGACCGGCGCTGTTTCCTTCTACAACAATGGCGCGCTGCTTGGCGCGGTTGGAATCGGCAGCGATGGCACGGCCAGCATCAGCACAAGCCAACTGGCTGTCGGCACCGATGCCTTCACAGCCGTCTACGCCGGCGACGGACACTACAACGCGGCCAATGCCTCCGCAACACTGACAGTGGCCGCGGCTCCCACGCCGGACTTTACACTCGCCGCAACACCCGCAACGCTGACGCTGGCGTCTGGCGCAACAGGCATCGTCACGTTGACGGCCACCTCCAACACCACCTTCCAGGGTCCCATCACCTTTACCTGCTCGGGCGCACCGTCCGAGTCCACCTGCACCGTCAACCCCGGCTCGCTTACGCTCAATGGCAGCCAGACGGGCACCGTAACCGTTGTAGTCAGCACGACGGGCAAGAACGGCACGACGCAGGCCGCGCTCTGGCACACTTCGGCCGGCGGCTTGGCCCTGGCTGGTCTGGTCTTCTGGATTCTGCCTCGCCGCCGCAAACTTCCCGGCATGATGCTGGCATTGGTTGCACTGCTCGGCTTTGCCTCCATGGCGATGACCGGCTGCGGCGGATCAAGCAATAGCGATCCCGGCA
The DNA here is from genome assembly GCA_015655195.1 of Terriglobales bacterium. Taxonomy (GTDB): domain Bacteria; phylum Acidobacteriota; class Terriglobia; order Terriglobales; family Acidobacteriaceae; genus Telmatobacter. Next base: position 4,194 of record JAATFM010000021.1, read on the forward strand.
CGCCAGCCGGCTCCGCGACGCTGACCATTACGGCCACCTCCGGAAGCATCAGTCACACGCAGACGCTGACCCTCCAGGTCTCCGCTCCGCAGAAACAGTAACCGCAGCGCCGCTACAACGGCATTGCCTTGACACAGGCCAGCCGAAGGTACTCTCTTCTGAGATCCCTTCGGCTGGCCTGCTTGCATTCCGGGCTTGTCCAGCAGAACCTGGGGAATGTTGAAGTATTTTTGGGGGTGCGACTCCCCATCATGGACGCGTTGCGAGCTGATGTTCGTATCCATGCAGCTCACGGAGGGGCGGGAAATCCGCATCGGCATTCTTCCAGGCGTCGTCCAGCTTTTTGTAGCTGGCCCGCGCTCCGGATATGTCACCGCTTAACTGGAGGGCGCGTCCGCGCTCCAACTCTGCCAGCAGGAAATATGGCGAGCTGGGAAACAGCGCCCGATGCGCGATCAGCCGGTCGAACTCGGCTATGGCCTGCGCCGGTTGTTTGTTTTCGAGATAAGCGATGCCACGGTAATAGGCTGGCGCCAGAAACATGAAGTCGTTAAAGTCGTATGGCCGCGATGTCTCCATTGCTGCAATCGCCGCCGCCGGCTCATGTCGTTCGAGCGCCATCATGGCCCGCGCCGAGGCCAGCACGGACTGGTTCAGGAGAGCATTCTGCGGCTCAAGCGCCGAGGCCCTTGCAATCAGTTCCTGCGCCTTCTGCAAATCTCCGCTTCGCGCCAGCGGCACGGCTGCAAAGCCCATCAGCATCGCGCTGCCGGAGGTGCTGTCAATCGCCTTGGCCGCCTCCACCCGCGCCTGCTGCTGAAAGCCCATATCGGCCTGATAGCCGGCCATGTTGAGAATTGCGCTGGCCGCTGCCTCCTGCATGTTGTTTTGTGCCGCGCTCTCGTTCGCCTCGCGAAAAAGCTTCCATGCCTGCGCCGACTGGCCTCGATAGAGGGCCACGATGGCCGCTTCCTGCAGCAGAAGCCCCTCCTCGGGCTGCCCCTTGGCCCATGTCATCTCGCGCTGCATGGCGGCCTCGTTGCCCTGCGCAAAGGCTCCCTGAAAGCAATTCACGTGAAAGACCACGGCGGCGTTGTTGTTCCGCCCCAGCGGTCCATTGCACAGCGCATTCAGCCCGGCA
>JAATFM010000280.1 GCA_015655195.1 Terriglobales bacterium
CAGAACCGAGTCCAGCGAAGAGGCTTCACTGCGTGGCCGCAGGATCGAATCGCTTTTGCCGGCGGAATACGCGGGCGAGCTTGCCGCAGTGATTCGCCGCGGGCAGCGCATGGGCGCGGCTTCCACGGAGATCGAGCTTCATGCAGGCGGACACGTCGTGCACCTGGCTTTCACGAGCGCGCGGCTCGACCTTGGCAGCGGGCAGGCCGGTACCGTTCTCGTGGTGGAAGACACAACGGAGCTGCTGCGTGCACAGCGCCAGCTTGCATGGAAAGAAGTGGCGCAGCGCGTGGCGCACGAGATCAAGAATCCGCTTACGCCAATTGCGCTTTCGGCGGAGCGCATCGCGCGGCATCTCGACCGCGGCCAGGCTGAAGGCGACGGTCGAATTCAGCCGGACTCGGCGAACATCATTCGCAAGTGCAGCGAGGTGATTCTGGGCTGCGTGGGAACGCTGCGCTCGCTGGTGGATCAGTTCTCCGCACTGGCGCAGTTCCCCGCGCCGCAGCCGCGCGCCTACGAGATGAACTGCATCGTGGAGGAAGCGCTGGCGCTCTTCGCGGGGCAGCTCGACGGCACCGAGGTGCGGCTCGATCTTGCGCCTGACCTGCCGCCGGTCTTTGCCGATCCGGCGGCGATTCGCCGTGCGCTTGCCAACCTGATCGACAACGCTGCCGAAGCCATGCAGGGCAGCCTGCTGCGCGTGCTTACCATCTCGACCGCGCTCAGCGAGGACGGCGCCGCCGTGGAAGCCGCCGTTGCCGACACCGGCCACGGCCTCACGGATGAGATACGCGAGCGGCTCTTTCTGCCGTTCTACTCCACGAAGCATCGCGGCACCGGCCTGGGACTTTCCATCGCCGCCAAGATCGCGCAGGAGCACGGCGGCTCCATCCGCGCCGAGAGCAATGCGCCGAAGGGTGCGCGCTTCCTTCTGCGCGTTCCGCTTATCGAATCCCCCAACCCGTATCCCGTGCCGTCCTTGCCCGAGCCTGAAGACGTGAAGGAAGTCCGCTGATGAACCACATTCTCGTAGTGGACGACGAGGCCGAGATTCGCTCGTCGCTCGAAGAGATTCTCCGCGAAGAAGGCTACGCTGTTACCTCCGCCGCCACGGCTGCCGAGGCCAAGGTGTTGATCGAAGACGCGCCTTACGATGCGGTTCTGCTCGACATCTGGCTGCCGGATCGCGACGGCCTCGACGTGCTCGCCGAGATACGGCGCCTTCCCGATGAGGCTCGTCCGGAGACGGTCATCATCAGCGGCCACGGAACGATTGAAACGGCGGTCAAAGCGACCAAGCTCGGCGCGTATGACTTTCTCGAAAAGCCGCTCTCGATTGATCGCACGCTGATTGTGCTCAAGAACGCGATTGAAGCGCGCAGGCTGCGCACGGAGAACCTCGAATTCAAGAGGCAGTTCAGCGCCAGCTCGGTTCTGACCGGTGACAGCGTGCCGCTCAAGGCGCTGCGCCAGCAGATTCGGCTCATGGCTCCCACCAACGGCCGCGTGCTGATCTACGGCGAGAGCGGCACGGGCAAGGAGCTGATTGGGCGCTCGATTCACGCCGAGAGCCTGCGCCGCGACCGCGTCTTTCTGGAGCTGAACTGCGCCGCGATTCCCGAGGCACACATCGAGGCGGAGTTGTTCGGCTATCGCCACGGCGCGCAGCCCGGCGGCCCAGCCGAGCAGCGCGGAACGCTCGAACGAGCCGACAGTGGAACGCTCTTTCTGGACGAAGTCGGCGACATGAGCCTCAAGACGCAGGCCAAGGTTCTCTCGGCGCTTGACGATCAATCCTTTACGCCCGTCGGCGGCACGCTGCCCATCCGCGTCGATGTGCGGCTGATCGCTTCCACGAACAAGAATCTCGAAGAGGAGATCGCCCGCGGCAACTTCCGCGAAGATCTTTTTTACCGCCTCAATGTCGTGCCGTTCTTCGTGCCTCCGCTGCGCGAGCGCAAGGAAGACATTCCGCTGCTGGTGCGCGAGTTTCTCGGCGAGTTCGGTCGCCAGTACGGCAGACCGCGCGTGGAAATTACCGAAGAGGCGCTGGAAGCATTGAGGCAGTATCACTGGCCCGGCAATGTGCGCGAGCTGAAGAACGTCATCGAGCGAATGCTGATCCTGAATCCTCGTGTGCTGCGCATCGAGCGCCGGCATTTGCCGCCGCTCACGCACAAGGCTGGTTCGCGCGCTGCGGAGGATTTCTCCACGCTCCAGCAGGCGCGCGACGCCTACGAGCGCGACTACATTCTCAAGAAGATTGAAGAGGCGCGCGGCAACATCAGCCGCGCCGCCGAGTTGCTCGGCATGGAGCGCAGTCACCTGTATCGCAAGATGAAGGCGCTGGCAATTTCGGTGCGCGAGTAGCAATTTCAGAGTTGAAATAGTAGTGTCCGCTTTGTCCGAAAGCGGACAGCGATTGCGGAAACGGACATTGCGCTCCACATTCCCGCGCTAATCTTCCTTCGCGAAGGATTGCAACACAAACAGTTACGGAATCCGCGGCAGTGGCAAACAAATTGCATGTTTCCATGCGAGTTGGACCAGCTTGCGGAGGTGTCTATGGCGTACTTCGAGCGGATGCGCGATATGGTTTCCGGGGTCTTCAGCCCCCAGGTCATCGAGCAGCGCATGGCGGCGGGATGGCAGATGGTTTCCATCGAGTGGCGGCGCGAGCTGCCCGACTCGGAGGCCCTTGCGGCCGGCGCTTTCAGCGAGGAGATTCCCTATGGCCTCTGTATCTCCGACGACTGCAAGCGACTCGAAATCGAGCCGCGAGAGAACCGGATTCTGCTTTTGATGATGGACCTACTGGCGCAGGATTTTTCCTACGCCAGCATCGTGAGCGCGCTCAACGAGAGTGGCTTTCGCACGCGCGACGGCCACCCCTGGAGCCGCGTTGCGGTCTTCAACATGATGCCGCGGCTGATCGAAGTGGGACCGCGCATCTTTTCAAGCGAAGAGTGGGATCAGCGCCGCCTCAAATTCGCGCGTCGCACAGCGCCGAAAGACTGAAATCACGCAGCGGCGCTGAGTGGCAACGGCTTAACCTTCGCGCGCTTTTTCTTGGACGCTTTCCAGAGATCGTATTGCGCCTGCAACCGAAGCCAGAAGTCCGGTTCCGTGCC
>JAATFM010000210.1 GCA_015655195.1 Terriglobales bacterium
CCGAAGCCGTCAAGGGATTTCACGTGAAGCTGCCGCTCGACGAGCGGCAGGGCGAAGTCGCGTGTGAAAACCCAGTCTTCGACGCGGGTAAGCGCCGAGATGCGTTCCAGGCCGGCGGGCGGCGCTGCGCCAGACGGGAGCAGAACTTCGTTTGCGCCGGAGATGAGAATGGCGTCCGCGGCCTGGGCGCGGGCCGCGGGGCCGCTGAACTCGGAGACGCGGAACTCGCCGGTGGAAACATCGAGCAGTGCGATGGCGGCGAGAGCTTCCACGCTCTTGTCTTTTGGTCCGGCCTCAAAGTAGGCCGCGAGAAAATTGTTCTGTTCCTGCGCGAGCGATGCGTCGAGCGCGGTGCCGGGCGAAAGAACCCGCGTCACTTCACGCCGCACGATCTTTTTCGTCAGCTTGGGGTCTTCCATCTGGTCGCAGATGGCAATGCGGAAGCCGCGGCGCAGCAGCCGCGTCAGGTAGCCCTCGACGGAGTGGTAAGGCACGCCGCACATCGGCATCTGGCGCTCGCGGTCGCGGGCGGTGAGGGTTAGCTGAAGCTCACGGCTGGCGGTAACGGCGTCGTCGTAGAAAAGCTCGTAGAAATCGCCCATGCGGAAGAAGAGCAGGGCGTCTGGATTTTCCTGTTTTGCCGCCGTCCACTGGCGCATGAACGGCGTCAGCTCGGCGGATTTGGTCGTTGGCGCTTTTGTCGGTTCGGCGGCAGGCGCGGCCTCTGGTTCGGCAAGGACAGGGCTTGTCAGTGCGAAAGGCTCGACCGTCGATTGGCTCTCTTCTCGTATCACGATTGACTACAAGATTATCGTGCGGGGCATTGGAGTACGGCGGCTGGAGCAGCCAAGGGGTTCCGAAAGGGAACCAGCCTGCACACTGTGACGCCAAACACGGAGCTTTTCAGCCAAATCCTGCATCTTTTAGAGTGTTATGCGCCACATGGGAGGTCGATAACCCCGTGGCGCGGCGAGGCGGAATCGATCTTGCAATCGATTCCGTTGGAGATCGATCCAATCGAGCTGGAATCGATCTGGCGCAAACTATACTGAAGAATCACCTCCGATGAGGTCGGCGGAATGGACTTGCTTTGGCTCAGAGTGGCGGCGGCGCTGTACGCGGGGGCGGGGATTGCCGTCTTTCCCGGCGTACTATGGGGCCGTGAGCGCTGGCGCAAGACCACGGTGCATCTGGCCGGATTGGCCTTCTTTTTCCATTTCGTCTCCGTCGTAGAAATGCTGGCCGGCGCGCATCGCTGGCTGCCCGTTGGCGTACGCGAGGCCGAATCGCTCCTCGGCCTGCTAGTTGCCGCGCTGTTCTTTCTTGTCTGGTGGCTTTATGGCGCGCTTTCATTTGGAATCTTCGCGCTGCCTGTTACGTTTTTCATCGTTTTCATCCCCGCCCTGGGAACGGAGAAGTATGTCTTCCCGTCGGCGGGCGTGCGGGTAAGCTGGCTGGTGGCGCATATCTCGGCGCTGCTTGCCGCCTATGCCGCGCTGGGATTCAGCATCCTGGCCTCCGTGCTCTATCTCGTGCAGGAGCGGCGCATCAAGACAAAAGTATCGAGTCCCGGCCCGCGGACGTTCGACTGGCTGCCGCCGCTCGACAGCCTCGAACGCATCGCCCACGCCACGCTGCTCTTCGGCTTTCCGTGCATGACGGTGGGGCTCATTATCGGTTCGGTGCTGGCGCAGGACTCCGTGCTTGGCGCGGGCTACTTCCGCGATCCCAAGGTGATTGCGTCTTTCGTAATGTGGGCCGTCTACGTGCTGTTGCTCTTTGTGCGCTCCACGGCAGGCCTGCGCGGGCGCAAGGCTGCCTATCTTTCCGGAGCCGTGCTGCTGGTAATGCTGGCTGTGTTGGTTGCGAATGTCTTCAGCTCGGTTCACAGGTACGGTGCGCCATGAGTTACGGAACTGGTAGCAGAGAACCCATGCTGGAAGTCTTTGGCGTCAATCACCGCACCGCGCCTATCGAGTTGCGCGAGCGCATCGCTATTGGCCGCGACGAGTTGGCCGAGGTAACGCGTGCGCTGGCTGGCGTGCCCGGCGTGACGGAGGCCATGATCGTTTCCACCTGCAACCGCGTGGAACTGATTACGGCGAGCGACGGCGCGGATGTAGACTTGGGCGGCTTTCTGTGTGAGCAGTTCAGGCTTGGAGCGGGCGCGCTGGACGGGCATATTTACGAGCACCAGGGCAAGCAGGCCGTGAGCCATCTCTTCCGTGTGGCTGCGAGCCTCGATTCCATGGTTGTTGGCGAGCCGCAGATTCTCGGTCAGGTAAAGGAAGCCTTTTCCGTGGCGCGCGAGGCGGGAACCGTCGGCGGGCAACTCGAACATCTGTTGCAAAGCGTATTTGCGGCGGCCAAAAAAGTTCGCACCGAGACGGAGATCGGCTCAAGCTCGGTCTCGATTGCTTCTGTCGCAGTGGAACTGGCGCGGCGCATCTTCGGCTCGCTCAACGGGCGCACAGTCTTCCTCGTCGGCGCGGGCAAAATGAGCGAGCTTGCCGCGCGGCATCTCGTCCAGCAGGGCGCGGGTACGGTGCTTGTTACCAACCGCACCGCCGAGCGGGCACGCAGGATTGCCGAGCCCCTCCACGGCCGCGTCATTCCCTTCGAGCAGATTTATGAAGCCGCCGCAGAGGCCGATATTGTCATCACCTCCACGGGCGCGCCGCACCCCATCTTCCGCCGCGAACACGGGCAGGCGCTGCTGCACAAGCGGCGCAACCGGCCAATGTTCTTTATCGATATTGCAGTGCCGCGCGACGTGGACCCGGCGGTGAACAAGTTGGAAGGGCTCTTTGTTTACGATATCGACGACTTGCAGCAGGTGGCCGTTTCGCATCTGGCTGAGCGAGGCCGCCATGCCGAGGACGCCGAGGCGCTGATTGCCCGCGAGGTGGAGCGCTTCCACGAGCGGCAGCGGACGGTTTCCGCCGCGCCGGCGATTGTGGCGTTGCAAAGACAAGCGGAAGAGCTGCGCCAGGCGGAGCTGAAGCGGGCGCAGGCGCGGCTTGGCCCGCTCACACCCGAGCAGGCCGAGGCAATCGAAGCCCTGACACGCGGCCTTGTGAACAAGTTTCTGCATCCGCCGATGCAGGCGCTCAAGCAGGCGGCGCGGGAGAATGATTCGGCGCGCCTGGATTCGATCTGCGAGACCTACTCGCTGCCTGCAATAACGGAAGCAAATGGGCCGGCGACGAGTGATGCGAATGCGATTGTGATTGAGGCTGACAAGGCGAGCGTGTCGCAGAGCCGGCCGGAAGTGGCGGTTCGGCAATGAAGCTTCGCATCGGAAGTCGCGGTTCCCAGCTTGCGCTCTGGCAGTCGAATCATGTGGCGGGCCTGCTCCGCGCACAGGATCACGAGGTCGAGATCGAAATTATCAAGACTACAGGCGACCGCCTGCAGGGAATCACCTTTGCACAAGTTGCGGCGGAATCCGGCACTACAAAGGGAATGTTTACCAAGGAGATCGAAGAGGCGCTGGCCGAGGGGCGTGTCGATCTCGCGGTTCATTCGCTTAAAGACCTGCCAACGGTGCTGCCGGAAGGTTTTGCGCTGGCTGCGACGCCAAAGCGCGCTGACCCGCGCGATGTCTTCGTTTCGGAGAAATACGAGAGCCTTAGCGCTTTGCCTCTCGAAGCGCGAGTGGGAACGAGCAGCCAGCGGCGGCGGGCGCAGTTGAAAGCGCTTCGGCCCGATCTCGAAGCCATCGAGTTCCGCGGCAACGTTGACACGCGGCTCCGCAAGCTCTCGGAGGGGCAGGTGGAAGCGATTCTTCTCGCAGGCGCGGGCCTTGACCGGCTGGGCCGCACAGATTGGGTCCGCCAGCGTCTCGACCCGAAAGATTTCTGCCCGGCAGCGGGGCAGGGTTCCCTGGGAATCGAAACGCGCCTCGGCGACGAGGCAACGATTGCCGCGTTATCCTTCCTCGACGATGCGGAGACTCGCTTTGCCGTTACTGCCGAGCGCGTCGCACTGGCTGCTCTCGGCGGTGGCTGTCAGGTTCCCATCGGCGTGCATTGCCGGCTCGCGGCAGACGGCTATCAGGTAGAGATTTTCGGCGTGGTTGCCGACCCGGCCAGCGGTGCTGCCATCCGCGTTTATGAGAGCCTGCCGTACGAGAGCGCAGAACCTGCGGCGCTTGGGTTGTTGGCAGCGCAGCGGCTCATCGATAATGGCGCGGCGAAGCTGCTTGGAGTAGAGCAATTCGGGGCCGCGCAGTGACGCTGCCGGACGAGACTCGCAGCCTTCGAGGCCGTCGGATTCTCGTCACCCGTGCCGTGCATCAGGCCGGCAAGCTGAGCGAAGGGCTGCGAGAGCTGGGAGTCGAGTCGGTCGAGGTTCCGGTTCTCGAAATCCGTCCGCCGGAGAGCTTTGCTCCGCTCGATGCGGCGCTGCACAAAATCGCGAACTACGACTGGCTGATCTTCACCAGCGCTAACACCGTTCGCGCAGTCGTGGAGCGGGTTGCCGGGAGTTCGAATCTTCTCTTCTCCGCCAGCGCACGGATTGCCGCCGTGGGCGAAGCAACGGCCGAAGCGCTTCGCACAGCCGGGTTGCCAGTCGATTTTGTCCCGAAGAATTACGTTGCCGAGAGCCTCGTTGCAGGGCTTGCCGGCGGCCAGTCCCTAAACTGGTCCGGCAAGCGTGTGCTGCTGGCACGGGCCAGCACGGCGCGCGATGTGATTCCCGACGCGCTGCGAGCGGCCGGAGCAGAAGTCGATGTCGTTGACGCCTATCGCAATGTGTTGCCTGCCGAAGCGCCGGAGCGGCTGTGCGAGGCGCTTGCGCAGCAGATCGATGCGGCGATCTTTACCAGTTCATCCAGCGTGACGCATCTTGCCGAAGCCGCCGCCAGAGCCGGAATCGCATTCCCGTTTACAGCCGTTCTCGCCGTTTCCATAGGGCCGGTCACAAGCGTAACGCTATGCGAACATGGATGGGAGCCTGCCGCCGAAGCCGATTCGCATGATATTCCCGGTCTGATTGCGGCTGTCGCTGACTTGCTGACACGCGCGTAGCGCGGCTAACCTGTTACTTCACAACATCACAGCAGAATCCAAACCAGCTCGACCTGCTCACGACTGCCATGTCTTGTCCTTGGCATGGCAAAGTGGCTCCAGGTTGCACTCGTGGCATTTGGGTTTGCGCGCCATGCAGACCTTGCGGCCGTGATGAATGATCTGGTGCGAAAAGCTGATCCAGCGATCCTGCGGCAGCACGCGCATCAGTTCCTGCTCGACTTTTTGCGCAGTGTCGCCTTTGGCCAGACCCAGACGACGCGAGATTCGAAAGACGTGTGTATCGACAACGACACCCTCGGCCTTGCCAAAGCTTACGCCGAGGACGACGTTGGCAGTCTTACGCGCCGCGCCGGGAACGGTGATCAGTTCAGCCAGCGTCTGCGGAACCTTGCCGCCAAATTTCTCCGTGATGGTTTTTCCCGCGCCCTGAATCGACTTTGCCTTGTTGTGATAAAACCCTGTCGTCCGCACCAACGCCTCAAGCTCAGGCAGCGTGGCCTTCGCCATCGCGGCGGGAGTAGGGAAGCGCTTGAACAGAGCAGGCGTTACCATGTTGACCCGTACATCCGTACACTGCGCCGAAAGAATCGTTGCGACGAGCAACTCCCATGGAGACTTGTGGTCAAGCGCGCAGAGGGCTTCGGGATAAGCTTCGTCGAGGCCCTTGAGAATCGCGGCAATGCGCTCCGGCGCAAGGTCGCCGCGGGCCGGAGCTTTTTTCGGAGCAGATTTCTTACTGGCAGGCATGGCTTTCATGCTAACGCACAGAACAGGATTGTCATAGTAAGCAAAAATGTGTACTCTTGAGGTGTGAAAAGTTCCGAATTCAGGCGATGGCTGGCGAAACAAGGCGTGATTTTCGGGACTCAAACCGGGGCCCACCTGAAACTTTATTTCAATGGTAAACAGTCCTTTCTTCCGACGCACGGTAAGGACTTGCCAAGAAGTCTGGTGCAGGACATCAAGAAGCAACTTGGCCTCAAGGATAAGGAGTAAAGCCATGCAGGGGTATCCCGCAAATCTGCGTAAAGACGGAAAGTATCTTGTTGTCACCTTTCCCGACATCCCGGAGGCGATTACGTACGGCAACAACCGCGCACACGCTTTGGAGATGGCAAAGGAAGTGCTGGAATTGGCGATGGACTTCTATTTTGAAGACCAGCGCCCGGTACCGATGCCTTCGCAGCCCAAGCGCGGCCAGGCTGTGGTGGAGTTGCCCGTGAGCGTGATGGCGAAGGTTCTGCTGCTGAACGAAATGCTGCGCCAGAAGGTCCGTCCCATCGATCTTGCCCGTCGCATCGGCACCACGAAGCAGGAAGTGAACCGGCTTACTGACCTGAAACATGCCACCAAGATTGACCGGATTGATGAGGCTCTGCGCGCGCTGGGCAAGCGGCTCATTCTCGATGCGGCTTGATGACTGCGGGAACATTTGGTTCAGGCATTGAGGTTCATGTTATCCCAGGTCCGAGAATCCGAACCTGGGGCACTCGGCTTTTATAACTTACCTTCGAGCCAACCGCTGACTTTATCGAGTTGCAGCCGCAAGCCGATGAAGAACTGCCCAAACAGCGCGTATTCCGCGCTGACTTCGTCGAAGCGCATCTCGTAGATGAGTTTTTTGAATACGACGGGGTCTTCGGCAAAGAGCGTTACGCCCCACTCCCAGTCGTCCATTCCAATCGAGCCGGTGATGATCTGGCGAACCTGCTCGGCGTAGCGGCGGCCGATCATGCCGTGGTCGTGCATCATGCGCTGGCGGTCGGTGAAGGGCACCATGTACCAGTTCTTCTGCTCGTCTCGCTTGCGGTCCATGGGATAGAAGCAGAGGTATTTCGCATCGGGGACTGATGGAAAGAGGCGCGGAGTCATCGCTGCTGCGCCGCGCTCCAGCGAGGCGGCAATTTCGGCGTTCCACTCCGGCGAGTGCTGCGTGAGCCCCTTGGCCGCGGCGGCCTCGTAGGTCTTACGCGTTGATTCGTAGAGCCCCAGCTCAACGACCGAAACATACGAGTGCGTGGGAACGAGAAAATCATGCAGGCGCGTCTGCGCCAAGGTGAGTTCGACCTGGTTGAGCGCTTCGAGCGAGTCACGGAAATGAATAAAGATGAGGTCGCCTTTGTGGCCGAGCTGCGAAAAAATTGCAGACTGCGACTTGCCGTCGGCGGCTTTCTCGAATCCGGCAAAGACCTTCGTGAATTCCTCAGTTATCTCTTTGCGCTCGTCCAAAGAGTTAACGGCCCGAAGGGCCTTCCAGTCGAAGCGGAAAAACTGGTGCAGGACGCTGGAGCCTTCAAGGGTAAGCGGAACCGGGGGGAATTCGGACAAAACGCACCTCGCTGAGTTGATGGGTAACTGTTTATCGTAACAAAGGGGAGGTGTCGCTGCGGTGACATGTGGCCCCCGTCATCCCGGCGCGGGATTTATACTGAAGATCACGCATGAGCGAGAGAATTGTTGCCTTCCTGGTGCACTTCGTTACCAGTGTGATTGATGCCGGCGGGTATGTCGGAATTGCGGCGCTGATGGGAATTGAATCGGCGTGCATTCCTCTGCCTTCGGAAATCATCATGCCGTTTGCGGGCTACCTGGTCTATCTCAAGCACCTGAATCTCTTCTGGACGGCAACGGCGGGCGCGATTGGCTGCAACCTCGGCTCGCTCGTCGCTTACTGGATTGGCGCCAAGGGCGGCCGGCCGCTGGTGGAGCGCTATGGGCGTTGGGTGCTGATGAGCCGGCACGATCTCGACCGCATGACGCACTTCTTCACCCAATATGGTGCGATTACGGTGCTGCTCGGCCGCATGCTGCCCGTGGTGCGAACCTTCATCGCGTTTCCGGCGGGAATTGCGCGGATGCCGCAGACAAAGTTTCACATCTATACATTTGTGGGCTCGTGGCCGTGGTGCCTTGCGCTCGCCTATGCCGGCATGAGGCTGGGTGAGAGTTGGGACGACCCGCACTCGAAGTTTCACGAGCTGTTTCACCGCTTTCACACCGCGATTATTGTGCTGATTCTGGTCGCCCTGGTGTGGTTCGTCTGGACGCACATACAGCGCGCCCGCAAGGAAAACAGGCCTGACGCGATAAACTAATCCGTTTGGTCAAGACAGATTGCCAGAACAAATTGGCAAAGCCAAGTTGGCAAGCAAGGGCGTAGCGCGCGCGCGACGCCGGAAGGAAGGACAGGGAGTAACAATGTCGAGCAAGGAACAGGGAATTGCGCCCGCGAAGGGCAAGCTGGGAGTAATGGTGGTCGGCCTGGGCGCCGTTGCCACCACGATGATTGCAGGCGTGGAGGCAGTGCGCCGCGGGATTGCGAAGCCGATCGGATCGCTGACACAGATGGGCACGATCCGGCTGGGCAAGCGCACAGACAACACCTCGCCGCTGATTAAGGACTTCGTGCCGCTGGCCGACCTGAACGACGTGGTCTTTACCGGCTGGGACATCTTCGAGGACAACGTCTACGAGGCCGCAGCGCACGCGGCGGTGCTGGATAAGGACCTGCTCCGCGAGTTGAAGCCGTATCTGGAAACCATCAAGCCGCTGCCCGCGGTTTTTGACCAGTATTACGTGAAGCGGCTGCACGGCACGCACGTCAAGAAGGGCAAGAACAAGCGTGATCTGGCGAACCAGGTCATCGAGGACATTCGCGCCTTCAAGAAGACAGTTGACCGCGTGGTAATCATCTGGGCCGGCTCGACGGAAATCTTCCTCGAACAGACGCCTGTGCACCAGACGATCGAGGCATTCGAGAAGGGACTCGAAGACAGCGACATCGGCATTGCGCCTTCGCAGATTTACGCCTACGCGGCGCTGAGCGAGGGAGTGCCCTTTGCCAACGGCGCTCCGAACCTCACGGTGGATGTGCCGGCGCTGATCGAGCTTTCGAAGAAGAACGCGGCGCCGATCTGCGGCAAGGACTTCAAGACCGGCCAGACCTTCATGAAGACCGTTCTCGCGCCGGCCTTCAAGGCGCGCCTGCTGGGCGTCAAGGGATGGTTCTCGACAAACATTCTGGGCAACCGCGACGGCGAGGTACTGGACGAGCCGCAGAGCTTCAAGACGAAGGAAGAATCGAAGCTCGGCTCGCTGGAATATATCTTCCAGCCCGAGCTTTACCCCGATCTCTACAAGGACCTCTACCACAAGATTCGCATCGAGTACTACCCGCCGCGCGGCGATGACAAAGAGGCGTGGGACAACATCGACATCTATGGCTGGCTGGGCTATCCGATGCAGGTAAAGGTGAACTTCCTCTGCCGCGATTCGATTCTGGCCGCGCCGATTGCGCTCGATCTCGTGCTCTTTCTCGATCTAGCGAAGCGCACGCCTTCGCTTGCTTCGATCGGCATTCAGGAGTGGCTGAGCTTCTATCTCAAGTCGCCGCAGACCGCCGAGGGGCTCTACCCGGAGCACGATCTCTTCATCCAGTTGATGAAGCTCAAGAACACGCTCCGCCACATCAAGGGCGAGGGACTGATTACGCATCTCGGGCTTGAATACTACGACTAATAGCTACCCTCGCGGCGTTTTATTTTTGTCCTTAGCTGTGGGGTTTCAACAGGTTGTCCATCTGATCGAGAACTGGGAAGCTGGATTTGCGAAGACTCTGCACTCCAGGAGATCAGATGGACTACCACCAGAATGCCGAACTACCGTAATCGTGCGAGAGGAACTAGCCAGGATGGTTCCTTTAGAAGAAACAGGCCGTGGTCTGCTTCAACGTGAGCACGAAAGACGACGGCCAAGTGGGTAGGCCGTTACCGTGAAGCGGGAGCAGCGACCTAATGGACCGCAGTTCCCGTCTGACCTGCTCCCCAAAATCTGCATATTGGTTGGTGTGAATTATGGTAGCAATATAGTTGACGCATCGAATCACGCGAGCTGTGGGTTCCTGGGGAAATCCGCTATTTACACGAGTTACATGATGGGGATTTAAGCCAATATTTATCTATAAGCTACTGCATATTCTGTCTCGCTTTGATGAGTCAGGCATGTTGCTACTTATAATAGTGCCTTTTGGTGGCCGTTAGTCTTATTGTACGGCAGTAACTTATTCGTCGGAAGGCAGGCTACTCGGCAAACATCGCAAGCTAGAGCAGTTCTCCTATTGCTGTAGAGGGAGTTTTGTATCCCACCCTCAAAAACGCGGTGAGGGTGGAGCATCCGAGACTCTATACCTTCACGAGAAATGCTCTAATGGGAAGCGTGCTGGCAGAGTCAAATTTTGATGGCGAAACAATTCGGTTTGCGGATCTGGGCCGACGCATGATTGTGAATTGCAAGTATGATCTGGATGTTGTGGGTCATCATGCGCGGTCGGACATCTTTAAACCAGCGGTGGATACCAGCACCTGCCAAGCCGTCGTCTTTGGAAGCGAGGGCGCCAGCGACCGGAACCCGTTGCCGCGAGTGTCGAGGATGAAGATGAGTCAAGCAGAAAGCAATCTGGACCCGGGTCTGCGGCAATTTCCCTTGGATCGCGTGGTCGCGCATCAGAGCAAATTCCTGAGTTTTCTGCGGATGCGGGTGGAAGATGCGGCCACTGCGGAAGACATTCTTCAGTCAGCTTATTTGAAGGCCATGGAACATGGCGCGGAGATTCGGGACGACGAAAGCGCGGTGGCGTGGTTCTATCGGATCCTGCGCAATGCGATTGTAGACCACTACCGTAGAGGTGCGGCCCGCGCACGGGCGCATGAGGGATTTGCAAGCGAGGCTCCTGCCAGTTACGAGCCGGAACTTGCGCAGACGGTCTGCGCATGTATCGGCGACGTAGTCCATAACCTCAAAGACGAGTATCGCTCGGCCATCGAACAGGTTGACCTGGGCGGCAAATCCGTCGAAGACTTTGCCCAGACAGAGCGGATTTCCGCAAATAATGCCTCAGTACGCCTCCATAGGGCACGGAAGGCGATTGCGCGCCAGTTGACGACGGTTTGCGGTGCCTGCGCGGAGCATCAATGCCTGGATTGCACATGCCGCCGCAGTCAAGTGTAAGATCGCGCCGCCTCATGCGTCAGCAGCATTGAAAGAAACAGGAGGCAACAATGTGCTGCTGTGACAAGACATCTCAAACCACCACCATAGACCGGGTCTGCGGCATGACGGTCGATCCTTCGACAGCCGCCGCTCATGTCGAGCACGAGGGAAGCACACACTATTTCTGCAGCCAGAGCTGCGCGACAAAGTTCCGCACCGATCCGGAGAAATACCTTCGCGCGAAGGTATCTTTCATTGCCGCTCCATCGTCGAAGGCGGAACAGCAAACCGAATATGTCTGCCCGATGCACCCGGAGGTCCGGCAGATGGGGCCGGGCAGTTGCTCCAAGTGTGGCATGGCTCTTGAGCCGGCAACTGTGACGGCACCTACGATGCGTACCGAGTACACCTGCCCGATGCACCCGGAGATTATTCGTTCCGAACCGGGCAACTGCCCCATCTGCGGGATGGCGCTGGAACCACGGCAAGTTACTGCCGAGGAGAGCAATCCGGAATTGGCCGATATGACGAGGCGGCTCTGGATCAGTGTTGTGCTTGCGCTTCCGTTGCTCGCGCTGATGATCTCCGAGCTTCTGCCGTCCATGCCGCTTCAACACTGGCTATCGGCAAGAATGTGGGCATGGGTCGAGTTCGCGCTGGCGACTCCGGCTGTTCTGTGGTGCGGATGGCCGTTCTTTGTCCGAGGCTGGCAGTCGCTCGTGCACCGCAGCCTCAATATGTTCACCTTGATCGCTCTCGGGACCGGCACAGCCTATGTTTACAGCGTTATCGCTACACTCGTGCCGCAAATGTTCCCCGCATCGTTTCGCGGTGAGGGTGGGCAGGTCGATCTTTACTTTGAGCCGGCGGTGGTCATTACCGCGCTCGTTCTGCTCGGCCAGGTGATGGAGCTTCGAGCGCGCAGCCAGACGAGCAGTGCCATTCGTGCGTTGCTTGGCCTGGCTCCGAAGACTGCGCGGCGGCTCGATGAACACGGCCAGGAGACGGATGTGCCGCTCGAACAGGTACAGGTCAACGACCGACTTCGTGTACGCCCCGGGGAAAAGATTCCGGTCGATGGCATTGTGTTGGAAGGGCACAGCTCCGTCGACGAATCGATGATTACCGGCGAGCCGATCCCGATTGAAAAGGACGCGACGGCAAAGGTCACCGCCGGAACCGTCAATGGGACGGGTGGATTTGTGATGCGTGCGGAACGCATCGGCGCGGACACTCTTCTGGCGCAGATCGTGAAAATGGTGAGCGAAGCGCAGCGGTCGCGCGCACCCATTCAACGGCTTGTGGACCGCGTTTCGTCGTACTTCGTCCCTGCCGTGATTGTTTCCGCAATCATTACTTTTGCCGTCTGGTATCTTGTCGGACCACAGCCGCGCTTTGCGCATGCATTAGTCAATGCGGTTGCTGTTCTGATCGTAGCCTGTCCATGCGCGTTGGGACTCGCTACGCCGATGGCCATCATGGTTGGAACAGGACGCGGTGCACGGGCCGGCATCCTGATTCGCAATGCAGAGGCTCTGGAGTCCTTCGGCAAGGTCGACACGCTCATCCTCGATAAAACCGGAACGCTGACGGAAGGCAAGCCGACACTGAGTTCCATCCTTGCGCAACCCGGTGTCAGTGAATCCGAACTGTTGCGCCTTGTGGCCAGCCTTGAGCGTGCCAGCGAGCATCCTTTGGCCGCGGCCATCGTAAAAGGCGCTGAAGCAGCCAACCTTTCTCTGGCTGACACGGCGGACTTCAACTCCGTGACCGGCAAAGGCGTGACGGGAACGGTCGCTGGCAAACAGATTGCGGTTGGAAATGCCGAGATGTTTCGCACCTTGTCGATCGACCCTGCGCCGCTACTCAAGCAGGCTGACGCTCTGCGGAAAGAAGGGCAGACGGTGATGCTTGTCGCTGTGGATGGCAAGGCAGCGGGTCTCGTGGCCGTCTCCGATCCGATCAAGGAGTCAACGCCGGAGGCGATCCGCGAATTGAAAGCAGCCGGCCTGAAGATCATCATGGTCACCGGAGACAATGCGACGACGGCCCAGGCAGTGGCGAGCAAACTCGGCATCGCATTCGAGGCCGACGTGCTCCCCGAAAAAAAGGCTGAAGTCGTCAAGGCGCATCAGCAGCAAGGCGCCATTGTCGCGATGGCAGGGGACGGCGTGAACGATGCACCGGCGCTTGCACAGGCCAACGTTGGCATCGCTATGGGAACCGGCACCGACGTGGCAATGGAAGCCGGCGCCATCACGTTGCTTAAAGGCGATCTGCGGGCGATTCTGCGCGCGCGTCATCTCAGTCTGGTGACCATGCGCAATATTCGCCAAAACCTGTTCTTTGCCTTCATCTACAACGTAGTCGGCGTGCCACTTGCCGCAGGGGTGCTCTTTCCGGCGTTCGGCCTGCTCCTGAACCCGATGATCGCCGCGGCTGCCATGAGCTTCAGTTCCGTTTCGGTCATTGCGAATGCGCTCAGGCTGCGCGCAGCGGAATTGTGATGTGCGTCATATCGATGTAAGAAGTGGTGATACAGCCTGCGACTTTAGCCAAGGCCAGGGCATCTGACTGGCATGAGCAATCTCACCGGAAGCAGCACTGTGCCTTTATTCAGGCCATTTCGCGTCAGGGATCTGGCCTTATCGAACCGGATTGTGATGGCACCTATGACGCGCGCCAAGTCGCCCCGAGGCATTCCTGGACCGGAAGTGGCGGCGTACTATCGCCGCCGCGCCGAGGGCGGAGTGGGATTGATCATTACGGAAGGCACCTACGTTCCGCATCCGGCTGCGGGCTTCTATCCCGATGTGCCGCGCTTCTACGGCGAGGAATCCCTGGCCGGATGGAAGCGCGTGGTTGAGGAAGTCCATCGGGTTGGCGGCAAAATCTTTCCCCAAATCTGGCACGTTGGTTTGACATCGGCTCCAGATGGAAGCTTCCGCCCTGGCGCGATGGGTCCGTCAGGACTTGCCAAACCGGGTGAGAAGATTGCCGAGCCGATGACGCAGCAGGACATCGACGCAGTGGTCCGCGCTTTTGGTGAGGCCGCACGTTCGGCGCAGCATTTGGGATTCGATGGAGTGGAGATTCACGGTGCGCACGGCTATCTTCTGGACCAGTTCTTTTGGAATGGAACCAACCAGCGCACCGATGGCTATGGAGGCGACTTGGCCGCTCGGACCCGTTTCGCGGTGGAAGTGATCCGTGAAGTCCGTAGCCGGGTGAGCCCGGAGTTTCCCGTCTGCCTGCGCTTTTCGCAGTGGAAACTGCAGGACTATAACGCAAAGTTGGCACAGAGTCCCGCCGAGTTGGAGAGTTTTCTTGCTCCTCTGTCTGCTGCAGGCGTGGATCTTTTCCATTGCTCGCAGCGCCGCTTCTGGGAGCCGGAGTTTGAGGGCAGTTCGCTGAATCTGGCAGGGTGGACCAAGAAACTGACCGGCAAGCCCACCATCACGGTAGGCTCGATCACACTGAATGAGGAATTCACACACACGTTTCGCAGTGCGGAGACCGCCGCGGTAACCGGCATCGATGAACTGCTGGAACGTCTGAATCGCGAAGAGTTCGACCTGGTGGCCATCGGGCGGTCGTTGATCGTGAATCCTTCCTGGCCGGGCGTGATTCAGCGAGGGGCGATCCATGAATTGCTGCCGTACCAGCGGGACGTGCTGACGCAATTGATATAGGACCGGCTTGGGGAAGCACTTGGAAATCAGGGTGCGGCGTAAGACATTTTCGTCGTGATCGCGTTTGTCCATACGCGGCGTCAGAGCATAGTTTTAACGGTCGGAGATTGGGGGGATTGATGAAAGTGATCGCGTTTAACGGCAGTCCACGAAAGAAGTGGAATACGGCTACACTACTCGACAAAGCACTTGAAGGGGCCGCCTCAAAAGGAGCTTCTACAAAACTGGTCCACCTGTACGATCTTGATTTCAAGGGCTGCAGAAGCTGCTTTGGATGCAAAGTGAAGGGCGGTCCAAGTTATGGAAGGTGTGCTGTAAAAGACGATCTGACGCCATTCCTCAGAGAAGTGGAAGAGGTTGACGCCATCATCCTGGGTTCGCCCATCTACCTCTGGTCTGTCTCGGGCGAGATGAAATCTCTTTTGGAGCGTTTGGTCTTTGCGTTTTATCGCTACGCGAAAGCAAATGATCCAGCACCAACGCTCTTTCCCAGAAAGATTCGCACCGGCTTCATCTACACGATGAATACAACGGACAAGGAATTGAAGGAGATCGGTGGCGACAGAAATATTGCAGTCAATGAGATGTTTTTGAGTAAAGTTTTCGGGAGTGCAGAATCGCTGCTCTGCTTCGATACCTATCAGTTCGAGGACTATTCGAAGGTCGATCAGGAGTACTTCGATCCTGAGAAAAAGGCAGCACGCCGGAAGGAATATTTTCCGCAGGACTGCCAACGAGCTTTCGAGATGGGAGTCCGGCTCGCAAATGGGGGCCCGGTGCCGGTTGCATTCAACAGATAAATTGGCGACTGTCTAGATCTACAGAATTCGCGATCCAAAGCCTGCGTAGCGAGCGTATCTTCGAGTCTCTTACGCTCCGTAATGTCACGGACGTCACGGCTCTCATCCCCACTTGCTTAGTGAGCATAACTCGTCTCTTTGATGAGACGAGTTATGTTAAAGAGTCAGACTGCCTCTTTGGAGGCCTTGGCAGATGTTTGTCTGACATTCGTGCCATGTACAAGGCCCCGAGCAGTGCGAATATCCAGCCCGAAACCGCGGGGCGTGGAAAAGGGTAGTCCACGCATGCGTGCAACATCACTGCAAGCAGGCCTAATCCCCAGGGATGGCGGACGGCTGCGGGAATGGCTATTGCGCAAGGAATCAAGACCAGCAGCAGGAAGGGAATCCCTCCGTCAGCAGCAAACTCTGCCCAGTCGTTGTGTGCATGATTGGCATAAAAGGGGAAATCCTTTACCGCATGTTGCTGGTAAACTTCAGGAAATGTTCCTAGACCGTAACCCGTTAGAGGCCGATGTTTCGCCATATCCACGGCTGCCATCAGGAACTCCCGGCGTCCTGAAAAAGGATCATGCCCCTCAAGGCGCTGCCAGACGCGCTGCCATCCAACCGCGAAAGTGAAAACCGCCGCCAGGATCGGAACCATAACCAAGATCGCGGTAGTGGAGCGGCTGGGAAGGCCTGTCTTTGGGTTGCGCAGTCTCACCAGTCCGATCACTAGCATCACCAGTAGCTCTGCTGTGCAGATTGCAGCTCCAGCACGCGAAGCCGAGGCAATCGCGGATGCATAGAGGACTCCGCCGGCCAAGGCGTAGCCCCAGGATCGCCAGCCTTCACTGAGAGCCCGCCAGAGGGCGATCGGTAGCGCCAACTCGACGAATTGCGCGTAGTTATTTTGATTCTGAAATGTTGCGTAGACGTCAGGATAGCCGCTAGAGAATATCCACAGTACCAGCCCATTCGACGTGAAGAGTTGAGTCACACAGAGCACAGCCATCGCTGTCGCGAAAACCAGGAAGGCGCTCAGGAAGTTACGCCGTGCCGCCCCGGAACAACTGACGATCTGGCTCAGAAAAAATACACCGGCAAGAGCTCCCCATCTAAGGACAGCTTCGCGTGTCTCGAAGCTGGAGGCGGTGGTGTGCGCAAGGATCTGGCCAACTCCCCAGAGGGGAATCAGATAAACCAACCACGGTGCGATGCCGCGAGCCACGTGCTCCGTTCTCCTGCGCATGCCGAGCAGAAGGCAAGCAGCAAGGAGTGCATAGATGCCAATCTGAAAGCACTGAGGCGCCCAGGCTTCACGGACGAAGACCGTAACAGTGGTAAAGACGAGCAGCAGAAACAGCAACGCGCCTACAACTACCGGCGTAGGTCGTCGGAGCCCTGCATTGGCTGGGCTGTCAGCCCCGGCACTCGCGTGGATATCTGTGGATGTCAACGCGTCCATTCTATGCTTCTTGGTGACTCAGTTAGCAAACTAATCTGCAGAAGGCCCAGAGAAATCTCTCGCTTTGGGGTTCTCCAACCAGACTTCTTTCGCTGAGCCACGGGAGAAGCGTGGTCCCATGCGTAGCGAATCTTCAAGTGCATGACTGGCCATCGAATTGTTGTTCATGGTGGAATTCCATTGCGCCTCAACCTATTTCCTCTTCAGCCGATAACTCCAGCAACTCAATCAGGTATCCGGAGTGCGATGAACAGGATGCAAAGCACGGCGCTTGGCCTCGTTCTAGCTATGGCAGCATGCACCTGTTTTGCGCAAGAGACTTCAATCCCATCTGCGCCTCTCCCAGATGCTCCGCGGTTGCAAGCGGGGCTGAAGCCGGTTGTGGCGGAGTTGCCCTGCTGCTTTTCCTTGAGTGTTTCGCCTGTGGCTTCGGCGGCAAACCTCACGCCGGTGCGACTCGACAAAACTATCGATGCGAAGTTCGTCATGCTCAATTCTTTGCATATGGGAATAATGACCTTCGACGTGGAAATGACACAGCGCTGCATCGCAAATCATCACTGCCAGGAAGGGAATCCATTGATGCCCTCCTCGCATGCAGGACAATTCGCCATCGGTGCTGGGTTGGTGACCTATAGTTCAGGCTTAAGCTACTGGTTGAAAAAGCGCAAATCGAGGCTGTGGTGGATTCCGCCAGTGGCCGGTGTGGTGGCTCACACCGTCGGTGCGGCTACAGGGTTCATACATCAATGAGATTCGCAATGAAACTTATTCTAGAGTGTTCGGAATCTGACCGCTCCGCATAGAGAGTTGCTCAAGGTACGTTTTCATCGGCGATTCACAGCGGGATAAATCCAGCGTACTCGTGCTAACTGAATGTGTGTCTAGGAAGTTAGAATGGGCTGTCTCCCGACATGCGTAATAGTCTTGCTCAGAACTTCCACGTCATCAATATCTGTCTCCAGCGAAAAGCACCGCTCGGCAGCGGAAAGAGCGATGACCACGGTACAAGTGCGACGTAACTCGGTTACAACCCCTTCCATATCAGCGAAGATGCCGCGACGGATTCGTACGCGCGTTCCCATGGGAACCTGGTGATGAGGTCTGAGGATACAGCCGCTTGCCAGCGATTCTCGGATCCTGTTGATCTCCGCGGAACCGACCGTATCTATACCTCCATCGCCCAGTATCTTCAGCACACCAGGCGTTGAGAGAACAACAAGCCTGGATCCGAGCGGAAAGCGAACGAAGACATATCCCGGAAAAAGGGGGCGTTCCAGCGTTACTGTTCGATCGGTCCATTTCGAACGCTCCAGGTAAAGCGGAAGATAGTGCTCTAAGGATCGTCCGACAAGGTGCTGTGCGACTCGATTCTCATGATTCACAATCACATGCAAAACATGCCACGGCTCGTCATTCATAGCTACCTCCAGGTAATTGCCCTGGCAAGAGGGCGCTTCTCATCTTCCAAGCTGTTCTGATCCATGGTGTTTTGTGCAATGTTGCATCAACTGCTCTCTACCAGACCGATCGTGGAGAGCGGCCAGAGCACACCTGAATTATCTGCGGGCGTTCGGTCTGCCGTGATGTACCGAAGGTAAAACCAGAATATTGCGAACATCAACGTAAAGATTGCGATCGTAATTAGCCTGCGAACAGTGCGTCTTCGATTTCGCGCCCTCGTGTGCAACGCGCTTCGATGGACAGAATGTGGCTGAGCTACCGGACTTACGTTCAAATCAGAAAGATCGGGAGCATAAAAGCGAAGCCTGCATTTGCGACAGCGATACGGCTGCTGGCCACGAATGCGTTGGAAGGCATCGCTCCAGCGAGGTTGTTGGGACATCCGAATATCGAGACTTCTACAACTTGGACATGTCATATTGATCGGCGAGGTTCGATTACGGTAGATGGTATTACGAGCGTGCCTGAGATTCTAGGTGTTCCGAGAGAGCGTCGATAGATGAGACGAAGACGTAGAAGGGAAGAGTCTTGTCCAACAGAGAATTCCAGTCCGGTGTGTGTCAAGGCGTCGCTTGAAAGGTCGGGAGATTCTGCGAGGGTGGTATTCGATTTTATATCTATAACTTCCCAGTGAATTCCCGTACCTGGGGGAATGTTGGCGGTGCGGTAGGAGCAGCCCATCGTATAGTTGCCCGGCATTAGCATGAGGGTTTGCTCTGCAATGGTGGAGTTTTCGGGTTCAACTCCGCTGAATTCAATTTCAAGACCGGATGGTCCTGGCCTGGAGTACAGGCCAGGATAGGATGGAAGCATCCAGTCGAAGCTGACAGGCAGAGGATCACGCGCGAAATTAGCGTTATTAGGAACCGTAGTCTCAGCAACGATCCAATGCTTCTGGATTAGTTCTCGCCACAACGCATGGGATGCGGTCGCGTCATTGGCAGCAACCAGCCGGTTCACTACGGAGAACAGCAGCGGGCGATCAGTATATGGTTTGCCCTCCCGAATCAATCTCGAAGCGGTACCGATAGCTGCTCGCAGTTGATCTTTCCCCAGCAAGAACCAAAGATATTGGCGGATGACTTCGGGGTTGTCCGGAAGGATGGTCCCAGCAATCTGCTCAGGATGAGGCGATACTTTCCAGCATAATTCGAACAACGCCCCCATATCATCCGCTGGCATTTCCGCGGCCCTGTGAGCCCATGTCCAGAATTCGGGTAGATTGTCCTGGCGCAGATAGAAGTTAGCCAGACTCCAACGGGGCATATAAGTGCGATCCACTGCAAAGGCTTGGAGCAGAAGCTTCTCCGCGTGGCTGTAGTCGCCTGCGGCCTCATATCGTAGCGCAAGTTCGATGCCGGCTTGAGCGTTGTATTGGTTGAGGCGCAACGCAGTTTCCAGCAACTGCTGAGCGTGGCTTTCGTCCAACTGCGCCAGACGCATAGAGTAGACTGAGGCGTCCGGTTCCAGATTGATGGCCGATTGAACCGACTTAGCCGTGTCCTGCCGGAACAGAAAATCTGCACGTGCCAGTGACAGCGAGTTCCAGATTCCCAGCAGACAAGCGACTGCGATAGCTGTGCGCAAGGTTATCGATCGAATTAGGACAGGAGAGGGCATGGTAACTCATCTGACTGAAACCGTAATACGTTCGAATGTAACCTAAGCAGAGGTTGTGGGCAATTTAAAAAATTCATATTGCTACAAAATTACAGAGCCCTTGCCGGCGACAGGTGGATGGCTGGGGCTGAGATATGAGTGCAAAGTGTTCTAGCTATATCTCATCTGAAGTGGAGTGGCCTTGTGCTCGTCTGTATGACAAATGTGTGACATCTATAGCTGCGATTACGCTGGTCATACATCGGTAGTTCATGTGAGCAATTCTATACATCTTATTTTCTGCAGGGGAGAGTCTAATGACTATCGTAGCGCGGCGATGCCGATCTAGAGTGCAATGGGAAGGTCTGCTTTGGCCAAGAAACTGCTGGTAGCTGCAATATTGTGTTGCACGCTCGTTCATGCGGAAGCTGGACCGACAGTGATTGGCACAGCTAGTGCCCGGGGAGATATGCGTGTGGATGGTTACATTGTTCGAGGTGACGCCACACTCTTCGATGGGACAATGGTCGAAGCAGGACAGGCTTCGGTAGCACTACGCCTGAACAAGGGTGTGGATGTCAAGCTTTCTACCAGCGCACGCGGCACCCTGCATCGTGACAGGCTCGTACTCCAGCGGGGATCGAGCGAATGGGCGGGTTCCACTTCCTTTCTGGTCGAAGCGAATGGCCTGCGAGTGACCGCGAGTGGGGCGAATTCCCGTGGTGTCGTCTCAATAAGTACCGCTAACACGGTAGAAGTTTCCGCTCTTGCGGGTGAACTCCGAGTAACAGATAGTCAGGGGCTTCACCTGGCAAGTGTACGTCCTGGCAATGCTGTTGCCTTCGGAGCGCCACAGACCTGGGGGAAGGGAGCGATTCCCATGACTCTTTTTGGAACCTTGACCAAGGTGGATGGCCGTTATTATCTTGTGCTGCCTAAGCCCGATCTTGGAGTTACCTATGAGCTTAAGGGAGCCAATCTCGACAAGTTTGTTGGCAAGGTCATACAGATCAAAGGAACGGCCAATATCGGCATGACAGCAGCGGCAGCGGGAACTACGCACGTGATTGTTGTTTTGGGCGCAAGTGAGATTCTCCCTATCGGAATGCCTGTGCTAGAGGGCGTTCTCATCGGCACTGCGGCTGCGGGCGGTGCCACCGCGCTTGGCGCGGGAATCTTCGTAGCTGCCCAAGCATCGACCCCGGCGAGCCGCTAGGGTTCGCGGCGACAAATGCTTGCTTATTCAGGAGCTTCGTCATCTCTTTAGCAGATCATGAAAAGTATTCGGCTCAGTATGTTTGTCTAACTGTTCTTCTTGTTCTGCCGATGCCTGCATCTAGGTTTGCAGAGAATAGATCCTCATCGCAATCTGTCGGGCAGTCACCTACCCAGCACTTTGGGACTGACGGGGGCGAAGCCTGTCTGTAACTCGCTAAGGTACGATAGCAGCCACTTGCTCGTCGCAACATTTCGTTCCATCCCTCGCTGCCCGGTCTGTTGCCATGAATCGGAAATCGGTAAGAAGCCGCACCATAGGACTCGCAACATTGTTAGTTAGAATAAAAGCCCATTATGACAGTATTCAAACCTCGGTCACGTATGGTCAGCGTCAGGCTCTCTGAAGAAGAGTATGTTTCTCTTCAACAATTATGCGTCGTGACGGGAGCACGAAGCCTATCGGACCTGACGCGCAATGCCATGCAAACCCTTCTAAAGGGCTCGCTCGGAGAGAATGCACTGAGCAGTTGGAAGGATGAGTTCCGGGCCCAGATCAGCACTCTTGATCGCAAGATTGAAGGGCTTGCAGAACGAATTGCGGACCCAAAGACTGAAGTGGAGAGTTGAATACGGTGCAGGTATTCGCACCATGCTTGAGCGTTGATGCCTTTGCCGGGTACGCTCCCGTGCCGGGAACCGTTTGGAATGGCGTACAGGGGAAGATGCTAACTGCGCTGGTGCTGGTTCTTGCGGCCAGTTCAATTTCGGCACAACAGCCGTCCAGTCCTCCACATGCAGGCGGTGGGGCGACATCCCTCAATTCCTCCTCGAATCTTCCCGTCGAGCGGCTTGGCCAAGATGATTTGATTGGCATCACGGTATATGACTCCCCAGAGCTGACCCGCACTGTCCGTGTGGAATCAGATGGAGAGATTCGCTTACCGATGCTTCAGCAGCACATCCACGTTGCCGGACTGTATCCGGGCGATCTCGAAAAGGTAATCCGTGTGGCTCTGGTGAAAGAGCAGATCCTCGTGGACCCGATTGTTAGCGTATCCGTCGTCGAGTATCGCAGCCGGCCTATTTACGTTGTGGGAGCGGTGAGGAACCCGGTGACGTTCCAGGCCACAGGCACTATGACGCTGCTTGACGCTATTTCACAGGCTGGAGGACTTACCGAGAATGCTGGAGGGGAGATACTTGTAAGTCAACCGCAAGTGACTGCGGATGGAAATCCCTCATCTCTGGTCCAACGAATTCCCGTACATGGCCTGTTCGACGAAGTGGACGCTTCATTGAACTTGAGATTAGAGGGCGGAGAAGTAATTCGTGTTCCGCAGGCCGGGAGAATATATGTCGTAGGGAACGTCAATAAGCCTGGAGTGTTCCCCATTACGGATGGTATTGAAAGCAGTGTGCTGAAAGTACTGGCTCTCTCAGGGGGGACGGAACAATATTCGCAACACACGGCCTACATTTATCGAACGCAAGACGGCAATGGCCAAAGGAATGAGATCCCCGTCGAGTTGAAGAAGATCATGGATCGAAAGTCGCCCGATGTGCCACTGATGGCGAATGACATCTTGTATATCCCGGTGGCGAGCGGCCGTAAAGCTGCCTTCACCGCTCTTGACCGGATGGCAATGCTCAGCGTCGGTATCAGTGCCGAAATCCTCTACCTTTATCGCTAGGTTGTTTCCTGTGAGTCTATGTCCGAAAGAACACATCCGACTGTTGAACATTCCACGGAAACGCCCCACAATCGGCCTATTCCAGCGCCATACTCACCCCTTCCTTTGACGCAGGAGTTCGAACCGGAATCATCCGCGGCTCCGCTCTCGCATTATCTTTGGATATTGCGTCGGCATCTCTGGAAGATGATCGCCTTTGTGGTGGCCTGTGTACTCGCTACCCTTGTGGTTTCAGCGCGATTGAAGCCGATCTATGAATCAACGGCAACCATCGATGTGGATCTGAAGGCTCCTGTGGGAGTCGTCGGCCAGGAGTCTACAGCGCCAGGGGTCACAGAAAATCCGGATGTGTTTCTAGCCACACAGCTCAGGCTCATTCAATCAGACGCAGTGCTGCGGCCGGTGGCCGAGCAATATCATCTGCTGAAAGGCTCTGGGCCTGGCAAGAGAGTGAATTTGGAGGAAGCGCAGAAGTCTGCCGCGGCGGTGGTGTCCTTAGATGGGCTGAGGGCAACTCGGCCGTCGAATACTTATCTCCTGCTCATCAGCTATCGCTCTCCAGATCCGCAGGTGGCCGCGAACGTAGCTAACGCAGTCGCAAACTCCTATCTTTCGCACAGCTATGACATCCGCATTCGTTCATCAGACAGCTTGTCAACATTCATGGAGAAGCAGATGGATGAATTGAAGGCGAATATGGAACGGTCCGGGCTAGCGTTAGCGCAATTCGAGAAGGACTTGGAAGTAGTCAATCCAGATGAGAAGACGAATATTCTTTCAGCACGGCTATTGCAATTGAACACGGAATACACGGCAGCCCAAGCCGAAAGAATCCGCGAAGAAGCGGCTTGGAATGGTGTGCAGTCGGGTTCCGTGGAAGCTGCGGAGGTCTCGTCTCAGGGGGAATCACTTACAAAACTTGCTGACACCCTGAATCAAGCGCGTCAGAATCTGGCCGAAGTGCAATCTGTTTACGGTGTGCATCATCCGGAGTATCGTAAAGCCGCTACGGAAGTGGCCGAGGTGCAAAAAGAATTTCAGGAGATGCAGCACAACATCAGCAGCAGAATCGGTATGGCATACCGCGAGAGTCAGACCCGTGAACAGATGCTCGAAAAAGCCGTGATGGAAACCAAGGATGAATGGGATCGCATTAATACACGATCGTTCGAATACCAACAGTTGAAGCAGGAAGCGAGCGCGGACAAGGCACTCTACGATGAACTGATCAAGAAGATCCACGAAGCCGCTATCAATGCCGGCTTCCAGGACAACAATATTCGGATTGCCGATGTTGCGCGTCCTTCGGCTACGTCGGTTTTTCCGAATACCAAGCTCAATTTATTGATGGCGTTTCTTTTCTCATCGCTCCTGGCGGGCGGGGCAGCGATATTGCTGGACTCGCTTGATACAACACTCCGCGATCCAGAAGAGGCCAGCCGGTTTCTGGGCACAGATGTTATTGGAACATTGCCGCTGGACAAGAATGTATCGGCCCTTCCGAAGCTTGTCAGAGTTGAACTAGGAGATATTGGCATGACAGGGGCGAACTCGAATGGGAAAGACGGTGGCGATTCCCGAAAGGGAGGCTATCGCTCAATTTCGGGCTTCGAAGAAGCCGTTCGCACGATTCGCAATACCATCATTCTTTCCGACTTTGAGCAGCGGTTGCGCTCGATCATGCTTACCAGTGCCGAGCCGAGGGAAGGGAAGACAACGCTGGCGGCCTATCTTGCCATCGCCAACGCTGACCGGGGTAAGAAGACGCTACTGGTGGACGGCGATCTGCGGCGCCCAAGCTTACACGCACGATTCGGTGTGCCATTGTCAGATGGACTTTCCAATGTACTGACCGGCACGCGGGCGTGGCAGGATGTGTTGCTCTCAGTAGAGGGCAGGCCAAACCTGACTCTTCTGCTTTCGGGACCAAGTTCCCATCGTGCTGCCGATCTGATTGGCCCGCGCCTCGCAGAGCTTCTGGATGAATTCGCAAAGGACTACGACCTGGTGATTCTGGACGCGCCTCCTCTGCCGGGCTTTGCGGAATGTTTGCAAATGGCCAACGCCGCAGATGGAGTGCTCATTATCAGCCGGGCTGGAGAGACAAAGCGCAAGTCCGTCGCTACAGTTGTTTCAACACTCCAGCGGCTGCGGGTCAACATCATCGGCGTAGTTCTTAATCAGGTGACTCTCAATACATCCGAGTATGGTTACTCATACTATGGGCCTCAGCACTACAGTCGGTACAAGAAGTCAGGGGAATCAGCATAACTGTGTCGGCATCTTGGCGAAGACGATGGACGTGTTGACGATTGTGGGGCCGCTAGCCGAATGCTCTCCAGTATCTACCGCGGACTCAATGCCCAGGAGTGAGGCAAGTCATCATCTGCCAAATCTTGACCTACTGCGCACCGTTGCGGTAGGCCTCGTTTTCACGGGGCATCTCAGTGAGACAGTTGGCATACGGGGCCTCGGCGATCTTGGACATTTCGGAGTCCTCCTGTTTTTTGTGCATACGGCGTTTGTTCTCATGTTGTCGATGGAATATCTCGGCTTATCCGGCGCCAAGTTATATAGCGCATATCTCATTCGGAGAATCTTCCGAATTTACCCGCTGAGTGTTCTGGCGGTTCTGCGAGCTGTTGCTTTTCGTACTCCTTCCACCGCCTGGCTTGCGGGGTATGTATGGACCGGTTGGCCGGCGCTGCTTTCAAACATCTTTCTCACCCAGAACATTACGCATAGCGGATCTGTCATTAGCGTCCTTTGGTCCCTCCCCTTCGAAATTCAGATGTATGCCACTCTGCCTGCAATCTACTTCCTGATATGCCGTTTCCCGTCGCTCGGAGCAACATGGCTCGTATGGCTGGCAGGGGTGGCCGTCGCTGGAGCCGAGTACATTCTACGGAGCCCCAGTTTTGATCCCGAGTATCTGCTCACACGCTATTTTCCTTGTTTCCTTGCAGGGGTTCTGGCATGGCGGCTTGTGACGACGCGCAATGGCCGACTTTCCGGTGCTCTTTGGATTCTGCTGCTCGCGGTTCTTGTCGTGACTTATCGCGGCGTGGATGCCTTTCGAGTGTATGGCCCGGCGTTGCTCGGTGCGTTGCACGGAACGCTGAGAAACGATCACAGGGTTTGGTGGCCAGCATTCCTCGACTTGGTGAACGATTGGGTCTTCTGCTGCGTCACGGGTTTGGCGATTCCGCATTTCACGAGCATCACCAGTTATTGGCTGAATGCAATTAGCAAACGAATTGCCGAGTACTCCTATGGCATTTATCTTAGCCACGTTCCTCTCCTTTGGCTTTGTTTCCGGAAGCTCCACTTTGGCTCGGTGGTTGCGAGCGCAATCCTATCGGTTGTTCTGACGGGGCTTGTGTCGATTCTGCTTTATCACGTGCTTGAAGCTCCCGCGATTCGCTTTGGTAAACGACTTGCCGCCCAATTGGATCGTCGCCCTGCTCTGGGATGAGGACACTATCTTGATCGTCGAGCAAACGCCAAGCTTGGAATCTACGGAACCGTGTGTTCATACTCTCGGTTCGCGCGTCCATTTGATCTCGGTGAACCGCACTGTCGACTATATCGAGCGCTGGATTGAGGAACGAGATGGAAGTTGCCGAAGGATTGTCGTTACCGGATTCCATGGGCTTTGGAAGGCCCACCAGCATCCGCGCCTGCGAAGGATTCTCAATAGCGCAGAACTATGGGTGCCGGACGGCATTGCACCGATCTGGGTCGCTTATCTTCGCGGCCATCGCAATATTGAGCGCGTTCCAGGCGTGGAGATTCTTCGCGAGTTCTTCCGCCGCGCTAGAGGGAAAAGATACCGCAGCTACTTCTATGGGGATACTGGCTTGACCTTATCCGCTCTGCAATCGGTAGTTGCCTGCGACTATCCCGGCCATGAGATCGCTGGCGCCTTCTCACCGTCATTTCTCCCTCTTACCCCGGAGGAGGACAGAGATGCCATTGAACGGATCAACGCCGCGCGGCCAGATGTTCTCTGGGTAGGTCTTGGAACGCCAAAACAGGATCTCTGGATTTTCGAAAGGCTTGATCAACTCAGGGTCCCGGTAGCAATTGGCGTAGGAGCTGCTTTCGCCTTCATTGCGGGCACCGTTCCACGCTGCCCGAATTGGATTGGGCACCTGGGTTTTGAATGGGCCTATCGGTTTCTGAAAGAACCTCAGAAACTATGGAAGCGAGACCTGCTGGATGGTCCACAATTCCTTCTCCACGCAGGAATGGAATTGATGAGCAAAGAGTCTCTAGACTGATGGGATACCAATCGCCCCAAAGCGGTCCTAGCGACTCAGATACGCCTGTTCCAGTGGGTCCGCAATTGAGTGGGAAGCGAGCGGGAATCATCCTGCGCCTGATCTATGGAGCGGGGGCAGGGACCGTCGCTTATGGTCTCGGCATCGTCAGTAATCTGCTACTTCTGCCGCTCTACTTACACTTTTGGTCAGTTGCCGCATACGGGGAGTGGATGGCGCTCTACTCTGCGGTGAATTACCTCGCCAACCTTGATTTCGGAGTTACATTCGCTGCGGTCAATGCGGCGACGATTGCCTATGCGGGCAATGATTGGCAAACGTTCAAGCGTGTACAGGGGACGGCCTGGGTTGCTTCTCTCTTTATCGCGGGAATAGGTGGTGTGGTGGTTGCCGTTCTATCTCTATTCAACTTCCGCTTGAATCAATGGCTGGGTCTGACGGTGCTTGGTCAGCGCGAAGCGCGCCTTGTCTTCTGCGGCTTGGCTTTCTCACTTCTGGCCGATATTCCAGGGCGCCAGCTCATTGCGGTTTATATTGCGATCGGAGAGTTTGCAAAGTACCAGTGGGCCTGGAACGCATTCTCTCTCTTGCTATGCGTGGCTACGGCTATCGCTCTGATTATGGGCGCTGGTCCCGTATTACTTGCTGAAGTAATGGCGATGACGACGCTGGTTACGATAACCATGGCATTTTGGCTGCTTCGCCGGCGAGATATACGCTTGATTCCTCGTCTTCGCGATTTCGACTGGCACACGGCTCGGGAACTTGCGGCGCCTACAGGGCAGATTGGGCTTTCGATGATCGCGTCTGCTCTCACTGTGCAGGGCCCTGTTGTTGTCCTAAGCCGCATGATGGGAGGCCCGTCGGTTGCACTCTTCACAACAACGCGCACCGTTACTAACATGGTCCGCGGAACCGTGATCTTGCTGCGCGCACCGTTACGGCCTGAACTCGCCGCGCTGTCGGCGCAGACCAATAAGGATGCACTGAATAAACTCTTTCGGCTTGCGGTGAGTATGGACACGATAGCCGCCATCTCTCTCTCCGCAGTGCTCTGGTCGGGAGGGATATGGTTCATCCAGTTCTGGTCGCATGGCCGAATCCACGCAGATCCGATGCTGCTGCATTTGCTGCTGATTGTTGTTGTTCTAGAGGGCTTTCTTCAGGTTCTGGCCAGCACAGGATGGGCTACGAATCGTATTCAGGCGGTGTCGGTGGGGCTACTCGTTTCCGCTGTGGTCTCCCTTGGACTGACCGTTCTGCTCATTGGCCGCTTCGGACCCGCTGCCGCCCCGATCGGAGCCATGGTTCCACTGATTGCGATTATGACGCCGCTGGCCTTACGAAATGCCTGCAAAGAGGCGCATTTGACACTACGATTTGTTGCCCTCAAATTGTTGTTACCCTTCGCAGCAATCGCTGCTTTTTCGGCGGCATTTCCCACATGGCTCGCGAGCCTGAAGTTAGCAGCTCCTGCCTGGCTCTCTGCAACCGTTTCATCGCTTGCTGTCTGTGTTGTTGCTGTACTCACCATGGGCGCATTTTCTCTTACTCGGGACGACCGTGAGTCGGTGCGCAACCGAATTTCATTCTAGAGGTCAGAAATGGCAGCCCGGAAAACATTCCCGATGCGGTTGATCTTGGCGGTTTTGAGGGTTTTCATCCCGACACGATTCCGGCCGACCGCATCCATTACACAACTAACAAAGTCGAAGACTAACTTAATAGTCCAAGCCGGTCCCTTTCGTGGAATGCGGTACGTCGATCAATCGTATTGGAGTGCATATATACCGAAATTGCTCGGAATCTACGAGCGGGAACTTGCTGGATGTATCGAGGAAGCAGTTTCCTTGCCATTTCACACTGTCGTGGACATCGGCGCTGCTGAGGGGTACTACGCGGTAGGTCTGGCGATCAGGATGCCTCAAGTTCGAGTTATCGCATTTGAGATGGAGCAGTCGGCGCAGGAACTTCTCGGGAAGTTAGCCAAACTCAATAGTGTAGACAGACGAGTGACGATCGAGGGGAGATGCATGAGCCAAAATCTCTCGGCAGCTTTGGATGACAGCGGCAAGACACTGGTGATCTGTGATGCCGAAGGGGGCGAAGCCCTTCTGCTAGACCCAATTAGTATCCCGAAATTGGGGACATGCCACATTCTCGTTGAACTCCACGATCATGTAATCAGCGGGATGAGCGAAGCGATTCGAGAGCGCTTCACCAGAACTCACGAGATTACCCATATCCTGGAGTCAAAGCATGAGCGGAGCGAGTTCCCTTACCGAAACGTCTTTACGAGACTATTTCCCAGCTATATTGATTGGGCGGTGTCGGACATTCGTCGATGTCACGTAGCCTGGTATTGGATGTGCCCCCGTATCACGGGTAATGTCGAATGACTCCGGACCCATCGCTGCAACGAGACTAGCTGTGTGTGCGAGGTTTGGTCCATCATGGCTTCCCTTCAGAGCTTCTTGTGATTTGGAGCAAATATGCGGTACATTCGTTTGATTCGCAGGTTCTTGCATCTTCCACGCCGTGCCGTGCGCGAATCCCTGATGTACATTCAGTTGGTTAGACTTTTTCTCATCAACCACTATGGAAGATCCAAGGTAACTTGTCCGAAAGGTCCTGTGGTCTCGCTGACAACCTTTGGCAAACGAATCGAGAAGGTTTACCTCGCGATCGAATCGATTGCTAACGGGTCCATGCGGCCATCAAGGTTGATCTTATGGATCGATGATTCGACTTTATTTTTCAATCTTCCCGGGGCAATCCGACGGCTGCAAGAACGTGGATTGGATGTCAAGTTTTGTAAGAACTATGGACCTCACAAGAAGTATTACCCATATGTGGAGTCCCAGGAAGCATTTGATACTCCTCTTGTCACCGCGGATGATGACGTTCTTTATCCGTGGTATTGGCTGAAGAAGCTGGTTCAGGCCAATCGAGAATTTCCCGATACGGTTAACTGCTATATGGCCCACGTGATTGCGCTGAATGGGAATGAGATGGAGAGATACAAGGTATGGAAATTATGTGACTCCACATACCCGGAATTTCTTCACATGGCCACCGGCATAGGAGGAGCGATTTACCCTCCGTTGTTCTTGATGGCTGTGAAGAAAGCAGGGACCGGCTTTGAAAACTGTTGCCCCAAAGGCGATGACCTATGGCTTCACGCACAGGCCCTACGATCGGGTTATAAGGTCCGGCAGATTCTTCCGCGATTCCCCTATTTTTCGTTTCAGGCGATACCTGGCACATCACAGACCGCGCTCTCGCACGAGAACGTCACTTGCGGAGATGGTAACGACCGGCAAATAAGAGCCACTTACAGCGAAGCGGATATTCAACTGCTTCGGTTCGACCGTGGTATTGCACATCGCTAAGATTTGCCCAGATGTGATCTTTAGATCAGTTACTTCATCCGCTAATCACCATTAGTAAACGAGGCTGTCCTTTCCGTGTCCCATCTGGTAGCAGATTCGATCATGCCAAACATATCCCGCGAGCGAGATGGCCATACATCTTTGATACGGCGGCAGAAGGTCGTCATCGGTCATCCCCGCATGGGTCGGGGCGGATCGGAAGCACGCGTGATGTGGCTGATCGAAGCGCTGAAAAACGATTACGACGTCACCGTCATCACGACGGGAGGTTGGGATCTGGCTGAGCTGAACTCCTTTTATGGAACACAAGTCAGAGAAGACGAGGTAGTAGTTCGCATTGCCCCAGTTCCATGGCTGCTGCGCAATCTCAATGTGGCTGCTCTGCGTGGCGCCTGCTATCAGCGATGTGCGCGTCAGATTGCGAAGGAATACGATTTGCGGATCAGTGCATACAATCTGACCGATTGGGGTTTGCCCGCAGTTCATTTCATCGCCGACTTCAGTTGGTATCGAAAGATTCGAGACAGGCTCCATCCTCCATCGCCGGGTTTTATTTATAGGGATTCGCTACTGCGCAAAGCTTATTTACGAATCGCCTCTGCTTATGGAAGTCCTTCGGGCAGGGACGTGCTCCGGGATGATTTGCTGATCGCCAATTCCAAGTGGACTGCCGATCTAATGAAGCAATTCCTTGGAGTGGAGTGCGCTGGAGTCGTCTATCCTTCGGTCTGGTCTGAATTCCCCATAGTGAGATGGGAGCAAAAGGAACAGGCGTTTGTGATGATCGGTCGCATCGCTCCGGAAAAGCAGGTGGAGCGAGCAATTGCTATATTACAAATGGTGCGGAAGCGCGGATACTCAATTCGCCTTCACCTTTGCGGACATATCGACGACGATCATTATGGACGCGAAATCACTCAACTTTGCCTGGAACGCGCAGATTGGATCATCCTGGAAGGGCGTGTGAGCGGCGCAAAGAAGGCCCAAATCCTCGCCGGTTGTCGATACGGAATTCAGGCCTGCGGAGCGGAATCTTTTGGCATCGCAGTCGCCGAGATGGTGAAAGCAGGAGCTATCGTCTTTGCACCAGACGATGGTGGGCAAACCGAAGTTTTCAACCACCCAGACCTTCTCTTTACGGGTGTGGAGACTGCTGTAGAAAAGATCTGCTCTGTTTTATCGAATCCGGAGAAGCAGGAAGTTCTTTGCGCACACCTCACGCATCGCGCTGCAATGTTTGGCGCTGAGAGATTCATGGAGGCGGCACGCGCGCAGGTGGCGAGGGTGCCCGGAAATACAGGCTTGGCTAATACTTCCGGCCAGCGAACCACGGTGATTATCGGTCATCCGCAGTTAGGATTTGGCGGTTCAGAATCTACCGTGATGTGGCTGGTCGAGGCGCTGAAGTTGGACTGTGATGTGACTATCATGACGACCGGAGGTTGGGATCTGGCGGCATTGAATGCATTCTATGGAACGAAGGTCCGTGAAGATGAAGTAAAGGTTCGTATCGCCCCAATTCCGCTGCTGGCGCACCGCTTGAGTGCCGCCGCACTGCGTGGCGCCTGCTATCAGCGATTTGCGCGCCAGATCGCAGGGGAATACGATGTGCGGATTAGCGCGTACAATCCGACGGATTGGGGAGTGCCTGCGGTTCATTTCATTGCAGACTTCAGTTGGCATCGGGATATTCGGGAAAGGCTTCACCCCTTATCGTTGGGTTTCATTTATCGGGATTCAATTCTGCGCAAAACCTACCTGGCTATTGCCGCCGCGTATGGCAAGCCTTCCGACCGCGACCTACTCCAGGAAGATTTAGTGATCGCCAACTCTAGGTGGACCGCCAGTATCTTGAGGCAGTTTTGCGGGGTGGAAAATGCTGCGGTTGTTTACCCTCCGGTTTGGACGGAGTTTCCTATTGTCCCGTGGGAGCGGAAAGAACCGTCGTTTGTGATGATCGGCCGCATTGTCCCGGCTAAACAGGTTGAGCGGGCAATTGCCATCCTGGAAGCGGTGCGGAGGCGAGGTCATGTGATTCGGTTACACCTCTGCGGGCGCATTGCCAACGATCTTTACGGGCGGAGAATCAGGCGACTCTGCGACGAGCACTCGGAATGGATCACTGTTGAGGGGCAAGTGAGCGGCATAAGGAAGGCTGAAATTCTCGCCCAGTGCCGGTTTGGAATCCAGACGACTTCGGCGGAGTCCTTTGGCATTGCGGTGGCCGAGATGGTGAAAGCTGGAGCCATCGTCTTCGCTCCAAGCGATGGCGGAACGGCTGAAACTTTGCAACACCCCGCAATCTTGTTCGCGGATGTCCACGAGGCGGTGGAGAAAATTCTAGCCGTACTTGAAACACCATTGCTCCAATCGGCATTGCGAGTTCATCTGATGGAGCAAGCGCAACTCTTCAGTGCTCAAATATTCATGCGAGAAGCACGAATCTGCATTGCAGGCACGCTGACCGCGAACAGAACATCGATCGCCGAAGCCGTGGACGAGACACTATGCACAGAATCTCACTAGTCGTCGCGACGAAAGACCGGCCGGACGACCTGCGAAGGTTGCTCGATAGCTTGCGCAGGCAAACTGTTGCCGTCGATGAGATCATCGTGGTCGACGCCAGCGAGAAATCCGTCAATTCAGTCGTGGCGGAATTTCCCGAACTTGCGATCCGCTGCATGAAACATTGGCCACCGTCGGCTGCGGCCCAGAGAAACGCAGGTATCCTGGCCTGCGACCCCTCGGCCACGCTTATTGGGTTCTCCGATGATGACACGACGTTCGAGCCGCAGGCGTTCGAAAACATGCTCAATTTTTGGAAAGGAGCAGCGCCAGATATTCTCGGGGCAGCTTTCAACATCTGCAATTATCCTGGGCGAGGCAATTCGGTTTTGAAACACAGCGTGCTAGCTGAGCGGATCGGCTTATACTCCGCCAGAGCAGGTGCGGTATCTCAGAGCGGATGGCATACGATCATTGGGAAGATAGCCACTACACAGTTTGTGGATTGGCTTCCATCAGGAGCGGTCCTCTTTCGTCGCGAAGTGTTCGACAAGAATCTTTTCGATGTCTTTTTTGAAAGCAATAGCTATCTTGAGGACCTCGATCTTAGTTACACGATCAGCCGCATGGGACGATTGGCGGTTGTCGCAAATGCGGGATTCAGTCATTTTCCGTCGCAAAGCGGCAGGGTTTCGCCACGCCAGTTTGGGCGGTACGAGGTTCGTAACCGCCTCTATTTCGTAAGAAAGCATCACCTGTCACTCGCCCGGTGTTACCTCGGACTTGCCATACGGTTGGCAATGTCCGTGGGCAGCGGTTTAGCTCGCCGGGACGCCAGCCTGTTCAATCGAGCCCTTGGCAATATTGAAGAGATGATGAAAGGCAATGGCGTCCCGCTTAAGAGCGTTACCGCAGGATCATTCTCGTGAAAAGGGAAATCGCTCTGAACATCCCGTATGCCGGTGGCAGTTTCTCTAGGGGAGTTGCGTTAGCAGGCATGCGCGCCGTTCGTAAGCGCACACAGCACCTCCACTGGCACATACGTGCTCCAGTGTTATCCGTGGTCATGTGGGTGTGCCTCTGGACCAATCTGAATAGTGGTTTCTGGAATATTCAAGCCCCGTACAGCGCCGATGATTGGCAACTCTTGCTGCGAGCCCTGCTTCCGTTCGCTGTGCTTCCCGTTGCCGCCTTTGTTTTCTTTCGTCGCGCCAAGTCACGCCTGTCATGGAACGGCCCATCAACTCTCTTGATGATGTACGGAGTCATGGCGACGCTTGCAGCGGTCTTTTCACCACATTCACTGTGGTCCTTGTATTGGTCGATGACATTTCTGGCCACGATTCTCGTTGCCTGGACATTTCTTGATCGGCGCGACCCTGTCGAATCTACCCGGGAAATGCTCCATATCACCTGGGTGGCGGCATTTATAGTTGCCGCAATTCTTGCCTATCAAACCCGTGGTTCTGTATTCAGTGATGCATCCTCAGCCTATGGCTTTGCTGAAGTGGAAGTGGCGGGGCTCTCGCGCTCATCCGGGATAGCCCGGTGGGCAGCGGTTCCGGGATTGGTATGTCTCATCAGGGCATACCATAGCCGCCGTCCCGTCTTCATTCTCTTGCTCCTTGGCTTTTCCGCGGCAGCTTTCTTCATCGTGTATCGGATGCAGTCACGCGGCGCAATCTTCGGGGCAGCAGCGGCATT
Source organism: Terriglobales bacterium (assembly GCA_015655195.1). Classification (GTDB taxonomy): domain Bacteria; phylum Acidobacteriota; class Terriglobia; order Terriglobales; family Acidobacteriaceae; genus Telmatobacter. The sequence goes on from JAATFM010000210.1 coordinate 34,823, forward strand.
GGTATTTGCTCTGTTTGTATCGTCCCGGATGCGTCGATACGCGCTTCCATTTGCGCTCTTGGCTATTGCTGTAATTCTTCTGGTGGATTCTCCAGCCACTGTGTCGAACAGCATAACCGAATACCTGGAGCGAGGGCAGAGCGAAGAAGAGTTCGTCACTATGACAGGCCGGACTCGCACCTATGAAAACGGCGTGGCTGCTTTTGAGGAAGCCCCAATATTCGGGCGTGGTCAATGGGCCGATCGGCTGGTTATCTATGAGCATGTCCACAACTCTTATCTCCAGGCATTTATGAATGCTGGGATTATCGGCGGCATTCCGTATCTCGTCTCCTGGGGCGCGGGATGGATACTATTTTTCAAGCTCCAGAAAAAGAGGGCGAGGCTGAGTCCGGAAGACCGCCTCTGTTTGCTGGAGGCAGGCACCGTAATGATGTTTTTTACGGTCCGCTCCATACCGGAAACCACCACTGCAAGCTATGCGGTCGACTTGCTGGTGATGGTCGCCGTCTATGTGTATCTTGAGAGCTTAGCTGTTCATCTCAGCGCCAGGCAGCAATCGTCATTTCAATCCCTCACCGCGTTCACATCCTACCGTAGGGAATTAGAACAGCGAACGCGGGCGGAAGGTTATTTCCCGAGATGAACCGCTTAAAAATACTTGCCATCGCCTATGCCTGCAACCCGACGCGCGGATCTGAATTTAGCGTAGGTTGGGGATGGGTGAATGCCATCGCAGCGAGGCACGACATAACCGTGATCACAGCAGATTTCAACTCAGGAGATATTGAGCGGCATCTCAGCATACGCGAGCCTGTAACCCGCAATAGCTTACGCTTCATCTATATAAAAAATCGCCCGTGGCATTATCGTCCTCGGGGAATGTGGCTCATGATTGAAGGCTCGCTGGCAAAGCCGCTGATGAGTATTGCTTATCAGGACTGGCTCAGATACGCCTTTACCGAAGCTGAGCGAGAAACGAAACAAAACCGATATGACCTAGTGCATCTCATAACTTACGTAGGCTGGCGATTTCCCGGAAGCATTTACCGGCTCGGCATTCCTTTTGTTTGGGGACCGATTGGTGGATTGAAAAACACGCCGTGGCGGCTTCTTCCCATGCTTGGGGTGAGAGGTGCTCTCTACTATGGCGCACGCAATCTCATCAATTCACTGCAGATCTCGGTTATGCGGGGACCCAGGCGCGCACTTGAGGTCGCCGGCAAAGGAATCATTGCAGCTACGTCCGAGATTCAGGAGGAACTATGGAAGCACTTCAAGGCGAGAAGCCAGGTAATCTGCGAAGTCGGTCCACCGCATTTCGAGGCTGTCGAGCCAAAACAGAGAGTGGAGAATGAAGACTTGAGAATCTGTTGGAGTGGCACGCATCTTCCGGGGAAGGCTCTCCATCTTCTGCTTCGCGCGGCCGCCCATTTGCCCAAGGAACTTAACTACCGTATCGACATACTCGGCGATGGCCCTTGCAGGCGCAAGTGGAGCGCATTGGCCAATCGACTCAAGATCAGCGAACGTTGTTATTGGCATGGATGGCTTTCCCGCGAGAAGTCATTGGACGTAATGAGAGACTCCCATATCTTTGTGATTACGAGTCTTAAGGACCTGACATCCAATGTTGCAGTCGAAGCGATTTCGCTCGGCCTACCCGTGATTTGCCTGGACCATTGCGGCTTTGCCGATCTCGTCATAAATAATTGTGGGATCAAAGTATACCCGGGGACTGAAGACCAGATCATTTCAGACCTAGCTAACGCTTTACGAATGCTTTATCAGGACGAGATACTGCGAAGACGAATGGCGCAGGGAGCTCTCCAACGAAGCAAGGACTACTCGTGGCTGAACAAGATGGCTGTCCTTGACGGAGTATACGCGGACGCGGTGCGCGTCCAAGAAGGCGAATAGCTGTGTTCCTGACATCTCAAACTCATTGGCGTGCAGGGAAAGCAAGGGTTTGTTGTTATGGAAGGACCATGAACCACCTATCATTCATCTGGTTCATCAACCATGAAAAACTCTTATGTCGCGATGATTGAATCACGGTGGCGCGCATTGGCCACAAAGCTAACAACCAATGCGCGCTCTGATCGTTTGCTGCTTACTTTACTGATACGAAGGGTAGCAAATCGGCTAAGAACCACGATTTATTTCTCGGTGAGATGCCGCTACGCTCGCCGAAGCGGGCTCGTGAGGATTCCGTGGAGCGTATCTATTTGGGCTCCGAACAAGATTGTAGAGTTTGGCGATTGTGTTCAATTTGGACCATGCTGTGTGGTTCAGTGCGACATCAGATTTGGGAACCATGTCCTTATGGCCGGCAATGTCGCATTCGTCGGACGTAGTGATCATCGTTTCGATGTGGTTGGAACGACTATATGGGATTCACCTCGGGGAACTGCGCAGGTGACAACCGTAGAAGACGATGTATGGATTGGATATGGCGCGATTGTGCTGTCTGGTCACACCATCGGCCGAGGATCTGTGGTCGCATCTGGAGCAGTAGTCGTTTCCGACGTGGATCGATATTCGATTGTGGCTGGTGTGCCAGCTAAGGAAATAGCCAGGCGCTTCAGCAAAGAGGAAATCAAGCGACATGAAGAAATCCTTGGATATTCATAGTGTCTGACGCTATTGGCCGCTGCCTTTCAAACCATAGTGCGACAAGCAGTCCCCGGCAGGTGTGACAAAAATCTGTAACCAGAAACGAGTCTTACGCGATGTACTCCCTCCTCTTTCTCGCTTTGGCTTCGTTTGTTCTTTCGCTGATCCTGACTCCGTTAGTTCGGAACCAGGCGCTGCGTTTTGGATTGGTGGACCATCCTGACAACGACCGTAAGATCCACCACTTACCAACCCCACGTCTAGGTGGCGTTGCTATTTTTGCAGCTACCATCGGTGCTTATCTCCTGCTATTACTCATCCGCCTGAGCGCTGGCCACATCATCCGGTCTGGAGCCCCATTCGCAGTACGGCTTCTGCCCGCCATTATCGTTATTTTTGGAGTTGGACTTGTAGACGATATATATGGTGTTCGGCCTTGGTACAAGCTTGTCGCTCAGGTTGTTGCGGCAATGCTTGCTTGGATCAGCGGTATCCACTTGGGCGCCGTCGGCGGTCATCCCCTTCCAGTTGCGGTCAGCTTTGTTCTTACCATCATCTGGATTGTTGCTTGCACAAATGCCGTGAATCTGATCGACGGTGTGGACGGCCTTGCAACCGGGGTTGGGTTATTTGCCACCATTACCACACTTATCGCTGCGCTGCTCCATCACAACATCGACCTAGCCTTTGCCGCTATGCCGCTGGCTGGAGCATTACTGGGCTTCTTGCGTTTCAACTTCAGCCCGGCATCTATCTTTCTCGGCGATTGCGGTAGCCTAACTCTCGGATTCCTGCTTGGCTGTTACGGCATCGTATGGGGTGAGAAATCCACGACGCTGCTTGGCATGGCCGCGCCACTTTTGGCGCTTTCCGTTCCACTTGTGGACGCGGGTCTCGCGATAGTGCGCCGCTTTCTCGGCCAACAACCGATCTTTGGTGCTGACCGTGCCCACATCCACCACAAACTGCTCTCTCAAGGACTAACACCTCGGACCGTTGTATTTGTGCTTTATGGGTTCTGTGGGCTTGCCGCTACTGCTGCCATCGTGCTTACAACGATCCGTGACCAGGATCATGGCTTCGTTCTCATCCTCGTCTGCCTCGCCGCGTGGCTTGGACTCCAGCATCTCGGCTATAGCGAATTTGGCATCGCGGGGAAGATGGCTCTCGGAGGAGACTTTCGCGGTCTGCTCAGTGCTCAACTAGTCCTTCTCAAGTTCGAAGAAGAACTCTCTGCAAGCACAACTATTCAAGAATGCTCGGAGGTGCTTTGCCTCGCATGCCCCCGGTTTGGGTTTTCCGGAATAGACCTTCGTCTCGACGGCGTGGTGGGCCGCAAGGGATCCTCCGAGGGATGGCTCGTCTACATTAATTTTCCGGGACATGGATATATCCACCTTATGCGGGAATCCGGTGCCACTAGCCCAGGTGTATCAGCCGTACTGTTTATCGACTGTATTTCCCATGTGCTTATTCTCAAGCTGAACGAATTTAATACAAGGGAGTCCGAGTTAGCCCTTTATGCTTCTAATGACTAGGTCACATCTCGGGTTCGTTTGGTGCGTACTGGCCAGTGCGGCTGCGGTCGCGTCGTTGCTGCCTGGCGTGAGTTTGCACAATCTGCGTTTCCCAGCCTATATCAATAGTAATTGGGTTCATTTCCTCGCTTATATCGTTGTCGCAGCCCTCCCCTTGTTAGCGTGGAGCTTTCGAACAGGTCTTGCGATCTCTTTTGGGATAGCCATTCTGTCGGTCGGTTTACAGGTGCTGCATGGGCTTATTTCATGCCGAAGCATCGACCCTCATAATACAGAGATCAACCTGCTCGGAATTGCCTCAGGTATCCTCCTCGGTTTGAATATCTTGGTTCTCCGTAACCGCGTAAAAGAGAGACGCAAGTCGATGTTCGATCGTTCGCAATCGACTCTGCACTGAATCCGACTCCGCAGCTAAGGCATGAGTGAGGAGTCGAATCTTGGGTGCTCCGTTTCGCAGGATAGCGACTCACTCATTCAGCAATCGACTCCTCAGCCTCAAGCGAACCGGTTCCGAGAGGTCGAATCAAAAATGGACGCAATGCTGGCTAAAACTTCCATCCGGAACTACCGTCCCGATATCGATGGGATTCGAGCCATCGCGGTTGTAAGCGTCGTGCTCTATCACGCAGGCGTACCTTGGGTGCGCGGCGGTTTCTCTGGAGTCGACATTTTCTTCGTTCTTTCCGGATATCTTATTGGGGGGCAAATCTTCTTCGAGATATGTTCTGGAACCTTCAGCTTTCTGCGCTTTTATCAACGTCGCGCCAAGCGAATTCTACCTGCGTTTTATTTAGTTACGTCTTTCACCTTTCTGGCTGCTATGCTTCTGCTCTCTCCTTTTGAAGCATATATATTCGCAAAGAGCGCAATAGCAGCAATACTATCAGTGTCGAACATCTATTTTGGCGTTAGCTCCGGCTACTTTCAGACCACGAATGAACTCAAGCCTCTGCTGATGACTTGGTCACTAGGGGTTGAGGAGCAATTCTACGCTCTGACCCCTTTGTTGATGGTTTTGTTGGCGCGAATTCGGCGTGACCTACTGTTACCTGTGATTCTTGTCGTATGCACACTCTCATTTCTCTTCGCACGGAGTTATCTCAAAAGCTATCCAACTATGGCGTTTTATTCATTGCCCGCACGCGCCTGGGAGCTAGGTGTGGGTGTCGCATTGGCCGTAACCGAGTTGAATTGGAAGCGCAAGCTTCTATCTCCTCGATGGTCGCAAGCTGCAGGCCTGATAGGTTTGGTGCTCATGATGGCCCCAGTGTATCTACTCACTTCAGCAATGCCATTTCCAGGGCAGGCGGCTGTACCCTCGGTTGTGGGCACAGCGATGACCGTTGCGTCTCCTGCCAGTTGGATAAACCGAAAGCTGCTTTCCTGCTCGGCAGTTGTGTTCGTTGGGCGAATATCCTACTCGTGGTACCTATGGCATTGGCCCATGCTCTCCTTCTTGCGCATTGTATCCGGCGGCATAGTGCGGCCAGCAGTAGTCGCGCTTGCCATTGTGGCATCCTTCGTCGCAGCGGTTATCTCCTACTACTTTGTTGAACAGCCTTTTCGGCGATCTGCCCGCCTGCCCGCGGTACTACTCATCCGCTATGCTGCAATAAGCTTTCTCTTTCTTGCCGCATTCTCGACTCTTCGGCTTGGTCATGGATTTCCGAAACGCTATCCATCGCTGAGTCAGGATGGCGATGCGCTCTCCGATCCTTGCGTGGCTGACTACGGCACTGACAAACCGCATCTGTTGCCCCGTTGCTACGCGGCGTCTGATCCGCGACCGTCCGTTGTGCTTTGGGGAGATAGCCACTCGTCAGTACTTGCGCACACACTGCATCGGGCTTCCAATGAGCAGGGATATAACTTCATCCAGATGAGCAAGTCATCTTGTCTGCCGCTGAGCGGCGCGGCTGTTTTTCTCCCGGAACATCCGTTGGTGGCGAGAGAGTGTATTCAATTCAATAAGAAGGTGTTCGATCTAATCGAAGCTGATCGCCGGATTCGAATTGTAATCATGACTGGTAGATGGGCGGCGCCGTTTCATGAGGAAGATATATATCCACTCGTATCTGATTCTGTGCGCAAAAGCGACGCAGCCTCCACGGATTATGCTCGCAGTACGTTCGTAAGGGCGCTGTCAGCCTCGATCCGGCCATTACAAAACTCAGGCAGGCATGTGATTCTGTTGGATGACGTGCCCAATTTTGATTTCAATCCGTTAATGAGGTACAGAACGGCCCTCATTCCAGCCCGGCACGCGATAGCAGTGTGGATGGGAGCAGAGAGCGATTATGGAGGCTTGGCTCCTGCTGCATTCACTTCCGCCGCCGACACGTCCACGGAGGTGTTTAACGAGATACTGAAAAGCATTCCAGGAGTGGAGCTTATCGAATTGAAATCCGTCTTTTGCGATAGCCATAATCTATGTGCGTACATGAGTGGAAACCGACTCCTCTACTCCGACGAGCATCATGTAACAGAAGACGGTGCGGAGTACGCATTGCGAAACTTCCACTTTCCCAAATTGCAGCAATGAGTGTGTTGGTTCCTCTCATGAACATTAAGCATCACGTTCAACTCAAAATGCCATTACCTCTAACCCGGTCTTAGCTGTCTGCGATCGAATCCCAGGACGAGTGGAGATGAATATCAAGATTCAGACTCTGAAAGAGCTTATCAAGCGTATGCCCAAAGTTGGGCCGTTTCTGGTGCGCTTGAACCAGAGGGGGTGGAACTCCACCGACTATTGGGACGGTCGCTATAGAAAGGGTGGGAACTCTGGCGCAGGAAGCTACAACCGGTTGGCCGTATTCAAGGCGGAATTTCTTAATCGCTTCGTTGTTCAACATCGGATATTCTCGGTCATCGAGTTCGGCTGCGGGGACGGTTCTCAGTTGGAGCTGGCTCGTTACGGGAGTTACGTCGGTGTGGATGTTTCATCAAAAGCGGTGGAGATATGTCGTTCCAGGTTTTCGGGAGATGAATCGAAGCTATTTCTGCAGTCAAACGCATTCGCTCCCGGCACAAGTGCCGATCTGGTGCTCTCGCTCGATGTGGTCTATCACTTAGTTGAGGGTCATGTATTCGAGACTTACATGCGTCAGGTATTTGGCAGCGCAGCTCGCTTTGTTATTGTGTATTCCAGTAACGTCGACCATGAGGGGCCTCCCAGGCATATCCGGCATCGCCAGTTTACTCAGTGGATTGAACACAACGAGCCTGGCTGGTATCTACTGTCAACCGTTGAGAATGATTATCCCTATGATGCTGCCGACCCGGAAAATACTTCATTTGCGAATTTCTATGTCTTTGCGCCACGCGATTTGTTGAGTGCTTCAAGCGTCGTGGCTAAGTGATCCGATCTTCCTTTTATAAACAGCGACCCGCTATTTTTCTACCCATGCCTTTGCTTGGCAAACGTAGAAGGATCCGTCGGTGGTGCTCGTATTGATCGAACCGTTCGCACATGCGCCGGTAGGTGCTCCAGTCGTAGTTGTCCAGCAAACGGTGGATCCCCCCACGCAATATTTAGCGGCGGTGGCTTGGCCGGAAATGGATAAATCGCCAGTGTTATTACGGGCAGGTGCAGTATATTCCCGTGTAGCTTGGCCGAAATCGAGGCGATTTGGAAGTGCGTTGTGCACGCTGCATCCGTAGATGTCGCCAATCGTTGATGGCAGCATGTGGCTCGTGTCGGTCTTGAGAACATCGACACAATGGATACCATCAATTACAGGCGGCGTGATCGTTATATAGGTGACTGCGACAGTAACGGCAAGGCCTGTTCCTTTTCCTCCTGCCGTTGGAAAGATGGATAAGTTTCCGGAGTTATAGGAGGCATAGCCGTTCCCTCCCGCTATAACGGTAAGCCCCTTGATCCCACCGTCTGCACCGATCGACGTTACCTGTGCTATTGCATTGCCGCTGCTACCGTTTCCGATGATCGTAATAGCGTCACCGACAACGTAGCCGGAGCCTGCCTTTTTAGGTGTAGCCGTGAGTATCGTTCCCAGCACTGCGGGCCCGCTCACAGTCGCTGCATGCGATGGAAGAGTGACCCCTCCATTTCTATCGTATCCGATAACGTAATAAGTGTAACTTGTGCCCGTTCCGCCAGTCGCGGCAAGAGTTGGTGCGGAGAGATCGGGCAAAGCGCCAAAAGATGATCGACCGGTGGTCGTGATTCCTGAAGTTGCGCCTAGATTCCCGACGTTCAGCGGGGCATGTCCATTGCGACCATAGGCAGTTATTTGGTTCCCTGAATAATTGAGGTTCAAGGAATTGCCGGTAAGTAAAGTGAACTGACTATTGTAGCCATCGTCATACATCTTTGGAGACCCAAATACGAGACCGCTGGTAGTTCCGATTGTCTTCGGTGCGGCATCGGGCCCTATCCAAAATCCGGTGGTAGATTTTGATGCGAGGCAGGGTTGCCAAGCGCCGCCCCCGTAGGCAAGCGGGCCCATTACCATGTTGTCGGTGCCATTGATGAGGTCGCATCCATTCGCTTCCTCATAGGGGGAAATCACGGAGCTTCCATAGCCTCCAATGACCATGCCATGCGTCTTAGCTCCCTCAATATCAATCCCAATCCAGTGATTCTTGCTGCCACCTACGTCTGACAGACCAATTGCTCCCCACGCTGTTCCGGATGTCCAAGAATTGGAATTCACGTCGGCGAAGTACTTGCTCAGATTTACCGTGCTTACACCGTAACTCTTGCCTGTGGAGTAGACTTGGTCAATGCTGTTATAGCAAGTGCAACCGTAAGCTCCGCCCATCTGCGTGCCTATGTCAAAACCACCGATGCGGAGGTATTCAAAGCGGCTGCTTGCAACGTCAGATCCACCCGATCCGCCACCTATTGCCAAGCCAACTGAGCCCGGGGTCGGGATCCCACGAGAGGGTGTGCTCTGAATGGAGAAGTTGGCTAAATGCGCATTCTCTAAAAGATTAGAAGCCTCATGGTAGGGGGCTACGCACATTGCAGTCGTGGCAGCGCAATAGATGATCGACCCGCTCCCTGGTGGCAAGCCATGGTATTTGTAATAGCCAATACCTTGCCCGATAATGTTAGACCGTGAGCGATAGACAAGCTGTTTTCCGTCAGCAAAGACGACCGTACCTGCGGGTAGAATCAGGGTCACACTGTGTGATCCATCCCCAACGGTAATGCTTTGCGCCGCATAGTTTATCGCAGGAAAGTCTCGCGCGTCACAAGTACCGCCGCCTGCAGAAGCTACAGTCGCAAGACATGAGTTTACTTGCAGACTGAAATCTTCTCCTTTGAAGGATGAAGCATTCAAAACTCTATTGACGCTCTGCCCGCGAATCGGTTCTGCAAAGGTTTGTGCGGTTGGAGCGGGGAAGTTTCCCGTCGATTCTGCCGGGATGGCTTGCATAGCTGGCAACACTGCTGTTGGCCATGCAAGGAATCCCAGAGAGAGCAATAGAACGTTCCGACTTAGGTCTTTTACTGTGCCGCTAGTGGCTGAGTACTCGCACATAATCGATTTCTCCTCTAGTGCAATGAACTCGGATGGCGGAAGAAGCCACACAGCACGCGACCGACGAGTATGTCCCGCATTCGTCAAGAAGCGTAAGCACTACTTGCGTGTATTTTACAGCTTCTTTGCTTCTGGACGATGGAAGGTTATCGACAGGATAGGAAGCGATCTACTTCAGTTATTCGAGATATGGCAGTCAGGAGATAGAGTTCAATGAGCTTAAACGGGGTGAATCGGCGAACGGAGGTCCTTCCTCTGACAGGAATCCGAGCGTACGCGGCATGGTGGGTTGTCATGTTTCATGTTGCTTACACTTTACCGTCAGCGCCCGTGCCGCTGTATTGGTTTTTCCGCCTGGGCTTTCTGGGTGTAGACCTGTTCTTTGTATTGAGCGGGTTTATCATCTCGTACAACTATTGGCAGCAGTTTTCAGCTTTCTCATGCAGGGTATATCGACAGTTTCTCTGGGCCAGGCTTGCCAGGTTGTATCCCGTTCACTTGTTCACGCTGCTCATATCTGCCTTGCTCTTGCTAGGCGTTCGGGTCTCTGGCGGGGTAACGGTCAAGGATTTCTCGACATGGACGGGTGGAAATTTTCTGGCCAATGCGATGTTGGTGCATGCGTGGCGCGCTCACTACGTCGACTCCTGGAATAACGCCTCCTGGTCAGTGAGTTGCGAATGGTTTGCGTATCTAGTGTTCCCGCTCATAGTGCTTACGCGAATGAAGAAGCTACCGCTGGCAGTTGCTATTATTTTAGGCGCCTTATTCCCCGCAATCCCGGCAGTATTCGTGCAGTCGGCGTTCCTTCCACCGTGTTTCCTTCTCATCAAGGTCTTGTGCGAATTTATTGCGGGCTGTCTTGTTTTCCATGTGTATGCGCGCCGCCGCGAATATAAGCGTACTGGAAGAATGCTGAATTACGTTATAGTGACCGTACTCATTTCTGTCTTGATACTCATATGGGAGATCCGACATCTTGCTCCTGACTGGTTGGCCCTGGTATTTCCGTTTGTTATCTTGATCGTCGCCGAATCGTCCGGTATCTTCGAGATGTTGATGGGTTCGAGGATTGCTGTGTATTGGGGCAGAGTATCGTATTCGCTGTACATGACACACAATCTTACGCTCTGGCTTCTCAAAGCTTTTCTGCCGGTTAACAAAGGTGGCGCAAGTATTCTGCTGTTCTGCGTATATATTGCATCGATATGTGTTGTAGCTAGCGCGACATATCACTTTGTGGAGGAGCCGTTCCGAAAATGGATGCGGGCACGAGCCCGTCCTCTGCAGCTCCCAACTTAAAATATGCCAATATACAAGTTGTATTTAATCATTGAACGAATGACTGCGCCGGGAACTGGTCTGCCTGGTCCGCCCGCTTTGCTCAGATCCGGTGCACCTGCTTGTGGTTCAGCGCTTCGTCTTCGCGTCGCAAGATCGGTTATTCCAGTGACAATATCTGAGAACGCTTGGTGGGCCGCGATAAGCCAATTGTGCTTGAGAGCTACAACGTCATTACCATCGAGCCAAATTAACTGCGCGCGTCATTGCAAGGTGTCTAAAAGAGCACAGTAAGTCTTTGCATGGGGTAGTTCAATCGTCCTTATGAGCTTGATGAGGCTGTGCATATTGCCGAGTCACCAACCTTTCGATGAGACGCAGCCCTTGCTGCACGGCATGGGAATCATCTTTGGACCGGACTTGAGGCCTCTATAGTCCCCGAATGACGAAGCGTTCGGCAGACGTGTCTCGATGGAGATGCAAAGTGAGCAGCTTGTGTTCGGATCAGATGCGACTTACTCAACATGACACGAGGATCGTTGTAGTCGATAGCCGCTGCAACCGTGCAGTGCGTCCGAGAAGAACATATTCTCCTAACCTGCGGGTCCATAAACCTGTTCTACTGGGGGCAGAATGAAAATCCCGATGAGATCTCCCAAGAGACTTCCGGCTGGCATGATCGCGATTGCGGTCGCGCTGGCGCTATGCGCCGGCGAGTCATACGCCGTTCAGCAGCAGAGC
>JAATFM010000029.1 GCA_015655195.1 Terriglobales bacterium
CATCCGACGGGCCAACCTGCGCGATGAGGTCGAGCACAGGCTGCATGGCGGGCGCGGCGGCGACGAACTCCGGCATTCCATCGGCGCGCAGCAAACGGTTTTCCAACTCAAGCTGGCGGGCGCGGCGCAGGGCCTGGCGCAGCTCGGCGTGGACGCGGATGAGGCTCAGCAGCCGCTCATTCTCCCACGGCTTCTGGATGAAGTCGCGCGCGCCGCGCTTCATGCTTTCTACGGCGAGATCGATGTTGCCCCATGCGGTCATTACGATGACGGGCAGGCGCGAGTCGTGCTCCTGAATGCGCGCCAACAGGTCGAGACCCTCCTGGCCGGAGGTGGTGTCGCGTGTGTAGTTCAGGTCGATGAGCAGCACGTCGTAGTCGCGCTCGGCGAGCGCCTCCATGACAAGCTGCGGCGAGCGAACGGAGTGGACGGCGATTCCATGCGGCTCCAGAAGCAGCTCGACGGCTTCGAGGATATGCGGCTGATCGTCCGCGACAAGCACGCGAATCTTTTGCTGCTTAGTTGGAATGACTTCCCTCCGCTCCACTGCTCCGCGCCTCTACAACTCCGGACATGGCGTCGGCCACCGAGATACCGTACTCTTCGAGGATAGTGCCTGTGGCGCGCCGCACCTCGATGCGTGCCTTTTCGTAGGCCGTCTCCGCGGTAACGAGAGCCGACTCGGCAACGGCCAGATCGTGGTCGGCGCTGAGCGTCTGCTGGTTGGAACCGGCGCCTAGCTGTTGCTCCTTCTGCATAATATCGAGCGTCTTCGCGGCCAGGTCACGGGCCTTGCGGGCCGCTTCCACGCGGCTCGCGCCCTGTTCCAGCGCGTAGCGGGCGTTGCGGACCTCGATATGGATGCGCTTCTTGAGCTCTTCGGCATAGACCTGCGACTGGCGGAATTCAAGCTCGGTGCGGTACTGATCGGCCTTTGCCACGCGGTTGCGGAGCGGAATGTTGAGTTGCAGGCCCACCTGGTACTCCGGCGAGCTGTTGTTCAATGCGTTCTGCAGCGTTCCGCCATAGCCGCCGGGCATTGGGATCGTGTCCTGGTTCACATAGAGCGGATTCGTAACACCACCGTAGCCCGAGCCGGAGTAAAAACCATAGAGGCCAAGCGAAGGCAACAGCGCATTGCGCGCCGTTTTGCGGCTCAGCTCCTGGTTCTTCGACTGGAGGATCGACTCCTGCAGCTCGGTGCGGCTCTTGAGCGCGGTATCGATCTGCTCTTCAATCGGCGTGGTGTCCGGTAGAATCGTGGAGCCGATGTGATCGGTAGGCACCACGGGCATCTCTTCGAGTGCGGGGTCGTCGAGGCTGCGCGTAATGGCGTTCTTCATGTAGAGTTCCTGCAGCTCAAGAGTGGTGCGGGCAATGGTCAGGTCCTGCTGGCGCTGGGCCAGATCTCCCTCGGCCTTGAGAACGTCCATCTCGGGAATAGCCTTCAGCTCAAGCTGCTTGCGGCTCTTGTCCAGCGTCTCCTGCGCAAAGGCGACAGTGCGCTCTCCCACCTGCTCGGTGTCATAAGCTTCCACGAGATCCCAGTAGATGTCGCAGATCTGTGTGACGGTAGCGATGACCTGGGCGCGGAAGGCAATGTCGCCGATCTTCTGGTTGGTGCGTGCAATGCGGAGGAAGCGCAGGTTTGGTCCCAGTCCGAAGCCCGCCAGCAACTGCTGCTGTACAAGAACGCGGGTATACGCGTAAAGCTGCGGGTTCACGCTGTTGTTCTGGCTGTTCGAGGTCTGGCGGCTGTTGTCCCAGTCCACTTCCAGCGAGCTGCCCGTGGGGAAAGCCTGCTGATAAGTCATATTAGCTTCAATGGTGTTTACGTGATACGTGGGTACGCCGTAAATCTGCGTGTTGGTCAGCAGTTCGGCAGTGTGGTCCACATAGGCGTTTGCCGTGATGACGGGATCGTAGCCGGAGACGTTGGTGCCTGTGCCGAGCGTGTTCGAGACAATGCCCGAAGCGCCTGCGCCTGCGCCGCCTGCGCCGCTGCTGGTGCCGCCCGCGCCGGTTCCCGCGCCCGCGCCGCCGCTCGTGCCGCCCGGCGTGCCGGAGACAACGCCGGTGTTGACGCCGCGCACCTGGCCGCCGGCCGCGGTGCGGAGAACATCGGTCTGCGCAATCGGTATGTTGTAGCGCGCGATGACGAGATCGAGATTGTTTTCGAGAGAGAGATCGATGGCGTCGCGCAGCGAGAGATAGAGCTTGCCATCGCGGACGAGCGAGTAAAGGCGCGACGAATTAGCGAGGCTGGGCGGCGCAACGATCTCGCCGCGGTAAGCGTTAAAGGGATTATGCGAGCGCTGCATCATCTCGCTGAAAGGAACCGGCGCGGCGCCCTGGGCGGGCGCGCTCTGCGGCGCGGAAATGACGGCTTGTTTTGCATCGCCCGGAGCTGCTGCTCCAGACCCCGATGGACTCTGCCCTTTGGTCTGCGCAAGATTTGCCGCGAGCAGAAAGATGGCGGCAAGCGCCTGCAGGCGGGAAGTAGATTGCTTCATGTTACGGTTCACTGAGCCTCCGTTGCGGCTGGGAGCGGCGCTTCGTCGCGCGTAAGCCATCCGTCGCGCAGCTCGATGATGCGCGAGCCGTAGCGCGCGTTTTCCTCCGAGTGCGTCACCTGCACAATCGTGGTTCCCTGCTTGTTTAGTTCGCGGAAGAGTTCCATAATCTCGCGCGCCTGTGAGGAGTGCAGGTTGCCGGTAGGCTCGTCGGCCAGCAGCAGCGAAGGAGCATGAACAACGGCGCGGGCGATGCCGACCAACTGCTGCTGGCCGCCGGAGAGTTGGTTGGGATAGAGGTCTTTCTTCGCCACGATCTGGAAGCGGTCGAGGATGTCGGCGACCATGCCGGCGCG
>JAATFM010000064.1 GCA_015655195.1 Terriglobales bacterium
AACGGGCACATCTTCTCGCCGGGGTCCAGCACATAGTCCTTGCCGCCCGTGGAAAGAATCACCAGATCGTCGTCGAGCTGGCCGAAGTAGAGATACCCGATCTGAAAAAGGTTCCGGTTGCGATCCACCACCTTCATGTCCCAGGCCGTGAGCCCGGCGGCGCGCAGCATGGCCAGATAGAGCAGCGTAATGTCCTGCGACGAGCCGCTCTTCTGCGCCCATGTATCCTCGGCGCGCTTGGCCGGCTTAAAGCCCAGAGCCTTCAGCTCCGCCTTGCCTTTGGTCCGCGTGTAATCCGTATTATCCAGCGCCTCGACGGCCTGGTAAAGCTTCTGCGCCTTATCGAGATCGCTGTCTCCGGGCTTCACGATTCCCGCCACCGCTTCCTTGATCGCCTTCGTCGGCTCGGCGAAATGATCCACTCCCTTCGACCACTTCTTCGCCTTCTCCACCCAGAAATCCGCGCTGCTGCGCGCGCTCTTGTAATAAAACAGCACTTGATAGAGAAAGGCGTCGATCGGCGGCATGTACTGCTCGTCCGGTATCGCAGGCACGTCCGCCACATCCAGCGTGAACCTTCCCACCGCGTCGTGCACTGTTTTGGCTCCCTCCGGCAACTGCTCCTACCAGATCAGCGTGTTTACCGGGCTGCCGTCCTCGTCCACCACATAGTGCGAGGTCGCGTTCTGTGATCCGCTCAGAAACGACTTGTGCGGCTCAAAGAAATAGTGGGCCTTGTGAACGAAATACCCCCTCTGAATCCCCCAGTAGGGCGAGGAAACCGTTTCATCGTCGTACCGGATGTCGTACTGGTATTCCAGAATGCTCCCCACCTCGACGCTCGGCAGGTTGAAAACCCGCTTGCCCCGCTGCACGTCGCCGGACTTCTTCGCCAGCAGATCCTCGGGCTTGCCTGCGAGCGGCACCACCGTGCCGTCGGGATGAATCGTCCGCGCCCGGATGTCCGTCACCCTCTGCTCCCCGCGCGTGTATGGCACCTCGACCGTGGCCAGTTCCTTGCCCTTGTCCGTCAGCACTTTGATCCGCGCATAGACGCTGTGATAGTGCAGGTTGTCGTCGGTCTTCTCTTCGTAATTCAGGTAGACGGCCGCCGCGTCCGGAGCCTTGGGGTCCGCGGTCATCGACAGCTCTTCTTTTGTTGGGTCCTGAAACTGCGCCCGCACAGCAGCGGGAAGCAGGAAAGCAAAGAGGGCAAACAAGGCAGAGCAGAAGAACAAGCGGGCGCGCATAAATGGACTCTCTTGCAGCTTGAGTGGAACTGCGTAGGAAGAATCCTGCCGCGAAACAGCCTTCGCTACAGGATCAGAAATTCCGGCAGGGGTTCTGGCCGGAATTTTAGCGTGAAGACGCCCATCCACGCATCAAAATTCGGCATCGAGACTCATCGCGCAGTCTTGTATCCAACTCTTCGTCCCTCGTACCTCGTCCTTAGCTTCTGCCCTCCAGCATCGCGCTCACCCGCGCTACCGGCAGCCCCACTACGTTGAAATAGCAGCCCTCGATGCGCGGAATCCACTTTGCGGCGCGGCCCTGAATCGCATAGGCTCCGGCCTTGTCCATTGGCTCGCCGGTGGCAATGTAGGCGGCAATCTCTTCGTCCGAAAGCGCCCGCATACGCACGGCTGTCACCTCGGCGGCCACTTCTACCTTCGTCTCCGCGCTAGCGGCTGAAACCACCGCCACGCCTGTCACTACGCGGTGCGTCCGCCCGCCGAGCAGCCGCAGCATTCGCGCCGCGTCCGCCGCATTGGCCGGCTTGCCGAGAATCTCCTCGTCCACGACGACCGCTGTATCCGCGCCGAGCACTACCAGTCCGTCTGCTGAGTCAGGTAGCGCTCGTTCCCCGTTCTCCGTCTCTCGTCCCTCAAAATCCGGGTGCCCCACCCTCGCCACGTCTTTGTTTTTGTGGCCAGGGTGGGACAGCACAGAGGCTTCAGAGACAATCTCGCGGCACACCGCCTGCGCCTTCTCCCGCGCCAGCCGCGTCACATACGCAATCGCGTCCTCGCCGGCATGCAGGCTCTCGTCAATCTCCGCCGCGCGCACCTCAAACGAGAACCCCGCCTGCGCCAACAGTTCCCTTCTGCGCGGCGACGCCGATGCCAGAATCAATCTCATATCCGTCCCAAACCCCTCGTTCTTCATCCTTCGTCTCTGGTGTCACGTCTCTGAAGTTCCTGGCATAATCGGCGAAAAGCAACCGCAGATCTTTCGACTCCGTTTGGCCGAAGAAATCGGCCAAACTACGCTCAAGATGACAGCACAATTAGGATGCGAGCTGCAAAGACAGAACACTAGCTTTTCAGGCCCGTTTCGAGTCCAGCCGTCGTCGCTATGCCCCACGCCATTCCCGGCGTGTTGTGCGCCAGGCCGAAGCGCCCGTCCGGACCGAGCAGAATCATTCCTCCATGCCCGCCCAGTCGCCGGTAGAGGTACGCAATCGCTTCCCGCGCCGCAATCTCCGGTGCCGTTCCCGCCGCCACGCGGTCCACGGCCCATTTGCCCAGAACCAGCTTCATGATCGGCTCTCCCCAGCCGGTCAGCGAGACCGCAGCCGAGAGATTGTCCGCATAGCAGCCGCAGCCGATCAGCGAAGAATCTCCGACCCTGCCCGGCGTCTTGTTCAGCGTGCCGCCGGTCGAGGTTCCCGCCGCCAGATTTCCTTCCGCGTCGAGCGCGACCGCGCCAACGGTATCGTGTGAGTCGAATCCCGGTCTCTCAGCCCTCACATGCGTTGGCCCATCACTGTCCGCCAGAACAGCCGTTTCCGGGCTCTTGTCGTCGCCCGAAAATGTCGCATCGGCCAGCCCTGCCGCGACCCGCACGCGCGCTGCTTCCAGCCGCCGCCGCTCGCGGTCCAGAACCAGCTCGCCGTTTGCGATCAGCTCCATTCCGTGTTCGGCTGCAAAAGCCTCCGCACCGACGCCAACAAAGTAGACGTGCGGGCTTTTTTCCAGCACCAGCCGCGCTGCCCGGATCGGGTTTCTGAGCCGCTCCACGCACGCTACTCCGCCGGCCTTCATCCGCCCGCCGTCCATCAGCAGCGCGTCAAGCTGCACGCCGCCGTCGGAGGTGAGAAAGCTCCCGCGGCCCGCATCAAAGGTCTCGTTTTCTTCCATCGACGCTACGGCCTCTTCCACCGCGTCCGCTGCCGGACCGCCGCGAGAAAGAACGCGCCAGCCGGCCTCAAGCGCGGCCTTTACTCCGGCCTCGTGCGCCGCAGCTTCGTCTGCCGGAATCGCCCACGCGCCGCCATGCACCACCAGAACCGGATTCTTTCCTCGTCCGCGGCTCGAAAATCCCTCTGTCACGTAAATTCTCCTGTCTCTTTCCATGCTATTTCCTGTGCGAGGGACAAAGGACGAGGGACAGTGGAACAGAGAAAAGCAACCGTAGATCCTTCGACTCCGCTGCGCTCCGCTCGGGATGACATCGGATGGGGAAGGTTCTTGCTGTCCCACCCTTGCGCCAGAAAAAAGGCGCAAGGATGGGGCACGGAGCTGTTTTCCTTTATCCCTGTTTTCTTTTGTCTCTGTTTTTCCTTTGTTCCTTGTTTCCTTTGTTCCTCGCCCTTTATTCTTTGCCATTCGTCTTTTCGCTGCCACGATTCCCAAAACAGGAAAAGTCGCCGAGTCTTTCTGGCTGTGCGAACTTCTATAACCTATTCAAAACAAATGAGAAAAACTTTTCTCGATTTTTGTGCAAAAAAACTTGTCCCACGTTTGCACAGAATTACCCACTTTTAGGCTAGCTTGGAACCATAGACAAAGAGAAAGCAGAGGGAGCAAACATGCACCGCTCCCGCATACATTAGATCGGACTGAAGCCTCCGGGTGCGTTTCGTGGTGTGCGCGATTTCCTGGCCGGTTTTCGCGTCGCGGCTCCGCTTGCGCCACGGCAGTTTATAGCAAGGCGCGCGCAATTCGGCGCATTTGGGGCAGGTATCTTCAGCAGTCTCGGGAGACGGCTTTTGAAGCGCATCCCGGAGGCGAGGTCCGGCAAAACCTAAATTAAGGGGAACCGGAATTATGTCTAGAAACAAGAGTGCGAAAAATGGGCGGCAGAAGGTTGTCGTCAGGAACAAGGCAGTCAGAGAGTTTTGCCGGGAGCTGAATATCCGGCTCGAAGAAGAAGACAACTACAAGACGATTGCAACGGCTGCCGTTGAAAAGGCGAAGAGCGGTGAGTTTAATCAGATTCGGTATGTGCTCGAATTTGCAGAGTTAATCGACCTCAACGAGAAGGCCGAAGCGCATGAACAGAAGCAGAACATCCTGCTCGAATGGGCCAATGACGCCGAGTGGCCTGGGGAGTCGAAGGAAATAACGGCGGAAACGGCCCAGGGCAACCGCGAGCCCGAGGCTGGGAATCCAATTGCGGAGACGAATCAGGACTCAGCCGAGGTGGCTGTGCCGCTAGATGTAAAGGCGCGGGATGCAAACATGAAGGGCCAAAACCAACCATGCCTGAATCGGCAGATTCCGGCTTTACCGAGACTCGCGGCAGGGCTCGCATTGCCGGAACAGGCGCCTCTTGCGGCAGTGGCATCTTCGCCGCCGCAATCTGGCTCGGCTGTGTTGTCTGCGATCTGAATCCGATCGCGGACAACTCGAAAAAGCAGTACCCGTGCGTCCACGCACTTCTGTGCGCTGGGCGCACAATTTTTTTGCCCCTGGCGGGAAGAGGGAATCGACGTGCAAATGCTCAAGCTATTGGTGTGGAACAGGCAACGAAAGCGCATTTCCAACGGCCGGAGGCCGGAGGCCGTATACGAATCTGGCTCTGAGACCGTCTACGAGGCCGCAACCGGCTCGTGCCGACGGACGCTGCGCCGGAGAGCGCGCCTCGCGCCGTGGCTGCTGCCCTGCCTCGCGTGGTTCACTCTCGGCGTGCCTGCATTCGGTCAGGGCGTTACCACGACTACTGTGCAGGGAACCGTCTACACGGCCTCCGGCCAGCCCGCTTCCGGCACGGTCCAGATCAGTTGGCCGGCCTTTACTACCGCGTCCGGTCAGGCTATTGCCGCGGGGCGCACCAGCATTTCCATCGGCGCAGACGGTTTCCTCAGCACCAACCTCGCGCCGAACGCCGGCTCAACGCCCGCCGGTCTTTATTACACGGCTTCCTACCACCTCTCGGACGGCACCGCCAACACCGAGTACTGGACCGTGCCCGCGGCAGCGCAGGCGACAATCGGCCAGGTTCGTGCCCAGCTCATGCCGGCTGCGCAGGCTATTCAGGCGGTGAGCAAATCCTATGTGGACCAGGCCGTGAGCCAGGCCACGCAATCCGAACTCAGCGTCTCCGGAGGCTCGCTCACCGGACCGCTCTATCTCAGCGGCGATCCCACCATTCCGACGCAGGCCGCGGACAAGCATTACGTCGATTCGGAGTTTTCGCTGGCGCTGCCGCTGAGCGGAGGCACGCTTTCCGGGCCTGTCACGGCAACGCGCATCGGCGCCATCTACCAGGTAGACCAGCTTCCCGGCTCCGACTTCGGAGCTAAATTGCAAGCCTGCGTCAATGGACTCAACTCGACCTATGGCGGCACATGCGACGCGCGCAACTTTTCGGGCTCGCTTTCGATGGCTGCGAATCTCACCATCGCAACGGCTAACGCGACGGTTTATCTGCCCTGCGCCACTATCGCGACGGCTGTGCAGATCGTCGTTCCCGCCGGCACGCGCAACGTCTCGCTGCACGGCTGCTCCACGCGCGGCTCAAGCGCGGCAGGCGGCAATCAGGGCGGCACGGTGCTGCTCTACTCCGGCTCCGCGGCTGCCATCAAGGTCGGCGACCCGACTTACGCCGCCGACACGCTCGGCTTCCATATTGACAACACCGACATCGACACCGCTGCCGCAACGGCCTCGACGGCGCAGGCGATTGTCCTCTACCGCGCGCAGGAGATCGGCCTCGACGAGCTTTACCTGCTCGGCAACCCGAACCAGACCGCGGTGACTCTTGACGGCACGGGCAACTATACCGGGGGCAGCATCGAAGACACGCAGATCAGCGGCTTCCTCGTCGGCATCAATGCCATCGGGCATCAGGCGACGAACCCAGCCACGACGGACTGGGTGAATGCGACGACATTGCTGCGGCTGCACATCGACTGCCCGACCAGCTCGGGCGCGCCGATTGCCGGGACAATCGGCGTCAATCTTGCGCAGGGCGACGGCAACACTTTCACTGGCGGCGACGTGGAAAACTGTTCGACAGCGCTGCATCTGGGAGCGAACGCGCAGAACAATACGATCGTGGGGCTGCGCAACGAGAACTCCACCACGCAAGTAGTCGCCGACGCTGGTTCTCAGTACAACTCGTGGATCACGGCCGGAACCATGTTCACCGGCAAGCTGACCGATAACGGCTCGCACAACAGCTTCTGGGATTCGTTTCATCACGGCTTCAACAGCCTGAACGGCGACATATGGCGCAGCCAGGCGGATACGACGATCACGGACCACGAGTACCTTGGCATCGGCCAGGGCAACGTGCGCGGCCGGCAGACCGAGTATGTCACCGACGTTCCCGGCTCCACGGGCAATTATCAGAATGCGTGGCTGACGGGCTTTTCCGACGGATCTTCGGGCTTTCAAAGCTATCAGGTCGAAGACATGCTCAACAATGTCAACCGCATCTCCGTCGGGCAGTACAACAACGGCTCCTCGACGAACAACCAGACGGTGATTAACTCCGCGGGCACGGGCGCGATTGTGCTGAACGGCTCGAATAACGCGGGTACGGGAGGCGTCGTTATCGGCTCGGGAGGCGCGACAAGCGCAGGCGTCGCTTCGATCTCGAATGCCGGCAACGCACAGTTCAACGGCACGCTGCAAGTGGGCGGAACGGCACAAGCCGCCGGCACGATGGCTGTCCAGAACAATGCCGACGCCGAGGTGGACTACTACCTTCAGCCCGGCAAGAGCGTTACGCAGAAGGGTTCCTTTACCTATAAGGATTACAACGGCACGAGCCAGTGGTACATGGTGAAGGACTACAACAATAACTGGTCGCTGAACTCGGCCCCTGGCAACATCGACGTTTTCAAGGCTTACCAGAGCACCAACACCGGCGACACCTACATCGACAGCAGCAACTCGACCGGCCACATCCGGTTCAACTACGAACCCGGCTCCGGAACGGAGACCGACATCTATTCCGGCGGCAGTGCGAACCTGGCAGCGGCCTTCCTGAGCCCGACGGCGATCAAGTTGCCGGGCCTCGCGTCCGTCAGCGGACGCTATTGCCTGCAGATCGATAACTCCGGCTACATCACGAATACCGGAACGACTTGCGCCACCGGCGGCTCAACCACCGGCGCCATCAACTCCGGCACCGCGGGACAGGTAGCCGTTTACAGCGCGACCGGCAGCACGATTGCCGGCCTCAGCACGCTGCCCATCACGGCCGGCGGCACGGGCGCCGCAACCGGACCCGCCGCGCTGGCGGCTCTCGGCGGCGTCTCGCTGGGCAACACCGGAACACAGACGTTTGCCGGGCCGATCTTTGCGAGCACGAACTCGACATTCAACGTGAGGGCTCTCCCTCCTTCCATCAGCGCTACGAGCGCTGTGGGCAATGGCGCTTACATCGCGGGAGTGGCGGGAACACAGATCGTCCTTACCGGCGGCTCTACGGTGATGTCCGATTCCGCCATTACATTCACGAATGCGGACGTGAACAAGCTGATTTGCGTTGGCCCCAGAGAAAGCGGGCAGGAACTCTGCACCACCATCGCATCGGTGACGGATGCGCATGACATCGTTCTCGGTTCGCCATGGCCCTCGACCTATGGAACACCGGCAAGTGGCGGCGAGATTGTGGGAGAGTATGGGGCCGACGATTATGCCGCCTTCAACGCGGCCTTCACGATGTCGGGGCTTTATCCCAGCAAGCTACGTCCCACCACCATCTTCTTCCCTTGCGGTATTTACATGGTCAGCCAGTCGCTGAGCACGGTCAATTCGCCAATTCTCCAGGGAGCCGGGCAGTCTTGCGTTTTCATCAAGTACGCGGGCACCACTCCGGCGAGCATCACGCCCGTAGGATCATCGACAAGCGTGACCTACTTTATGAACCTTAGTGTGCAGCGCGTCGCCGATATGGAGATTCACGGCAACGGCTACGTGCAGGAAACTGTATTTCAGGAAAACGGCGGCTTCGATGACGTACTGGTCGACGAGTCCACCGATGCGGCGGTTTATCTCTGGGGCGCGGTGACCTGGCACGGCTCCCGGCTCGCACTGCAGGGAAACGGTTATTCGATTGCGCCCTCGCCAACCGGGCTGCATCTGGATGGCATCCACGTGGCCGGCCCTAATATGTGCGAATCCTGCCTCATCTCCTCCCACACGCAGAATGGCTGGTACATAGGCACGCAGGGCCGAATCGTATTCGTCGACCTGCAATCCTCGGCGAACAACAACAACTACGACGGCGGCACCGTGACTATTGTGCACGGACTTGTGGAGGTCTCCTCCGGCACTGGAACACATCAGGTCTACGGAACCCTTAACCTTATAGGCACGGGTGAAGATTTGCCATTGGTGGTTTACAGCGGCGGAACTCTCAACTGCTACGCTTGCGCTTCCGCCCCGCTGACCGTAAACGACGGCGGCATTGTTCATAACTTCGGAAACAGCGGCATCAATACAAACAACGACTCCGCCGACCCAACTATTATCGACCATTCCCGCTCGGAGCAGTCCCAGGCGATGACCGCGCCGGAAAGCGGCGGACAAACTTCCGGCATAGGCGCGGAACGCTGGTCGGCACATGTATCGAATGGCGAGACATACTACGAGCTCTGGGGAGACTGGTTCCTTGGCAACGGCTGCCCGACCTACGGCAGCGGCACATGCCAGGTCTATCCGATTCTCCTGCGCCCGCTTGCCAGCGCAGGAGAACACTGGCGGGCCGTTCTGAAAGGCGCATGGATGAACGGCTCGGGAGGAGTCATTGACACGACGATGCCGTTTGAGGTGGAACTGAGCGATGCTTCGCCATCCGTCACGCTTGGCAACGGGACTGTGGTGACGCTGGCCGAAAATACGAACACCAGCTACGCGCAGGCCAACCAGCTTGTACTCTATGCGAGCACGGGTGGCAGCGCCGAGTTTTCCGGCTCGATCTTCGTCTGGCCAAATGCCTCGGCGGCACAGCCGACGGAGAGCATCAAGGTGTTGCAGGCGCAGACGGTGAATCTTCCGACGATGCCGAATGCAACCGCGCTGGGAACGGATGCCAGCGGGAACATCGTTGCCCTTGCGGCAGAACTGGCTCCCCTGGCCAGCCCGGCCATCACGGGAGTGCCGACTGCTCCAACAGCCGCCGCGGGAACCAATACAACCCAGATAGCGACGACCGCTTTTGTCGCCAATGCGCTTCAGAGCGTTCCCGCATGGCTGCAATATCTCGGCGACGGCTCCGACGGCGCGAACACCAATGCATCCGGCAACATGAACGGAGAGTATTTCTACACGAACTTCACCGTGCCTTCCGGGAACACGATCAAGATGAGCAGCGCACGGGACACCCTGGTGATCCACGCGACTGGAACCTGCACGATTGCAGGAACAATCGAGGCAGGCGGGGTCAACGGGATTAACAATAACTACCCTGTCGGCGGAGGCGGATCGGGCGGATCGGGCGGAGGCACAGCGGCGGGAACTGCGGGCAAAAACTATGTTTACGGCCCGTACTCCGCTTACACAGGGGGCGGAGGTTCCGCCGGCGCCGCCAGCGGTGGCAATGGCGGTGCGGGTGCTGCTCCTCCTCTTACGCTACAGAGGGACATTTTGCAGTTGCCTCCTGTTCTCTCTCTCGGTGGGGCACCGGGTGTTGCCGGCGCTAATGGCGGCGGTGCTGCGGGCAATGGCGGCATGGGCGTGATTCTGATCTGCGGCGCGATTAACTTTACAGGAACCATCGATGTGAGCGGCACGGCAGGCGGCAATGCGACGGCCAATAATACCGGCGCGGGCTCGGGCGGAGGCGGAGGCGTTGTCATCATGCGCTCGCCGAACTGGATTGCGAACGCCGGCACGATCAATGTCTCAGGCGGCGCGGGCGGAAGCTGTGGAAGCTACACCGGCTGCGGCGCGGGCGGTGCGGGCGGCAGCGGCTGGTACAAGCAGTTCACGAACTGAGGCTGGGCCGGATGCGTGCGATTCCACCCTTCGGGCAAATGCGCTCGGAGGGTGGGCACCCGGCGTTTGGGAATGGCATGTAGCGCGAGACAGAGAAACAAAGAGGGGCGCGGAGGGATGGTGCAGCAGAGTTCAATCGAACCGGAGAGCTGGACACTCGACGAGCTGGTCCAGCTTGGGACAATGTTGGACAAACGGCCCGCGAGGCTGGGCGGACGAACGGTTTTGATGGAAACGGCTGGGCAGATGCTGCACGTTCGCAGGAAGGATGGGCGCATCCGGCCTCTCAAGGCCAATGCGGCACAGGAGTTGTTTGAGCAAAGGCGCGGGCAGCGGAACATTGTGCTGAAGGCGCGGCAGATGGGGCTGACGACTTGGACGGCGGCGCGTTTTTTTTTGAAGACGATCACGCAGCCGGGAACGATGACGGTGCAGGTGGCGCACACGCAGGAGGCAGCGGAGGAGATCTTCCGTATCGTGCATCGGTTTCTGGAATGGCTGCCCGAAGAGTTGCTGGAAGGACCGCTGCGGACTTCGCGGCTGAGCACGCGGCAGATTGTTTTTGCGGAGATTGATTCGACGTATCGCGTGGCCTCGGCGGGGGACAAGAATGCCGGGCGGGGGTGGACGATTCAGAACCTGCACTGCTCGGAACTGGCGCGGTGGCCGGGAAATCCGGCGGAGATTCTGGGAGGCTTGAAGGCATCACTTTCGCCTACGGCGGAGGTGATTCTGGAATCGACGCCGGAGGGCGTGGGCGGCTGCTTTTACGACGAGTGGCAGAAGGCCGGTGAGACTGGCACGGTGCGGCATTTTTTTCCGTGGTGGCTGGAGAAGCGGTATCGCGCGGTGGCTGTGGATGCGGCGACGCTGAACGAGGACGAGCGGCGGTTGATGGAGCTGCATGGGCTCGATCTCGAACAGATTGGCTATCGGCGCGAGCTGCGGGCGAACTTTCGCGGGCTCACGGCGCAGGAATACGCCGAGGACGCGGAGAGCTGTTTTCTGGCGAGTGGCGAGCCGGTCTTTGAGCGCGAGCCGGTGGAGAAGCGGCTGCTGGAAGCGCCGGAGCCGGCGACGGTGCGGCGCAATGGCGAGATGCGGATATGGCTGCCGCCGATGAGTGGGCGGCGGTATCTGGTGGCGGTCGATCCCGCGGGCGGCGGCAGCGAAGGGGATTTCTCGGCGGCGCAGGTGCTGGATCTCGTGACCGGGATGCAGTGCGCGGAGTTTCAGGGGCACGTGGGCGGGCTGGAGCTGGCGAAGCTGATTGTGGAGATGGCGAAGGAGTACAACGGGGCGGTGCTGGTGGTGGAGCGCAACAACCACGGCAGCGGGATTCTGGCGCTGGTGGAGACGGCCTGCGGCTACACGAAACTTTATAAGCAGAACGGGCAGGCGGGGTGGCTGACGACTTCGCTGAGCCGGCCGGAGATGATCGGGCGGCTGGATGCGGCGCTGGTGGAGAATCCGGAGCGGTTCCTGAGTCGGGCGCTGATGGCGGAGTGCCGGAGCTTTGTAAGGCTGCCGAATGGAGGGACCGGCGCGCAGTCCGGCGCGCACGACGATTTGGTGATGGCGATGGGCGTGGGGCTGGCGGCGAGAGAACAGCTATTAGCTTTTAGCTGTTAGCTCTTAGCTGGACCGTGCTACCGCCAGCCTTCCATTCCTTTTTGCTGCCTCTGCCGCCGCACTTAGCCTTCGCACAAATAAGCTAAGAGCTAACAGCTAAAAGCTAATAGCTGCCTTTTGTACAATGCAATCGGACCTTCCACTTCGACAGGAGCTTTCTTGGCGGTACAGGCGGTGCAGCACATCCGGCGGATGCGCGGCGGGGCGCAGGGGCAGTTGATGCTGGGCGCTGACGGGCACATCTATGTCGTGAAGTTTCAGAACAACCCGCAGCACATGCGGGTGCTGGCCAATGAGCTGGTGGCGACGCGGCTCGCCGCAGCGATTGGGCTGACTGCGCCGGAGGCCGAGTTGGTGGATGTTTCGGACTGGCTGATCGAGAACACGCCGGAGCTAGAAGTTGATTTTGGCCGCAGGCGGGAGCGGTGCTGTGCCGGACTGCAATTCGGGTCGCGCTTTGCCGGTGGGTTGATGCCGGGACAGGTCGTCGATTATCTGCCGGAAGAGCAGTTGGCCGAGGTGAAAAATATCGGCGAGTTTGCGGGGATTCTGGCGCTCGACAAGTGGACGGGAAACGCGAACGGAAGGCAGGCAGTCTTTGTGCGGCGGCAGCGGGAGCGGCGGTACAAGGCCGTCTTTATCGACTTCGGATATTGCTTTCATGCCGGCGAGTGGCGCTTCGAGGACCTGCCGCTACGCGGGGTCTATTACCGCAACGTGGTTTACCGGGAGATCGTGGGCTGGGAGTCCTTTGAGCCGTGGCTCTCGCGGATCGAGCAGTTGAGCGACGAGACGGTGTGGGCTGTCGCGAATGAGGTTCCGCCTGAGTGGTATGGCGGGGATCTCTCGGAGATGGAAGCGCTGGTCGAAAAGCTGCTGGCGCGGCGCTCGCGAGTGCGGGAGCTGATCGAGGCATTCGGGAGTTCCGATCGGAAGCCCTTTCCACAATGGGGACAGGCGGGGAAGATTTTGGGCGATGCGGACTGGAATGAGGGGCAATGGGGCGCTAGCATTTTGGGCAGGGTGAATTAAACGATGGCTCCGCGACGCCAGTGCGAGTTCCAGCTTCTCCGCTACGTACCGGATGCGGTGCGGAACGAGTTCGTGCATATTGGCGTGATTCTGCGTGAGCCTGGGGGCAGCGACCCTGTTCAGGTACGGTTTACGCGAGACTGGCGCAGGGTGCGGTGTCTCGATCCCGAAGCCGATACGGCGATGCTGGAAGGGATGGAGACGGAGCTGCGGCGCGTGTTGTCCGAAGAGCCGGATGGCAGGATCAAGAAAATCCTCGACGAATCGCTTTCGCTGAACGTGCAGATGACGGAGCCGAAGGCGTATCTGGCCGAGAGCTTGCCTGCGGGAGTCGAAGAGTTGATGCGGCTCTACGTGGAGCCGCCGAAGCGCGAGCGGGAGACGAAGCTGCGCGGGCGGGCCGCGATTCAGGCCGAGATGCGGGGGCACTTCGAGCACGCCGGCGTGTGGGACTTGATGCGGAAGCAGATTCGGGCGAGCCAGTACACGCGGCCTGGCGATCCGCTGCGGATTGACGCTGGCTATCGGCCGAATGGAGTGATTCGCATGTTTCACGCTGTGAGCCTTGAGCCGGGCGTGGAGATGGCGAAGGTGTTGGCGTTCTCCGCGGCGGGATTGCGGGCTGGAGTGGAGCGCGTCGAGAAGGCGGAGCTTGAGTTAACGGCGATTATCGAGCCGGCTGTGAAGGTCGGAGCGACCGACGACGAGCCGGAGCGGCTGGAGCTTTATCGCTTTGGCATCGAGACGATGGAAGAGCACAGGATTCGCGTGCTGACGACGACGGAGCTGGTTGGCGTGGCGGAGACGGCGCGGAGAGAGCTGCGGGTTGGATAGGAACAAAGAGAAAGCTGGATTGGTGGAGTTAGCAAGGTTAGCGCGCTACGCGGGATAGCGAGTTAGCAAGTTAGCTTTGGGTTGGCGGGAGTGCTGTCCCAGCCTAGCGGCAAAAACAAAGACGCCGCGAGGGTGGGGCACCCGGCGGAGTTGGTAAGTTAGCTTCGGATTATTGGACTTCTGAAGGAAGCCGGTGATTCTTGGAAAATTTCAATAATCTGGAAAAACTTTGCATAGAATTTGCCCTCTTTCGGGTAGCATCGGTTTTGTAGATGAGAAGCGGGCGGCGCGAAGGCGCTGGCTTGTGAAGTTGTAAGAACAAATTTCAGGTTTCACAAAAGGCATGGCCGATTCGGCTGTGCCTTTTTGTTTTTCTGGTTCGTTTCACAAGTTCGTTTTATAAGGGGCGGGAGAAAACAATGCGCGTAACGATGGGAGAACAACTGCGGCAGATCTGGCGCCAGGCGACGGGCACGGACCAGAACAACCAGAAAGACGCGGACCAGAATGCACTGGAGGCTGGGGCCGCCGACGCCGAGGCGGAACGCAGGACGCTGGCATTGCCCTCGATCCTGAACCCGGTGCACTACCCCGGCAATCATCTGCCGAAGCCGACGCCGGCGAATCTGCGGCGCTTTGCAGAGACGCCGATTGTGCGACGCGCGATCAATGTCATTAAGGATCGCATTGCGGCGATGGACTGGCAGGTGCGGGTGCGGCGCGGCGTTGAGAAGGAAGATGTGGGCTTTCTCGACCGCAAGCTGCGGGCGCTACGGCGCGTACTGGAAGAACCGAATGCGACGGACAGCTTTCGGACACTGATCGAGCAGGCTATCGAGGACGCGTTGACGGGCGGATTCGGCGCCATCGAGATGGAGCTGACCGGCGAGCCGGAGCGGCCGGCGATGCTGTGGCCGGTGGATGGGGCTTCGATTCGCATCAATGCGAAGTGGGATGGCAGCGCGGAAACGCCGCGTTATGCGCAGGCTGTTGCGGGACAGCTTGAATCGAATGCGATTGAATTGCGCGACGATCAGCTTATCTACATTCGCATGAACCCGCGTTCTTTTACTCCTTTTGGATTAGGTCCATTGGAGGTCGCATTCGAGACAGTGAATCAGTTTTTGTCGGCGCACCGCTTTGCGGGCAAGCTGGCTGCGAATGCCGTGGCGCAGTATGCGATCTGGATAAACGAGGCGACGCCGCAGCAGCATGACAGGCTGATTCGCTGGTGGCAGGACGAGATTGAAGGCACGGGCCGCGTGCCGGTGCTTTCGACCGAGCAGAAGCCGGAGGTGTTGCGCTTCGCTCAGGGCACCGACGCCGACCTGCGCCTGGCATGGCAGGAGTTTCTGATTCGCATGGTGGCGAATGCCTTTGGGCTTTCGCCGCTGATGCTGGGACTTGAGTCCGACGTGAACCAATCGACGGCATCGGAGATGGCGGACGAGGCATTCCGCGGCGCGATTCAGCCGCTTGCCAGTCTCATCGCGCAGCACATTACGCGCGATCTCTTCGGCAAGTGCATCGGCTGGCGAGAGTTCGAGTTTGTCTTCAACGAGCTGGGCGCGCGAGACGAGTTGACCGAGCTGCAGGTGCAAGTGCAACTTTTGCAGGCCGGGGTTCTGACCGTCGATGAGGTGCGGGCGATACGCGGGCTGGGACCGCACCCGAACGTGCACTCTGGAGGGGCGGTGTCTGCGGGTGCGTCGCCCACAACAGATTCCACAACAGGCGGGCAGGCGGAGTAATTGCTGGGTCAGGCAGAACAACAAAATTTCATAGTGCGGGGAACACATGCGATTGGAAGCCATGGCAGTGCGAATTCCTCCCGTCGAGGGCCACCCTAACCGGGTGCCTTTCGAGGGAGTTTTAACGGTCGTCAATCAACCCAGCGACAAGGCGCCATCGGGGGCGCGTGGACATCGCGTGATGCTGACGCGGGCGGCGGCGGAAAAAGCGCTGGCCTCTCTGCTCGGCATGGCGGTGGACTATCGGCCCGGCTGGGACGGACACGACACGCGGCGCAAGATCGGGTTGATTACCGAGGCTAACCTTATCGGCAACCGGATCACGGTGAGCGGCTACCTGTATGCGCGGGATTTTCCCGAGGCGGCGGAGGCGATTCGGGCTCATGCGCCGGAGGCGTTGGGGATGAGCTATGAGCTTGCCGATGCGCGCGTGGAAAACATGAGCGATGAGATATGGAAGCTGACGCGCGTGACGTTTACGGGCGCGGCGATTTTGCTGCGGGAGAAGGCGGCGTATCGCGCTACCAGCTTTCGCATGACGAAGGAGAAGCCGGCGCGGGCTGCGGTGGCGGCGCGGTAAGGCTGGGCTTCTTTGAAAAGCGAAGGTCTGTGCTGTCCCACCCTTGCGACAGAAAAAAGTCGCAAGGATGGGGCACGGAGCTTCGCTGACATAACAGGATTCCGGGCAACCGGAAACAGGAGAGGCTCCGCGGAAACACGCAGGGCCTTTTCCTTTGCAAGGAATGTCCTCCCCTAGGACTCAAGGCAGGACGCAAAGCTGAACTCGAAGTAAGACACGAAGCTGTCTCATCGGCGCAAAAAATGCCGGTGAGGCAGCTTCAACAACTCACCAGAAAGGAAACAAGATGGAACAGGAATCGCTGAATGTTGCAGAGCGGTTGGAGGCCGCGGCGTCCCTGCTGGAGCGCACGCTGGGCTTGCTCGAAGAGCGGCAGAGCGCGCTGGCCGGCGAGGTAGAGCGCATCTCCGCGACGGTGGAGCAGAGCCGCCGCGAGGAGGAACTGGCGGCAAAGCTGGAGGCAGCCGAGAAACAGATTGCGGAGCTGAAGGCAAGCGCCGGACCAGTTTCCGGACAGGGGGCCTTAAACCCGCTGCGCAGGACGATGCCGAGCGCCACGTTCGACATGCTGGCCAAGCACGGCGTGGGCGAAGGCCCGGTGGACGCGCGGACGCTGGATGCGGCGCTCCACAGCCTGAGCCTCGAACAGCGCATCGCGGTCAAGAGCCAGCTTCTGCGCTCGGGCGCAATCGCGTAAGGCAGCTTTTAGCTATTAGCTCTTAGCTGTTAGCTAAAGCATTGCAGCCGCGAGCCAGGTCCGGGCGTGCGACTAGAGCCAGTGCGCTCTTTGCACGCATCGGGTGCCACTACAACCGAGCTAATAGCTAAAAGCTAAGAGCCAACAGCTACACGCACCCCCATCGAGGGGGCGAGGAGAAACATGAACGCAACCTTTACAGACATCCATGCCGCGGCCGACTTCATGGGGCCGGGCGCAATCGAAGTGCCGCTGTACCAGACGGAGATTCTCGACATCTGCCGTCGGTCGAGCCCCTTTGGGCAGCGCATCAAGCAGATTCCGGCCACGGGCCATCCGTCGCGCTACTTTGAGCAGATCGCTCTGCCGCAGGCTGGCTCGGCGGCATTCGTCGATCCGCGCACGATTACGCCGACGGTAGTGACGCCGAACCGCCAGGAGCGCAGCGTGTATCTCAAGGCGCTTGTGGCGCAGATGAACTACAACCTCTTCGACATGGAGTTGGGCAAGCAGCAGCAGCAGTTCGCCTACGTGCAGGCCAAGGACCTTGTGGATACGGTCTCCGGCCTGATGGTGGAGCATGACATTGCGTTGTGGAACGGCAACGATACCAGCCTGACCACGCCGACGACGAAGCAGTACATGGGCGTGGCCGCGCAGATTGCTGGCGGCGGCAACACGGTAACAGTCGGTGCCTCGGCGAAGATCGTGGACACGATCAAGACGACGGTGGCGCAGATGGTGGCGAGCAATGGCTATCATGTGCGGCCCACGGCGATCTACGCCAACCCGGTGCTGCTCGACCTGATCGACCAGGAGCTGAAGGCCGAGTACAACGTGGTGCTGAACACCACGGAGATCAATGGCGGCTTCCGCGTGAAGGCGATCACGACGCAGGCGGGCGAACTGCCGCTGATTCCCGACTGGAGCCTCTCGTACACGGGCACGCCGGGATCGGGCACGGCGGTGCTTCCGGCTTACATCGTGACCGAGGACCTGATCGAGTACCACTGGCTCGGCGATCCGGCTCCGCGCGTCTTTCAGCTTGGACTGCCGAACTCGCTCAGCTATCAGTACGTCGCGATAAAGTTCGGCGCGCCGGTGGTGAAGGGCGCAAACTACGCGCACTACCAGGTGCTGGTGGATCGGTAAAAAACGAGGGACTAAGGGACTAGGGACATAGGGACTAGGAAAGACGGCTCTGCAATGTGCGGCAGTTTTGCCGACGTCAGCGGCTGCTCTTTCCGAATAGCCCCTTGACTCCTGGTCCCGAGTCCCTATGTCCCTAGAAGCTATCTCATAAACTCCATTCGGCCTTTGCAAAGCATCCCTCGGGGGCTGAAGCCCCCGATTTTCTTTGACATTTTGCGGCACGGCTAAAGCCGTGCCCTTTCAAAACCGATTTATGAGATGGCTTCTAGTCCCTTGCACTCCCTGCTTCTCGAAAGGACCTTGGCGATGGCCTATCTGCAGCCAACCGATTACACGAATTATGGATTGCCGGCTACGACGACAGCGGACTGGATCACGGCCGCAACGGCACTGATTAACAGCTTCTGCAGGCGGCCGGACCTGAACGTTATTCAATACACGGAGCGCCTGCGCGTTACAGCCGGAGCGCAGACCGTGCACCTGAGCTATCTTCCGCTTGCGCCGCTCGCGCCGGCGACCTCGCCGATTGTGAGCATCGAGGGCCGCTATGCGCGTCCGCGGCGCGGCGAACTGGTCGAGACGCCGATGCTGGAGATTGCGTGGGCCTTTTCGCTGCCAGGGCAATGGGTTTCGATTGACCCGACGACGGTGGACCTCGACGCCAACACCGGCGAGCTAACGCTGCCGTGGAATGTGCTGGGACTGCCCTACAACGAGATCGCAGTGACGTATACGGCGGGGCTTGCGACCATCGGCGACGACGTGATGTCTGCCTGCGCGCAAATTGTTCGCAACGCACAGGCACAGCCGGCGCTGAACACGAGCAAGTCGCAGATCGACACCATGCACTTGCAGTATTTTTCGAGTTCGCTCGTGGACGAGACCGTGCAGGCATGGCTTCGTCCTTACATTGCGAACAGGCTGGGGTGAGAGATGAGCGATACTTCACCGCGCAACCCATCGGCCGGAGCACAGATGCTTGCCGACGCGCTGCTGCGTAGCGTGGGCGGGGCCAGCGCACAGCTCGTAGTGACCGGCGCGACGACCGATAGCAACCAGTCGGAGCTGGGGCTGGTGAGCTCGAGCTTCGGCGACGTTGTTGTGAGCCCGGTCATTCTGCGCAAGCTGCGCCCGACATGGCAGGAAGGCGGACAGTCGCAGTGGGAGCTGATGATTTCGGCGACGAGCGTGGAGCAGCAGGTCTCGGCGCTTGATCTCGTTTCGGCGCAGGCGCTCTTTGCGATGACGCTTGCGGTGATCGTGGCCGGGCAGAGCTACCTGATCGAGTCCGTCGCATCGAATGAAGCCTTTGGGCAGGTGTACCTCTACCGGCTGCTGCTGCGCGAGCAGAGACAGCAGACGTTGTGAAAACAGGGACTAGGGGTTAGGGACTGGAAACTATTTCATAAATGCCATTTGGTCTTTGCAATCCATCCCTCGGGGGCTAAAGCCCCCTGATTTTCCTGGCGTTTTGCGGCACGGCTAAAGCCGTGCCCTTTCAAAACAGGTTTATGAGATAGCTTCTAGAGGCCAAGCGCAGGAATCAGGACAGAACCACTTTGCCTGTTGTTGCGATGAACGAGAAGCAGGAAAACACGGCGAACTGCAATGGGCGGTTGGCCGGGAAAGGTTCATGGGACAAACGAGGAAACGGGCTCGCGGATAGTTGCTTTGACTATTCCCTAGTCCCTGATCCCTAGTCCCTGTTTTTTATGCAGAACGCAAAAGACTCGTTTTACATGGCGCTACGCGCGCGGCTCGTCACGATCAATCCGGAACGGACGATTCTGCTGCGCGGCGCGGCGCGTCCGGGGATTCTTGTGGAAGAGGCCGAAGCGCCGTTTTCGCAGCTTCCTGACGATGTGTACATTCTGCGCTGGCTGGGGTTGGGGACGGATGTGGACCTGGCTTCGACGATGGCCGCCGAGGAGTGCGAAATCCTTTACCAGACCTGCGGCACGCAGAGCTTTGGCGGACTGGACCGTGGGCGGATGCTGAGCGCGATGGACGAGGAAATAACCACGATGCTACAGCCGTTTCGCGCGCAGAAGATGAACTACACGGCTACACCGCCGGTCGCGATGCTGACACAGGTCTTCTGGGATGAGCCGGTCTTTACGCCCGTTGCCGTGCAGCGCGACCGCGTGAGCCGCAGCGCAAAGGTGCTTGTTTACAGCTATCAGGAACAGGGTGAGTAAATGGCCGCCAACTGGTTTTCCAATGCCGCGCCGGTCTCGCGTCGGGTGCGCGCCTACTTTGCGCCCGTGAATCGCGCCGCACAGACGCCGGTTCTCTTTGATCCGTCAGAGCAGGGCGGATTTTCATTGTCAGCTCCGCCGGCTCCGTGGATCGACCTGGGCTGGATTCAGGGCTTCGCACGCAAATCGGCGAGCAAGATTGCGGCGGTTGCGACGGGGATTCCCGCCGCGCCGCTCGAACAAGTGCGGGAATCGCTCTCCGCACAGGTGAGCTTCGAGTTCCTGAGCTGGACGAAGCTGACGATGGCGCTGGCGACCGGCTCGCAGCACATGAATGTGCTGGCAGCCGCGACTGGCGCGGGGCCGGATGCGACTTTGGCCGCCGTCGGCGCACAGGCCGCGACGGCAGTGACCGTGCAGAGCGGCTCGACGGCGACAGCGATTGCGCTGGCCGCGACGGACGCGACAAAGTTTTTGCCGGGGCAGATTGTGGCCGTGGATGCGGATTACACGGGACAGACGGGATTCGTCGGCGCGCCGATCTCGGGCGCGTATCTGCGCCAAGCGTTGAGCGATGTGGACTACATTCGCCGCGTCACGTTTAACGTTGCGCTTGTCTCCGCGATTACGACCTCCGGGCTGACGCTTGCAGAGCCGCTGCCCGGCGGCGCGCCTGCCGCGGGAGCGAAGGTGCAGGCCGTGACAGGCTTTGTGGACCGCGAGGGTGGCAGCTTCTTTCAGGAGTGGTCGGCGCTCTTTGCGATGGAAGGCTCGCAGGGCGAGCGGATTTTCTTCCACTACCCGCGGTTGCAACCGATGGCAGGCGCGGAAGAGACCACGCTGCCGCTGGCCAGCAAGAGCAAGCTGGAACGCGTGGCTCTCGATGCGAAGTTTACCGCGCTGCCGGTCACGGATCCACTCGACGGCGAGCGCGTGCTCTGCTATCGCAGCTTTCTGCCGGCGCCGAACGCGCTGGTGTAACGGCAGGTTGAGGGCATTGCTGTCCCACCCTTGCGCCAGAAAGAAGGCGCAAGGATGGGGCACGGAAATCTTGTGCAAATGCGCTGGTGTAATGCAACCAACAATCAGAGACAGGAACCTTCGCTATGAAACTCGTCATCCAGGGCCAGGACTACACCGCGACGCTCGACACCGCACGACCGCTCACCATTGAGCGCACGCTGAACGAGCCTTCCGTCTGCGAGTTATGGCTGAGCCTGCCGGCGCATGGAACACTCGTCGTGCCGGCGCGGAATCAGTCGATTCATGTGACGGGCGACGATGGCACGACGTACTTTACCGGCTACATTGCCGCTACACCGATGCCGGAGTTTGCAGGGCTGGCAATGGAGGGTCCGCGCTACCGCTACGCGATTCAGGCGGTGAGCGACGAGCTTGTGCTCGACCAGATCCTGATGCCGCCGAACAAGGGAACCAGCGGCCAGACGGTGGGCGAGTTGCTTACTTCGCTCGTCGCACATACCGGATCGACGGCGCTTGCAACAAGCGCGCTCTCGCTCGGCCTGCCGATAAGCCACTTTGCCGCCGAGCAGGGCGCGCCCTTCAGCAAGAGCGCCGGACAAGTCTCCGGTCAGGCGCGGGCTGCGTATCGCGCTCTCGCGGGCGCGCTCTCGCTCACGCCTGTGCCGGGCACGGTGCATCCGCTGAATGAGACCGATGGCAGCCTGACGCTCGCCAACCTCACGCTGAGCGCCGCAGTGAATCGGGCGTTGGCCAACGACATAACCGTGTGCGGCGAGAGCGAGCCATGGGAGTATGTGACGGAATATTTTCTCGGCGACGGCACGACAACCGCGTTTTATCTCACCGCCGATCCGTATTCTCCGGCCACCTCGACGACTACTCTCATTAACGAGCTCTTCAACGAGCCGCAGATCAACCGCGCACTCTGGTCGGTGACGGGAGGCTCAACGTATTTCTCGATCGGCGCGGGCGGGCTGACAATTCTCGGCGGCAACGGCGTGGACGGGCAGACGCTGGTAAGCTGGATCGATCCCGTAGAAATGGGCGGCACGCTGCTGCTCGAAGCCGACGGAGTGACGCTGGCCGCAGGTAGTGCTGGCGTCCTTGCCGGATTCTTCTCCGGCCTTCCGCGCGCTTCCAACTGCATCGCCGGCTTTCAGGCCACGGCTGCAACGGGAACCGGAGCGGTGACGTTGCAGCCTCTTGTCCTTGGTTCTCTCTCAGGCTCAACGTATGCGATCAATCCTGCAAATCAATACACGCTTCGGCTGCGGGTCCACTGCCCGGAGAATGAACGGGCGCTGGCAACGTACTACTCCTTCGGCGACGAGGGCGCAATCTCCGCCGGCGGACAGACGAATATAGCGCCGGCAAAGCTGCTCTTCGAGCTGGTCGAGATCGTAGACGGCGTGGCGGGGATGCCGGTGATTCTCTATGACGGCACGATTCCCAACCTGCCGCCAAGCTGCACGGTGATTGCTGCCAGCAGTATCAGTCTCAACGGCGCGCTGCGCTCGCTGAGCCTGACGAATCTCGGCTCCGGCTGGGTGGTCAGCACGCCGGCAAGCGGGGCGCCATACACGCGGCGCGTGGGGCCTTCCACGCGCGGCTCCGAGTGCGAGGTGGAGCGCACAGGGAGACTCTCGTTTTACACCGGGTTCGTGCCCGCGGTGGGCGAGCAGATTGCCGTGAGCTATCGCTCCGAGGGCCGCGCCGTGGGCCGCGCCGTAAATGCGGCAAGCCAGGCTGCGCTGGTCGCGGCGGGGCTGCCGGCGAGCGCGGCGTGGATCGGCTCGGTGACGAATCCGCCAGCGCGCAGTTCGGCCGATTGCCGCAATGCGGCCTCGGCGATTGTGCAGGCTTCGGCGGGCGTGAGCGCGCTGTGGGCCGGCACGTACAAGGGCACGCGCCTGAGCTTCGTCAGCGATGTGTGGCCCGGTGACGCGCTTGCGCTCAGCGCGCCTTCCGCGAATCTCGACGCACAGGTGGTGGTGCGGACGGTGAAGATCAGCTACGCGGCGAGTACGCCGGATGTGGTCAGCTACGCGGTCACCTTCGCCAATGACTGGGCCGACGACCTTGCCATCAAAACCAGCGCCACCGTGCCGGCCGAGACATGGCTGCCCGCGCCGGTTGTGCCCACGTACATTGCGAGCCTGAATGCGTTGACGGTGACATCACTCAGCGGCAGCGCGGTTACGGTCAATACCGGAGTTGCGCCGCCCACGGGCGGAGGCTTCGAGGTTCGCAGGCGCGATTTCGCCTTTATGCCGGGCAACGATCCCGACCTTGTGCTGCGCGGCTCCGAGGAGACGCTGACCTTCCCGCGCATCTCGGCCAACGACAGATTTTTTATTCGCATGTACGACGGCTCGACGCCGCCGAATTACTCCGAGTTCTCGACGGCATTGTTCATCAACCTGCCGCTGGGCTCGTGAACTATCTTATTTCCGGAGTTTTGCATATGCGCATGATGAATGAATTCGAGGCCCAGGTTCTGAGCGACCTGTCGGTGTTGAAGTCGCAGATGGGCGGCCTGATGGGCGACGGCAATGGCGGCCGCATCGCGGAGCTTGAGCGCCGTATGGACCGCCACGAGCAGAACTGGCAGCGTGCGAAGGGGTTTCTCGCCGCAGTCAGCGTGCTGTTTGCGGTGCTAGAAGTAGCAGTGGAGGCATGGCACCGGCACTGAAGGAGATATAGATAGGATATACCCCTTCTCATTAGAGTTCTGTACATTTGTAAAGATGCCCTGTGCTTCCCCTCATTAGGAGGGTCGCGTAGTCTTGTCAACGATTTACTGCAATTCTACAATTTCTTGTAGAATGTAACTGCGTCCATTTTTGGAACACTATGTTCAGAGATCATATGTTTTCAAAATCAGCCACCGAAATGATTTGCTGATTTTGATAGACTTTAGACGCATTTGTGCCGATACTCCAGATGTCGGGCTTATGGCGACCTCAACGAATTCCTTCGATCCAATCAGGCATGACGGATGTTTTTTGCGTCAGCCAGCATCAAACAAGTAAGGCTGATTCTGCCTTATCGAGCTGAGGAAACTATGAATAAGACCGTAAAATCCGATTTTCTATTTGCTCAGCCTTCTTTTGCGTCCGGGGCAGCACGCGTT
Source organism: Terriglobales bacterium (assembly GCA_015655195.1). Taxonomy (GTDB): domain Bacteria; phylum Acidobacteriota; class Terriglobia; order Terriglobales; family Acidobacteriaceae; genus Telmatobacter. Next base: position 24,169 of record JAATFM010000064.1, read on the forward strand.
CTTGACCTTTTTGGGGGGTTCGATGACTACAACCATAGCGAAACTCCATTGGAAGCAGATGGAAAGGCAATCGCTGCAGACTGGATTGTTGTCGGGCAAGATATTTGCGATGCTATTGGCCAGTGCGAAGAAGAACAGCAGGTTGCCTAATCGACCGTGAGCAAGCGACGCCGAAATAGACCTCAACCGGGTTCGACTGAACCTTCCCGAGCAATCGCTACAGTCACTCACCAGTCGGTCACGTTTGTTGGGCCTTTGCCTCCACCCGATCTTCTTGCAAAATATGATCAGGTCGTTCCAAATGGTGCAGAACGCATTATGGCAATGGCGGAACGTCAAAGCAGCCACAGAGAATCTCTCGAGGCACAGGTAGTGGCTGCCAACATCGCAGGTCAGGCAAGAGGCTCACTTTACGCATTTATTCTCTGCCTAATTGTAATCATCGGCGGATTCGCTCTCCTCTGGACGGGGAAGAGTGTCTTCGGGATCACAGCGATTCTTTCGAGTCTGGTGGGTCTGGCTGGCGTGTTTGTCTTTTCGCGACGTGAACAGCGGAAAGAGCGCGTCGAGAAAGAAGCGGCGCTTGCAGCGCGAAGAGGGCGTTGACGCTAACAGTCATGCGCGAAAACACAATCATATAATCTGTCTCTATGAGCCAACAGCCGCTGGTCGGTGTCGTGATGGGCAGCAAGAGCGACTACGAAGTTCTCTCCGCCGCCGTCGAGATTTTGCGCGAGCTTCAGATTCCGCATGAGGCGAAGATCGTGAGCGCGCATCGCACGCCGGACCTGCTTTACAAGTATGCCGAAAGCGCAAAGGAGCGTGGTCTGCGCGTGATTATCGCCGGCGCGGGAGGCGCGGCGCACCTGCCGGGAATGCTGGCGGCAAAGACGCTCGTTCCCGTGCTGGGCGTGCCGGTGGCGGCAACGCAGTTGAACGGGCTCGACGCACTGCTCTCGATCGTGCAGATGCCGAAAGGCGTTCCGGTTGGCACACTGGCCGTGGGCAAAGCCGGCGCGGCGAATGCGGCGCTGCTGGCAGCCGAGATTCTTGCCACGACCGATGCGGCTCTCTACGCGCGGCTCGCAGCATGGCGCAAAGCGTGCACCGATGAAGTGCTTGCGCAGAGTCTTCCCGATCAGGAGCTGCCGACCACGGAGTCCCATCCTTGAGCAACGAATCTCTTCCAAAGACAATTCAGCCCGGCGGTACGCTGGGCATTCTCGGCGGCGGGCAGCTTGGGCGCATGATGGCGATGGCCGCGCGCACGATGGGCTATCGCGTCCGCGTGATGGACCCGGAGCCGAACTGCCCGGCGAGCTTCGTAGTGGATGAAGTCATCGTGGGCAAGTGGGATGACGCGGCAGCGGCCGAGCGGCTCGCGCATGGCTCCGATGCGGTGACGTTGGAGATCGAACAGATCGGCGTAGATGCGTTGAGCCGCGTGGCGGCCATTGCTCCGCTGAGGCCGGGCGTCGAGCCAATCCGCATCATTCAGGACAAGACGCTGCAAAAGCCATGGCTCGCCGAACACGGTTTTCCCGTCGGCCCGTTTCGCGTGGTGCAAAGCAAAGCGGAGTTGCGCGATGCCGTTGCGACGCTTGGCGGATGCGTCTTTTTGAAGATTGGCCGCGGCGGCTACGATGGGCGCGGGCAGGCGCGGATTGGTCTCGATTTCGCGGCCACGGAAGAAGCCGTGACTGCCGCGTGGAAGTCGATTGACGAAAAGCCCGCCGTGGCCGAACAGGCGCTTGAACTCGACTTCGAGATCAGCGTGATGGCGGCTCGCAATCCATCCGGCGAAGTCCGGAGCTTCCCTGCCGCTCGCAACCATCATGAAAATCAGATTCTTGCATGGAGTGTACTTCCCGCCGGCATTTCTCCTGCGCTGGAAGAGCGCGCCGAGTCGTTAGCGCGCGAGATCGCTGCAGCACTTGGCATCGAAGGTTTGCTCTGCGTAGAAATGTTTGTGACGAAGAGCGGCGAGCTTTTTGTAAACGAGCTCGCTCCGCGGCCACACAACAGCTACCACCAGAGCGAACGCGGCTGCGCGACAAGCCAGTTCGAGCAGGCGGTGCGCGCCGCGCTGAATCTGCCGCTCGGCGACACGCAACTGATTGCGCCCTGCGCGATTGCGAATCTGCTTGGCGATTTGTGGCTGAATGGCGAGCCTGATTTCGCAGCGGCGCTGCGTGTGCCAGGCGTGCGGCTGCATCTCTATGAAAAGCACACGCCACGCGCTGGCCGCAAGATGGGCCATTTATCGAGCGTCGGTGCAACGGCAGAGGAAGCGCTGAAGCGAGTGCTCGAAGCAAAACAACAGCTCACAGCCATCGGCTCTTAGCCCATTTTCGACACACAGGTAGTGTTGCCAATTATTGCCAATCCGGCTAAGATGATGCCATGCCGACGCGCAATGTCAATCTCACGGAACAACTGGACCGCTTTGTCGAAAGGAGAATTCGCAAGGGACAGTATGCGAACGCCAGCGAAGTGGTGCGTGCAGGATTGCGCGCGCTGGAGCAGGACGAAAAGGAAGACAAAGCCAAGTTAGAAGCCTTGCGCGCCGCGCTGATGGCGGGTGAAGAGAGCGGCATCTACGAGGGCGATGTCTTTGCCGAGATGGAAGAGAGAATCACGCGGCGTGCCCAATTGACTGGAAGGCGCTGACCGTTGGCTGAGTACCGGCTTGCCAGATTAGCCAGAAATGACTGGGCCGAAATCATCGATTACACGGTGGATACCTGGGGCGAGGAGCAGGCTCGGCGCTACAACCGCGGGCTTACGGAATGCCTCGATAGGCTTGCCATGACTCCACGGATAGGACGCAGATGCGACTCGATCCATCTGGGATATAGGCGATTCGAGCATGAGAAACACGTCATCTTCTATCGTATCGACGATGAAAGCATATTTGTGATCCGTATTTTGCATCAGAGGATGCTGCCTGCTAAGCACTTATTTGACGGGCTCGAAATCGAATCGTAAAAGCACAACGGCGGCTCTGATCAGAGCCGCCGTTGTGTATTGCCAGAGAAAATTTCTGCTTACGCTTCCACGTTCTGCCGGCGCTTAGGCCGCTGGTTGGCTTGCAGAATCTTCTTCCGCAGGCGCAGCGACTTCGGCGTCACTTCCACCAACTCATCGTCGGCAATGAACTCAATCGTCTGTTCGAGATTCATCGCCTTGTAGGGGACGAGGCGGATCGCGTCGTCGGCGCTCGATGCGCGCATGTTGGTGAGCTTCTTTTCGCGGACCACGTTCACGTCGAGGTCGTTGTCGCGCGAGTGCTCGCCTACGATCATGCCTTCGTACACTTCCACGCCCGGCCCCACAAACAGAACGCCGCGCTCCTGCAGGCCGTTGAGCGAGTAAGTCGTCGTTGGACCGCTGCGGTCGGAGATAAGCGCGCCCGTGGGCCGCTGCGGAATCTCGCCCTGGTAGGGAATGTAGCCATCGAAGAGCGCGTTCATCACGATGGTGCCGCGCGTCTCGGTCAGCATCTCAGAGCGCAGACCAATCAGCCCGCGGCTCGGCACGCGAAACTCCATGCGCACGCGGCCCGAGCCATGATTGTGCATCTTGGTCATCTCGCCCTTGCGCGGCCCGAGCTTTTCAATTACGACGCCGGTGTGCTCTTCCGGCACGTCGATGGTGAGGTGTTCGACCGGCTCCATGCGCACGCCGTCCACCATCTTGGTGACGATCTCCGGCCGGCCAACCATGAACTCGTAGCCCTCGCGGCGCATCATCTCCATCAAAATCGCAAGCTGCAATTCGCCGCGGCCCAGCACCTTGAAGGTGTCGGGCGAGTCGGTCTCTTCCACGCGAATCGAGACGTTCGTCAGCAACTCCTGTTGCAGCCGCTCGCGCAGGTTGCGGCTGGTTACGTACTGGCCCTCGCGCCCGGCAAAGGGTGAATTGTTCACGCTGAACTGAATCGCAATCGTCGGCTCGTCGATGACGATGAGCGGCAGCGGCGCGGGGTTCTCGATGCCGGTAATCGTTTCGCCGATGGTGATGCCTTCCACGCCCGCCACGGCAACGATGTCGCCGATGGTGGTCTCCGTGGTCTCGGTGCGCTTGAGACCGCTGAAGGTGAAGAGCTTGGTGATTTTGGTCTTCTGCAGCGAGCCGTCGCGCTTGGAAATCATCACCTCGTCGCCGGCGTGCAGTGTGCCCTGAAAGACGCGGCAGATGGCGATGCGGCCAAAGTATTCCGAGTAGTCGAGGTTGGTGACGAGAATTTGCAGCGCGCCGTTCGGGTCGCCCGTGGCTGCCGGAATCGTCTTCACAATCGTCTCAAAGAGCGGCGCAAGATTTTCGCCGGGCGTATTGAGATCGAGCGAGGCCGTGCCGTTCTTGGCCACGGCGTAGAGCACAGGAAAATCGAGCTGCGACTCGTCTGCATCAAGGTCGATGAAAAGGTCGTAAATTTCGTCGAGAACTTCCTTGGGGCGCGCGTCGGGGCGGTCGATCTTGTTGATACAGATGATGGGCGGCAGCTTGGCTTCAAGCGCCTTCGAGAGCACGTAGCGCGTCTGCGGCAGCGGGCCTTCGGCTGCATCGACGAGCAGCATGACACCATCGACCATCTTGAGCGCGCGCTCCACCTCGCCGCCAAAGTCGGCGTGACCGGGCGTATCAACGATGTTGATCTTGCCCCCCTCGAAGTGGATGGCGGTGTTCTTGGCCAGGATGGTAATGCCGCGCTCACGTTCGAGCTCGTTCGAATCCATCACGCGATCAGCCACCTGCTCGTTGGCGCGGAAGGTTCCGGACTGGCGAAGCATGGCGTCTACGAGGGTGGTCTTGCCGTGGTCCACGTGCGCGATGATGGCGATATTGCGTATCGTCTGGCTCACTGTATGAAGAAATTCCTTTTCTGCGGATCAGGTTCCTGGGCCCTGGTGGTGATGCCGTGTTGCAAAGGCAGAGGCGGGCCGGTTCAGGAGCGAAAAATCACGGGTTTGCCGCATATTGCGGCACTTTCTATTCTATCAGCAGCCCGACTTTCCTGCCCGCGCGGCTCATTTCGCTGTGCCATAACAGCCAAAGCGGTGTCATCCTGACCGTAGCCGTTTTTCAGGCAGAGGGAAGGACCTGCTTTTATCTTCCACAAATTATCCCAGGAACCTCAGAGACAGAACATTAGTCAGACGATTGCACCTATGGCGCCACGTGCAAATTCGTTCTTTTGTGCTATCCCACCCAAGGCGCAAAGACAAAGACACGTCGTGGACGTAGCACCCGGTATCCCACCCTTGCGCCAGAAAAAAGGCGCAAGGATGGGGCACGGAGCAGGTTCGCTACTCCCTGTTCCCTAAATGCGAACCAGTTCTCGCTGAATTTTGCCTGTAACCCACGCTTTTCCCGGCGCGGTCATCATGTCGATCTCGCTGCGCACGCCGAACTCGGGCAGGTAGATTCCCGGCTCGACTGAGAAGCAGGTGTTGGGCAGGATCAGCCGCTCGTCGTGGGTTTCGAGGTTGTCGAGGTGCGCGCCGGGGCCGTGGATTTCGACGGCGATGTTGTGCCCGGTGCGATGCGTGAAATAGTCGCCGAAGCCGGCGTCACGAATGACGGCGCGGGCGGCATCATCGCCCTCGAAGCCGCGAACGGCGCGGCCCTCGGCAAATGCCGCCTCGATGGCATGAATCGCCGCATCGCGGGCGTCGCGGACGGTGGTGAAAACAAGCTGCTCGCGCTCCGTGGGCTCGCGGCCAATCACGCCCGTCCAAGTAATGTCGTAGAAGACCGCATCGGGCCGGTTGAGCTTGCCCCAGATGTCGATGAGCAGAAAGTCTCCCTCGCGGATGGGCGAAGAGTGCTCCGCCGTCGGCTCGTAGTGCGAGTCGGAGCTGTTCCGGTTCACGCTGACGTTCGGGCCGTTCTCCCACACCAACCCTTCGCGGCGCATCCCTTCGCCGAGCCACTGCACCATGTCGAATTCACTCAGCGTGCCGGGCTTGTCATTTGCCGGCCGCAGCCTGCGGCCAATCTCAAGCCATGCCTCGGCCAGCACCGCGTCAATCGCCTTCTGCGCCACGGCATGCGTGGATTTCTGTTCCTCGCTCAGCACGGCCTCGAACTGGCTGACGAGATTGGCCGAGCTGACAATGTTCTTGCCCAGCGAGCGCAGAAATTCGACCGTTCCCGCATCGGTCATCGAGACATACATGATGGCGTTGTTCGGCGAATACTGCATGGCAAGGTGCGTCGCGCCCTTCAGCATCGCTTCGAGGCCCGCGGCCAGCTCCTGCCAGCTTGAGTAGAGCATCTTTGCGCCGGGCAGCGAGTCGAGCCGGCCCTGCTCGATGCGATGGACGAGCTTCATGGGCTCGCCCGTGGCCGGAACGAAGTAGTACCAGCGCCGCGTAATGTGCGCTTTCGGGTCGAGGCCCAGAATCCGCTCGCCGATCGGGTCGCGGTGATGATGATCGTAAAAAAGCCAACCGTCCAGATTGGTTCCGTCTGGGCCCGCCTCGCGCAGAGCCGCCTGCGTGGCGGCAAGTTTCGTCGAATCAAAGCTCATGGCCGAATTTTAGTCTCTTGAAGTGCGATGCAAAAATTTCTCAAAATACCTATTTTAAAAATAGGTATTTTGATCTACTATCCTTCCATGGCAAAGAATCCCGAAAACCGCGACCTCTTTCCCGGCGCTCTGGAAATCATGATTCTCCAATCGCTGCGTTCCAAGCCCATGCACGGCTACGCGCTTGTGAAGCACATCCAGCAGGTCTCCGGCGAGCTGCTTCAGGTGGAAGAAGGCTCGCTCTACCCGGCGCTCCAGCGAATGCTGAAGGAAGGCTGGCTGGAAGCCGAAGCCGGCGTCTCTGCCAAGGGCCGCCCGACGCGCATCTACCGGCTGACCGAGGCCGGCATCCGGCATCTCGAACAGGAAGTCGTCAGCTTCGAGAGGATGTTTGCCGGAATCACCCGCGTACTTGCCATCGCCAAGGCATAGGAGGCCACCATGCCACTGCTCTCCCGGCTTTTTTCCCGCCGTCGCCGTTATGACGACATCGCCGTCTCGATTGAAGAACACATCGAAGAGCGCACCGACGAGCTGGTCTCCGCAGGCACCCCGCGCAAGCAAGCCGAGCAAACCGCGCGCCGCGAGTTCGGCAACTCCACACTCATCGAGCAGCGCAGCCGCGAAGTCTGGCAGTGGCCCGCAGGCGAGTCCATCTGGGCCGACGTACGATTTGCCCTGCGCCAGATGCGGAAAGCTCCTGCCTTCGCGCTTACGATT
>JAATFM010000174.1 GCA_015655195.1 Terriglobales bacterium
CCAACGCTGAAGAGTTTTGAGGGCAAGCGCACCGCCGGTTCTTACGACGTGGACGACGAGGGCGTGGGGGCCAGTGCCGTGCCGCTCGTGACCGGGGGCAAGCTCGAAAATTACCTTATCGGCCGCGAGCCGGTACGCGACCTGCCGCAATCGAACGGCCATGCGCGGGCCGGCCTCTCCGGGTCGGCGCGGCCCACAATCGGCGTGCTGAAGATTTCCGCGCAGGATGGGCTGCCGGATGCGGAACTCGAAAAGAAGCTGCTCGCCATCGCGCACGATCGCGACCTCAAGAGCGTCTACTACGTCACCACGATGGGCCCCGGCCTGCGTCCGCGACTGCTCTACAAGCTCTCCGCCGACGGCAAGCGTGAGCTGGTGCGAGGCTCGGCGCTCGACGATCTCGACCAGCGCGCGCTACGCTCCGGCATCGAAGCGGCAGGCCGCGATTTGTGGATGACGAACTACATGGGCGAGGTTCCGAAGACGGTCCTGGCGCCAGCGCTGCTCTTTGACGACGTTACCGTCAAGCGCGCCAACGAGACGAACAACAAGCTGCCCTTCTATCCCCCGCCCGCGGATTAGCGCATGTGTAATGAATCATCGTCTGGGGCTTTGGGTTTTCTGGAAAGAGTCCCGTGCCCCATCCTTGCGCCTTCTTTCTGGCGCAAGGGTGGAACAGCACAATAGCCGGGTGCCCCACCCACGGTGCGCCTTTGTTTTTGCACCTTGGGTGGGATAGCACAAACCCCCGTACCCCGCCATTGATGCACTTTGTGCGTCAATGGTGAGTTCTCACCCGTGCTGCATCGCATTCAACAAAAAGAAATACCCAGCCGTGAGCAGGCCGATAAGCGCAACAGTCCAGCGCATGACGCGCTGATTGATCCGCGTGCTGAAGCGCGCCGCCAGATACCCGCCAACCGCCGCCAGCACCGCCATCTCGATGCAGAAATGCCAAACCACGCTCTTTGCGAGGATGAACTGCACGGTAGGAATGCCGATTGAGACCGCGGCGGTAAGAACCTTCAGCGCATTCATCTCGTGAATATCGTGAACGCCGCAGATGCCGAAGAGCGCCATGACGAGAAAGCCGCCGCCGGCGCCAAAGTAGCCCACATAAACGCTCACCAAAACCATGCCGATCAGCAGCCCGGTCTCATACCGCTTGCCGCCCGAACGGTTGGCGAGCCACTTGCCGAGCGGCAAGCTCACGATAAACATCACCGCGCCAAAGAGCAGCAGCCAGGGCAGCAGCACTTTGAACCAGCGGTCCGGGGTGGTGAGCAGCAGCCACCCGCCCAGCCATCCGCCAATGCCGCTTGCCACCACGAGGGGAAGCATACTCCAGCCGTATGCGCGCAATTTCTTGCGGAAGGCGACGAGCGAGGTAAGCTGCCCCGGCCATAGCGCCACGGTGTTCGTAGCCTGCGCGGTAACGGCGCCGATGCCGAGCGCCCCCGTAGCATGAATCAGCGCAGGAAGCGAGAGAAACGAGCCGCCGCCCGCGATGGTATTCAGGACTCCGGCAAAAAAAGAGGCCACAGGCAGCCAGAGCAGGTGGAACAGATCGGCAGGATGCAGGGGCATATATCTCCACTCTAAGACCCGGGGGATAAAGATGACCAAAGGAATGGGAATGCACCGTAAGTAGGTCGGTTTGAAAGGTGCGGGCTTTAGCCCATACGTTCGCAGCCACAACAGGAACGGGGCTTTAGCCCCCGAGGGATTGCCGGGAGCCCCATATCCCTGGTGTTGGGACCTGGGATACCGCCACCGTCGCCCCGCCCGTATTTTTGGCTGGCTTCAGCCCACCGATGGATTGTTTCCATGCAAACCGCGCGGATTCCCTGATCGAACACGGGGGGCGGCTTGATACACTCCGGTTGAGAACTCTCCCAGATTTAAAATCAGGAGTTAAAGTCGGGAATGAAATCACGCATTGTTGCGCTTTTTGTGGCGGCCGGGCTGGCCGCTGTTCCTTCCATCCAGGCCATTCAGGCTCAAACCTCGACGAAACCCGCTTCCACGCCAGCCAAACCTGCCACCGCTACGTCCAGCACCGCTAAGACGACCAGCAGCACCGCCAAGGCAACCGGCGCGGCTTCCTCAGCCGCGGTCAAGCTGCCTCCGGGTGTGCCTCCAGTGCGCGGCATCGCGCATACGGCGCTATCGCTTAAGTACCAGGACATCAAGCTCGGAACCGGCCCGCTGGGCGAAGAGGGCAAGATCTGGCACGTGAAGTACACCGGATGGCGCGCCGCCGACGGCGTCAAGTTCGACTCCTGGGACGACCACAAGATGCCGGTGATGAAGGACGGCAAGCCGGTAATGGGAGCAGACGGCAAGCCGCAGCTCGACGAGCCCAAACCGATCGAGTTTCCGCACGGCGTGGGCCGCATGATTCCCGGCTTCGACCTTGGCATTGAGGGAATGCGCATCGGCGGCAAGCGGCGCGTCTTTGTGCCGTGGGCGCTGGCCTACGGATACCGTGCCATTCCCGACCGCGGACCCGAGCACCCTGGAATTCCAGCCAAGTCGGACCTGATCTTCGACGTGGAGCTGGTGGCGGTGACGGACGCTCCACCTCCGCCTCCGCGGCCCACGATGCCGCCGGGACGGCCGACGCCGCCACATTTCCCGCCGCAGCCGGGCGCACCTGCTGCACCGGGAACGGCTCCGAAGCCCGCGACGCCGCCCGCGCCAGGAACGCCTTCTGCCCCGGCAACGACCGCGCCGGCACCCCCCGCGCCAAGCACGACGACTGCTCCGGCCACTACGCCCGCCCCATCGACGCAGCCGAAGCCAGCAACACCGCCGCAGTCGAAGTAGCGAACAGCGCTCAGTAAAGAGGCCCCAGGTCCGGATTTTCGGACCTGGGATAGCACTCTCGCCAACTCACCGGGGAATTGTCATCCTGAGCGCAGCAAAGGATCTGCGATTGCTTCACTCATCCCCCATCGCCGCTCCCAAAATTCTCCGGTAACTTTGCATGGAATTTCGCGTTTTCTGAAACACTGGAATTCAGTTGAGAAAAACCACGGCCCGGCTCCTTTCAAGAGTCGGGCCGTTTCGTTTTCAGGGAAGAGGCCCTCCCCTTCTGAGGTACCACGATATGAGAAACCAGTCAGTGTGGGGAAACATCCAGAGCGATAGCCGCAAGAAGAACCAGCCCGATTCCTGTCCGGAATCAGTCCTTCCCC
>JAATFM010000056.1 GCA_015655195.1 Terriglobales bacterium
CAATCTCTTCACGGTCAAATGCGCCCCATTCGTCATGATGGCCGGTGATGTGACCGTTGACGCGCGCGGTGAACTCCCCGCGGGCGAGAACGTGCAGACTTCCCGCAAGCGGCGTTCCTTGCAGATCGAACTCATAGCGAAATTGTGCGGCCGTGGCGGAGGGAACGTGTATTGCATCCGCTCCCGGCAGCCAGACCCAGCGAATGGCCTTGAGTTCCTTTTCAGCGAGCGGGTCTTTGCGGGTAATCCATTGCGCCTTCCAGTCGGAAGCGCTCATCAGCCCGGTCTCAAACCATGTAGGAGCCGAAGCAGTCTCTTTGCCCGCGCCGTCCCATGCAATCACCTTCCAGGCATACCGTTGCTGTGGCTTGAGCGGCGCGCCGGCATAGGCAATGTCTAGAGATTCCGAGGAAGCGATGCGCCCGGAATCCCAACTGGCGCGGCCTGCGCGCAGGTTCTTTGGCTCAGGGTCAACGAGAATCTCATAGGCAGATTGGGTCCAGTTCGGAGCAGCCGAGTCGCTGCGCCATGAGAATGTAGGCCGCGGCGTGTCGATCCCAAGCGGAGTATTCAACGCATTGGTCTGAAGATGTACCGGCGCAGCCTGTGCGGAAGCTGCAAGAAGAACAAACCAGAAAACGGACTTAGACATGCGATGACGGCTCCGATCAAATAAGAAACATAATACCTATTGGAACTGTATCGCGTCACTGCAAAGATTCAGGAGACGCTCAGCTCGTAGCGGCGCGCCTCTGCTTTCGAGAGCTGGTACGAACACGCTGTGCGGACCTCGAACTGCCGCGCCTTACACGCCGCCCGGATTCAGCCGCGCCTTTGCACGCTTATCCAGCCGCATCCTGATCCACGGAATGATAAAGAGCCCCAGTACGAAGGTGAGCGGCACCAGCAGCCACGGAAACTCGCGCAGCCAGTAGCGCACGTACTCCCACCACGGCAGGTGCCCCACATGATAAAAGTGCTCACCCACGCGGTACGAGGTGAACTGTGTGCCGTGCAGCACACTCACCGATTCGCCCAGCTCGCTCGATCCCGAAACCCTCCAGAACGCGTCCGCAAACGGTCCCGCCGAATCGCTCTTCGCAAGCGAGATCGTCACCACGCTCCGTCCGTGTACCCACGGCGACTCGATCCCCTGCACAATCGCGTCCGGCTGCGCGCCCAGGCTCGTGATCAGGCCGCCGCGCTCCTCCGGCTTGCCCAGTTTCCACCACCAGTTGGGCTTCAGCTCGGCCACCTGCCACCAGGCGTGCTCTACGGTCTCATAGATGTCTCCCGTGTACTTGGCCGAATAGCCGCCATTCTGCTGCGCCACGTACAGATTGTCCTTCAGGCGGCCAAATGCCGGCTGGTCGGAGGCCGTGCCCAGCACCAGGTAATCGACATCCTGCCCAAGCTCAGCCGCGTCCCCCACCTGCACGCGTATCGCCGAATAGCCGGTCTGCTCGCCGAAGTATCCCATCAGCGAGAGATACAAGCCCACCTCGTCCGGAGTGGCATTCGGCGGCAGAATGACCTTTGTCTGCGCCAGGTCGGCAAAGCGCGTAAACGGAAAGCCCGCGTTGGCAAAAAGCTCCAGATTCGGCATCGTCGCCCAGTGATGCAGCCCCTTGAGGTCGAGATAGGAGCTGCGCAGAATCGCGCCCTGCAGGTTGATCGGCGGGGTGTCTTCGCAGTGGCCCTTCTTGGCAATCTGGAAGTAGAAGTTATATAGGAAGGTATTCGCAAAGGGCCGCATGTCCACGATCGGCACGTCGCGGTCTGCGGAGAGCATCCTGCTGGGATTGTCCTCATGCGGCATCGGAAGCTGCTGCACCATGGAGCCGTTCGCATCAATGCGTAGTGTGGACTCATTGGCCAGCGCGACGGCGTTGTAGCGGTAGTCGAGGTGCAGCTTCAGCGTTTTGCGCTCGCCGAAATAAAGATCCGGCGGCGTGCGAAGATAGACGGCCACCGGAGCCGAGCCATCGCTCTGCAGCTCGCTTGTGCTCGGATAATCCCACAACGGCACGATGCGGGCTGTGTTCATCCACAGCGGCGCGTCGTCAGCCTTGCGCGGAAAGGGCAGATCAAGGTGGCCGATGCGGGCTGTATCGCCCTGCACAACTGCGCCACCTGAAGCCAGTGCCTGCGCCGCGGTGAGCAACTGCCCCGAATCCGCGCCGGCAACCACCAGAACCTCACCGAAGGGATCGTTTGGATTCGAGCGCATCGCCAGCGTGGGCCCGCTAATCTGCGACTGCACGTTGTCCACTGCCGGCATCGACTGCGGATTCTCCACGAACAACACCACGTTGCCCGCGGGGAGACTCCCGCCCACCTGCACCGGGAAGCGCAGCGGCTTCGACTTGACCTGCACGCCGAACCACGACGCCACCACTCCGGCAGCGTCCAGCGCCTGCTTGCTTGGCGTGGAGACAAACATCATCGGAATCACGCCGGTCTCACTGCCAATCGAGCCGTCGTAAAACGGAAAGGGCAGAATGTCCAGATTGTTCGGAATCTCAAGCAGCGCGCCGTTCAACTCAATGCTGCTCGTGTTCTCCACCCGGCCCCACAGCGTCGAGTTCGAAGGATCCTCGCACTGCATCGTGTAGTGGCCGACGAACTGAAACTTCAGCACATTGTCGTGGACGACCATCTCTGCCGGCAACGGAATCTCCGCGTCCAGCGCCTTCTGCACCTGTGCCGCGTTCTGTGGCACAGGCAGCGTAGCAATCAGCGTGTCGTTCAGAAAGACATTCAAGTGGCTCAGCGACGCGATCAGGCTCGGCGAAAAACTATAGTGCAGCTTGAGTGTGGCCTTCTGCACCACCACCGTATGCGAGAGCGAGAAACGGATGTTCTGCGCCGAGTCCACGCCGCGGAAGGTTATCGCGCCGGGAACGCCCACATCCTTGAGCTGGAAAGTGGTGTGGAACACGCCCTTGCCCGCGTCAGCCTGCTGGGCCAAAGCCGGAACCGAGACCGAAGCAGGCTCGGCAGTCTGCGACCGAGGGCGCGCCTGCCCACGCAGTCCCGCAGCACCGGCTAGCAGTACGAAAAGCGCGACAAGAGACGCGGCTGCGGCACGACTGGGAATCCAGCCTGTAAGCGCCCACCAGACGCCGCGCACGGAAAGACTCACCAACCGTAGAAAGCTCTTCATCGGCTGATCCATCTTGCGGTGCTCGATGCGGGCCAGCCACGCGTCGGCGTCGGTATAAAGCACCAGCGTCAACTGCTCCCTCTGCTCCATCGAGAGTGGCGCGTACTTCAGCCGCAGACTGCTGCCATTGGCCACCACGACCTGCGCCGGGAGAATCACGTCGCCGTCGCGCTGCGGAAATACGATGTGAATCGCCGTGCCCACGGGCACACCGATGTTCTCATTCAGCGCCACGTGCGCCCCGCCCAGCGAGATGTCCGCCGTTTCGCCGGCGATGTGGTTCCCATTCGGCAGCCGGATCGCCACCGGCTTCCGCACATCGACGCGCACATCGGCACGCATCTGCTTCGCCTCGTAAGCCGCCGCATTCGCCGTCCCAAGAATGACGGTGTTGAAGAGAATCCACACCACATTCATCGCAATCGTGCCCGGCTGATGCGGATTCAGCCAGAGAAACCGTATCACCGCAACCACCAGGCCCAGCATGTTGAGCAGAATCAGAAAGACATACGGCCGCGCAATCACCAGGTCGAAGTAGCTCTTCTTCACCAGCCCTCCCTTTGCCGTCACGTTAAACTTGCCCAGCTTGGGATTGACGAGCGCCATTAAAGTGGGCCACAGAATGTATGGCGCGAGCACCGTCTCATAGACTTCGTTCCAGAAGGAGTAGCGGTAGCGGCTCTGCACGCGGAAGTTGGTCAGATTGGCGAGAAACAGGTGCGGCGCCGAGTAAACCAGGATCTCCGCCCAGAAGCCGGGAATGTTGATGCGGCCGAGCAGCATGAAAATCAGCGGCGCGGTGAGAAAGACCAGCCGTGGTCCGGCGTAGAGAAAGTGAATCATCGCGTTCACGTAGCAGAGCCGCTGCGGCCACTTCAGCCCTTTGGCAGTGAGCGGATTGTCCGTCCGCAAAATCTGGATCATGCCACGAGCCCAGCGGACGCGCTGCCCCACGTGGCTCGACAGGCTCTCCGTGGCGAGTCCCGCGGCCTGCGGCAGGTTGATGTACGCCGTGTTCCAGCCGCGCGTCTGCATCCGGAGCGAGGTGTGCGCGTCCTCGGTCACCGTCTCCACCGCGATGCCGCCGATTTCATCAATCGCCGTGCGCCGCAGAACGGCGCAGGACCCACAGAAGAACGTCGCGTTCCAAAGGTCGTTGCCGTCCTGAATCACGCCGTAAAACAACTCGCCCTCATTGGGAATCTGCATGAACGAGTGCAGATTGCGCTCGAACGGGTCGGGCGAGTAGAAATAGTGCGGCGTCTGCAGCATTCCCAGCTTCTCGTCCTTGAGAAACTAGCCCAGTGTGACCTGCAAGAAACTCCGCGTGGGGATGTGGTCACAGTCGAAGATCGCCGTATACGGCGCATCCACCAGCGTCAGCGCGTGGTTGATGTTGCCCGCCTTGGCATGGGCGTGCTCGGTGCGCGTAATGTACTCCGACCCCACCTGCTCGCAGAACAGGCGGAACTCCTCGCGCGACCCGTCATCCAGCACATATACGTGCAGCTTGTCGGCAGGATAATCCATGTTCAGCGCGGCAAAGATCGTGGGCCGCACCACGCTCATCGGCTCGTTGTAGGTGGGAATGAAGACATCCACATGCGGCCACTCGGCAATCTGCGCTGGCATCGCAACCGGCGGCCTGCGCAGCGGCCGAATCGTCTGAACGTAGCCGAGGTAGAGAATCACAAACGCGTAGAACTCCGCCGAAAGCAGAAGCAGCATGAAGCCGATATTGATCCAGCCGATGGTGTGGCCGTTCTTCCCGATGGCCTCCACGACCGACGAGATGCGCCAATAGGCGTAGCGCGCCGTGGAGAGCATCGAAGCCAGCATCAACGCAAACGTCACCGTCTCGTTGCGCGAGATGCGGTGAATCAGGAACCCGGCGAGAATCGTCGCCACAGCCAGCGCTGCCTGCTCCGGCCAGTCGAAGATCATTGTGGAAATCTCCCAGGCAAAAAACAGCAGCGCACAATAAATGCACAGCCTCACCAGCCTGGGAAAGTAGCCTTTCCCCTCGCCAATCCAGTCCCAGCGGTCCATCAAGCCAGTCGTCATGCTTCGCTCCACCTGCCCGCCGTCCGGGTCGGATGTGCCACCGGCGCAACTTCTTGCAGCCATCGGGCCAGTTGGCGAAGGTCGTCAACCACCTCGGAATCCGGCGCGTAATCGGCCACCGTCATCCGCTGGGAGATCGCATCGGTCACAACCGGGCTGCGCCGGATCGTAATGGGTAGCAACCGGCCTCCCACCTGGCGCGCAATCAACTCGCGCCCCTCGCGCTCCCGCTCGATGGCCGCGTCATATTTGTTGGAAAGATAGACCGGCAGCGGCAGGGTAAGCCCGCGCTCCTCGCGCATGGCGCGGTTGTGCGCCTCCGCGCGAGGAATGCTCATAATCGAGTTCAGGTCCACCACCAGCGGAATCAAAATCACAGCGCAGAGCGGCAGAATCTGCGGCAGCAGGCTGTAGGAGCCCGGCCCCAGGTCGAAGATCGTCCGCTCCGCCGTTCCCATTGCGGCCTTCACCTCGTTCTCCAGCCAGGCCTCGGTGACGCGCTCCACGCCAATAACCCGCATCGGCTGCGACTCCGGCTCCGGCGCCAGAAAGGTCCGCAGCCCACAGCGCAGGTCTTCCGCGCCAAAGTAGAAGGGCAGCAGCCCGCTCCCCGTCGCATCCACCAGCAGCACTTGCTCCCCATGCCCGCTCAGGAGCCGGCCTACGTTGGCCGCAATCGTAGTCTTGCCCACCCCGCCGGCAATCGAGACAACCGCAATCGCCGTTCCGTGGCCCGGCTGCCAGTTGGCTGGCAGTTCCACGGCGTGCCCGGCGGCCGGAATCGGGCCTGACGACGGGATCGGGCCCGACGGAATCGGTCGGGATGCCGTCTCTCCTGACGTAATCGCTATTGAGAAGCCCGGTCCTGATGCAACCGGCGCGGCTTCTACCCTCGGAGCCGCAGCCTGTATTTCAGATTCTGTTCCGGCGGAGGGAACCTGTTCTGCCGCGGAAACAGCCGACGCCGATTCTGTTTCTGCCGCCTGCGCCTGCGCTTCGCTTATCTCCGCCATCGGCGGCCGTACCGAATGCGTCCTCACATGGCGTGCAAAGACGTGGTAGCTGGCCTCCTCCACATTCGCAAAGGAGTACAACCGCGCCACATCCTTCGCCAGCGCATCCGGCGTTCCTGCTCTACTCTGTTGTTTTTCGTCATCGCGTGTCACGGAGGCAGCCTCGCAGCACAGTCTCGGAAAGGGAAATCACGCAACTACTGGCTTTCTGCTCGCTTGGATGCAGAAAATCCGCCGCGAGCGGCCCGGGGGGTCCGCAACCGGAATCTTCAACAACCGGGAGGCTGTTTGAAGGACAATTCGCAAGACAAATTGGGTGGGGAAAAGCACGGCGCTCCGAAGATTGGAGCGCTCGCGGCCGTCAGTCGGTCTATTGACAGGGAAAAGAATTGCAGAGAAGAAAATCAATGGTCGGCGCTGGTTGGCGATTCTAGAACTTCTCAGGGGTACAGGGATGCTGAAAACAATGAGGTTCTTTCGCTTTGATTGCGCTCGATGCTTATTCGGAGGCCATGCAGGCGATTGCATTCCGAGGTTCTCTCAATCCGCCTGATCTGGTGCTCTGCGTCAGCCTCGTAGAGAGCTTCTTTGCGTAGCGCATAGAGAGGCATCTGGAAGAAGGCTTCTTTGTCCGCACCGGCGCGATACCGCAGATGCTGAGCGAACAACAGAATTGACAAATACCAGACAAACTGGCAAAGTGGCAGCAGTGTACTTGAGCGGCGATTGCCCGGCTATTCTTAGTAAGCTTTCGTCGTAAGGCTCCGCTCCATGAGCGCCCTGTGAACGCCCCGGAGACGGGGCGTTCTTACTTTTCCGGGCTGTGGATTGACCGGGGAACCACGTAAGAGCCTGACGAAGAAGCGGGAACCATCCTGCGCATGAAGACAAAATCCAGGAACGCGAAGAGTGGACGCACAGCCGGCGCACAACTTGAACTTTATCGTTCTATGGAGGATTGTTCCGGAATCGAGGAACTTTTCGCCGGCTCTGCGAAGCAGCGGAAAAGCGCCGAAGAAATTGCAGCGCACAATCGTGCTGTCGCCGGCCAATTACTATTCGTAATCAAAAAACATGATGCAACGCGCCTTCACTACGATCTCAGGCTCGAATGGAATTGGGTGCTGCTCAGTTGGGCGCTACCTGAGGGCCCCAGCTACTGTCCTGAGCACAAGCGCATGGCCATTCAAGTTGAGGATCATGCGAGGGAGTATGCCGGCTTTGAGGGAATCATGCCCGAAGGGCGTCCTGGCGCCGGCACAGTCATGCTGTGGGATGTGGGAACGTGGGGCCCCCAGCCCGGATATGCCGACGTGGATGCGGCACTGCGAAACGGATGCCTCAAATTCACGATGCAGGGGGAAAAGATCAAAGGCAGCTGGACGCTTGCCCGAAGATCGGGAGGAGATGGCAATGGACAAAAGCCCATCTGGCTGCTGAGTAAGGATTCTGACCAGCTTGCGCGAACTTCTAACGAGCCGAGCATCCTGGAAGAAGCGCCAGGCAGCGTGCACGCAGGTAGAACTTTGGAAGATATTGCTCGATATTGGGTGAAAGACAAAAGCAGGAACGAATTACAAGCGGAACTTTTTCAAGACATTCGTGACGACAAGTGATGCGAACCAAGCTAGATATTCAGCACGCATAGCGTACCTCGCTTCTTGGTTTTTCGGGACCATTTCAAACACTTGAGGCTCATTTCGCTTCGCCCCGGCCTCCCACGCGGCCACCAACAGGGAGAAATGATGCTTTCCGATGCCTATGAGCAGAACAGTGAGCACTCCTGAAGATTCAATCCATCGACAACATCGCACGCATGGACGAGAATGCAGACTCAAGAAACTAGTGAAGAGCGGCGTTTAGAACCCCCGGAGCTTCAGTAGGGGGAAGCTTGAGTCCGACCCGCTGCAAAAGCGCAAGGAATCTGGAGTCCTGGTGGAGATTATCGAACATCGAGTTGATGCTCAGGTCCAGTGAGCCTGCATCCCGATTGTCCACCATCTTCTGCAATTCCTGGATTGCGTTGTCGTTATCGTGCGTAAAAGCGCACCACTCAGCAAGGATAAAATCATTCGGATGCCGCGTTATCCAGGGTGCTGGGCCGCGCTGGATTGCCTGAAGCCGAAGTTTTGCGTAGGCCATAATACCGCCCTGCTGATAGGCCTCCAATCCCTGCTTTTCCAGCGCGATCCGTTCCTGGTCGTGGTCGAGTTCGGCCGTGGTCCGCCACTCAGCAAGAGCCTCGTCATATTGTCCGGCCTCAAAGAGCGCCCATGCCAGCCTGTCGTGGGTATAGGAAGACTCCGGGGAGAACGAGACGACCTTACGCGCGACCTCGACCGAACGTGGGAATCTGCGTGCCTCCGCGGCGATGCCCACTTCAATGCTGAAGATCACAGGCCAGAGCGGATCATTTGCGTGGGCGACGTCTACTTCGTGCAGAGCCTCGTCGTTGCGGCCTTCGGCTACGAGCAGTTCGGCCAGCCAGCCGTGGTAAGTAGACTGATGCGGTTCCAGATCGACAGCGTGACGCAACTCTTCTTCGCCCCGCGCAAAGTCCCATTGCTCCCGGAATGCGCCGATTCCCAGTACCGCGTGCGCTTCGGCCAGATCCGGGTCCAGGCGGAGAGCCGCATCCGCTGCCCTCTCAGCCTTGCGCAAATCCAACACAGAATCGCTGTATCCGTAATCTCCCAGGTAGGTGGTTGCCAGGCCGGCATAGGCGCGGGCAAAGCCGGGGTCCTCGGAAATGGCCGCCTGATATTGCCGCTCAGCGTCGTTCAGGGATTGGACGGTCCGGTGATAGGCCAACTCCCGCGCCTTTAAATAGGTGCTGTAGGCCTGCGGATTGTTAGTGCTTCCCCGTATGGCCTGAATAGGCTTATTTGTGCCGGCAAGATTTGTGAAAATATCCCGCTGCACCTTATCCCGCACCATCGCCAACTCATCCTTTGACCCGATATATCGAAGCGAGGTCAGGTGCGCCGCATCGTGTACTCGCACAAGCTCGAATTCGAAGGTGCAGTGATTGTTCAACTCGGTGACCTTGCCCAAAAGGAGCAGGTCAATGTGCAGACTGCCTTCGAGGCTTCGGATGCTGGCAAGGTCGAGTTTGACGTGATCCAGCGAATGCGAGGCCCGCACCTCGACGCCGGGAAGCTGCGAGAGCGCGTCCATCAGATCCAGCCGGAAGCTCTCCCCCAGATGCTCGTTCGTATCGCTCTGCTCCTCAAATGGAGCTACGCCAATGGCAATCGTGCTCGGCGGCGATTTCCGCGGGCGCATTTTGTTCATCAAGACCGCTCCCGCCAGAAGCACGATGACACATGCCGCGAGCCCGGCGGACGACAGCACCGGATGCTTCCGAAGCTTCCCCCACAAGGACGGACGAGGCATGCCTGAAGCGGGCGATGGAGTGAGAGAGGAAACGGGCTGGGAATCTCTGGAAACAGCCGCCGCAGTAAGCTCCGGTTCCGGAGCGGGGGCTTCCGTTTTGCTTGAGTTTGCAGCCTCCACCACCGATGGAGCAGCCCCGGCCTCCACTTCTATAGAGGAGATCACCTGAACCGGGGCGATGAAGCAATATCCGCTCTTGGGAAAGGTGCGGATGAACTTTGATTTCTGCGAGGTGTCTCCGAGGATGTACCTGAGATTATTGATGGTCCGATGAATGGCGTGCTCGTAGTCGATAATCTCGCCGTCCGGCCAGAGCAGGCTCTGAATCTGATCCCGGGTGACGACGGAGCCGGCATTCCTGAGCAGAATTCCCAGCAGGAGCGAAACCTGTCGGGGCGCGTGCACATGCCGTCCATTGCGCATGAGAACGCCGGACGTGGCCTCATAGAGAAACCCTAGAAAAGAGTATCGAAGACGCCCCATAGGCCAAGTTATCACAAACGATTTTCCGCCCGGCACGTCGAGCCGGCCCGCGGATGGCCACCAGCAGCACCGCAAACGAAGTGAAAATTCGACGATAAAATTCGATTAAATAATTGAAAAATTAAGAGTTATTGAAGGAGAAATTCAGGAGATAACGCTGAGATTCTACGCATTGCCGGAGTATTAGAGCTTCCTTATGCTTGCTGGAATCACAAAGCTGTGCACGCCAGGCGCGCCTACGATAGATCCCTTCCCTGTGCCGGGCTCACAGGCTCCGCCGTTTTTTACCATCAGAGTTCGCAACAATCCAGAAGGAAGGAAGTCCATGAAGCGACTGATTCACCGCTTGAATGCTTTGGCGGCAACTGCAGTTTTGATGGCGCTGCTCCATCCGCCGGTTGCAGTTGCATCGCCTGTTTCCAGAGACGTAAAAAACACCCCCGCCGCTCCTGTAATTCCACATAGTGCAATGGTCCAGCCCGCGGCAGCGGCCCCTGGTCAGAAACCGCTGCTGCCTTACGCGCATGCGCACCGTTCCACTGGCCAGCCAGCCAGCCTTGCGGACAAGGAGCAGTTGAGCCGCCGCGAGCACTTCCTTACCGCGCTACGGAACGCCGGGGTGACAGGAAGCAAGCGGCTGGCCCTTCCGGCCACGCCGCAGGCATCGCCAAGCTCGCTTGGCATCAACTTCCCTGGCTTCTCGCAGGCCGCGGTCTTCACGCATGGCGTCGCGCCGCAGGATCCGAATAACGCGATCATTGCCGTCTCCGCGGACGTGAACCACGACGGACTGCCGGATATTGTCAACGTGCAGATCGACGGCACGATCAACGTCATGCTGAATCCCGGCAAAGGCAATCTGAGCCAGATGGCGGTCAGCTCGGTCAACACCACGGGCGCAGGCTCGCGCTACATTACTGACGCCCAGGCAGTGGACCTCAACGGCGACGGGTATCCGGAGGTTGTCCTCGCGGACGTCTATGCCTCCAATCTCCTCATCTTCCCGAATAACAAGGGCACATTCGGCAGCGTCGTCTCGGTTCCGCTCAACTTCGCCAGCGGGCAGAGCTTCGGCACCGGCGG
Source organism: Terriglobales bacterium (assembly GCA_015655195.1). GTDB lineage: Bacteria > Acidobacteriota > Terriglobia > Terriglobales > Acidobacteriaceae > Telmatobacter. Next base: position 11,206 of record JAATFM010000056.1, read on the forward strand.
TGGCCTGGTCTTCGGCGACTTCAACGGGGACGGCATTATCGATATTGCCTCGTTCCTGACTGTCTACGGTTATTCGAGCGACAACCAGCCTCAGACGGGCTTTGAGTTGCTCGTGTTGCCGGGCAAAGGGGATGGCACGTTCGGGGCTGCACTGCCCGAACAATATACGCTGATTAACGCCTTCGCGACCACGCAGCCCGGACAGGTGACTCTGGCGGACGTGAACGGCGATGGCAAGCCCGACATCGTTTATCTGATCGGCGGCTTTGACGAGGGCACCCATTCCAACGGCGAGCTGTGGGTTGATGTGCTCTTTGGCAAAGGCGACGGCACGTTTTCAAACCCGACGGTCAACATTCCCGACTCGGGCGCCATTGCGCCTGTAGACGGCAATGGCGGCCTGGTTGGCGGCATTACCGTGCAGGACATCGATGGAGACGGCAATCTCGATGTGCTCTTTACCAATTGCACCGACCAGACGCTCTACTATGCGCGCGGAAACGGCGATGGCACTTTCCAGAATTCCACCACTCCGATTACCCGCCTCGGCTATCCCAACTACATTGCCTTTGCCGACGTTACCGGCGACGGCATCGTTGACGTAATCTCCTATGGCATCGGCTTTACGGCTGTCTATCCCGGCCAGGGGAAAGGCGTGTACGGATCGCCTATCAATTATGTAGGCGGCCTTACCGGACTGATTGAGCCCGCGCCGGCCGACTTCGATGGCGATGGCAAGCTCGACATCGCCTCGACCGATGCTGCGACGGATATGACCTGGGTGCAGTTGCAGACGACGGCGGGCACACTGGCCGCATCGCCCGTTCTCAGCCCGCCGAATGAGAGCGCTTCGCTCTTCCAGGTAATTGCCACCGGAAACTTCAATGGCGACAGCTACCCCGACGTTCTAGCTCTCGACTATTCCACCTACTGGGGCAATGAGCAGAACGCTTACCCCTACCCGGACATCAAGGTGGGCATCAACGACGGCAAGGGCAACTTTACTTACTCCACCGCGGTTGGCAACAGCGCCCTGCGCACCTTCGATGCCGCCGATGTGGACTCCGGACTGATCCTGCCCAAGGTAGCCGATTTCAACGGCGACAATATCGATGACTTCATCGTCGGCGGCGAGGATGGCAGCTTGTGGGTGGTCCTGAGCACCGGCCCCGGCACGTATGCCGCTCCGCAGAAGATTACGATGGCGCAGAGCTACCAGTGCCACTTCTCGCGGGCAGACGTTGGCGACGTGAATGGCGACGGCAAGAAGGATATTGTGCTGGCTTACGGCGGCGACTCCGGTTGCTCCGGCGGCACCATTCCGTCCGGCGTGCTCTCGATGATGAGTAACGGCGATGGCACCTTCACGCAGGTCTTTACCGCAATCGGTTCCTCGGCATACTTGCCGCGGCTGATCGACTTTAACGGGGACGGCAAGCTCGATCTCGCGCTTTCCGACATCGCTCCCTATGCGTTCACCTTTAACTTCTACATCGTTCCCGGCAATGGCGACGGAAGCTTCAACGCCACCGCCGCAACCGATCCGCTACCCAGCGGAACCGGCGTCACCGCAATTATTCCCGGAGATTTTGACGGCGACGGCAAGCAGGACCTGACGGTTGGCGTGCTGATGCGTGTGGTGGACGGCGAGTTTCTCCCCGACACTACAGGGCTTCAGACTCTCAGCGGGCATGGCGATTTCACCTTTGGCTTTCCGCAGTCGTACACCTTCGGCGGTTATCCCTATGATGGCGTGTATGCGGACTTCAATGGCGATGGGCGGCCCGATCTGGCGCTCAATGTCGGCTTCAACTATTTCGTCCAGAATCCGATCCTGGGCAACTTCGGTTACATGGTGAATGTGGGCGGCGGCGCTTTCAGCGGCTTTCAGCCCGGCATCTCCAACGACTACGACGTGGGCGGCTTCTTCACCTCCGGCGATTTCAACGACTATGGCAACACGATGGTCGCGGACTTCAACGGCGATGGCGCGCCGGATGTCCTGACAGTTGTTGACTACGATGAAGAAGAGCACTACGCCTCTTCGCTTTTCCTCAACAGCGGAGCCATTCAGTTCAGCCTTACGGCCAGCGCCGCAACGGCTGCGCAGGATTCCCCTGTTACGCTCACCGCTACGCTTACACCGACCGTCTCTACGGCCTCGCCTTCCGGCACGGTCAGCTTCTACAACAATGGTCAGTTGCTTCAGGCCGTACCGGTCTCCGGTGGCACAGCCACTCTGCCGGTCGATTCGCTGCCTGTGGGCGACAACGCGATCACAGCCACTTACTCCGGCGATGAGCACTTCAACGCTGCGTCGGCAAGCACCTCAGTTGCCGTATCCATCACGGCGCTGCCGCCGGCGATTGCTCTCGACAAGCCTTCGCCGTCCTCACTCACGGTAACTGCCGGCGACTCGGCCACAACGTCGCTGAATCTCTCCGGCAACGCAACCTTCGCGGGCGCGGTCAGCATAACCTGCTCCGGCGCACCGGATAAAGCTGCCTGCACCGTGGTTCCGGGTTCGGTAACGCTTGCAGCAAGCCAGAGCACGAACGTGGCAGTCCTTGTCACGACCACCGCGCCTACGCTCACCAAGGCATCCTCGGAACGGCCCGCGATGCCCTGGAAGACTGGTGCGGCAGGGCTCAGCCTGGCTGCTCTGCTGATGTTCGCGATCCCCGGACGCGTGCGCCGCTTCCGCAAGACATGGCTGGCAATGATGGTTCTGTTTGCCGGACTTGCCGGCGCGGTGTCCATGACCGGCTGCGGCGGCACCTCCACGAAGACAGTAGCCGGAACCACCGCCGGAAGCTACACGCTGACGGTGACCGCAACTGCCGGAAGCGTCACCTCCAGCCAGACCATCTCGCTGACCGTTCAGTAAGCGAGACCGCGCCTCAACTGCACTCCCCGGAAGTTGGCTTGCCAGCTTCCGGGCGGAGCATCTTACGCTTCGGTGTCCGTAGCCACGGGCGGTTTCCCAGCGAGTTTTATAAGAAAAAGTTTCCTTGAGGAGAGCCATGAAGACCCTGCTTAACGTAGTCAGCCGCCGGCCAGGTTCGTGGTGCCGAGGCATTATTGCTCTGCTGCTCACCGCCTGCCTGCCTGCCGCAGTAGCCGCGGCGCAGCAGCAGCCACAGGCTTCAAACGGCCCGGTGGCGCGTATCTCCGCTCAAATCTCCGGCGCTTCGCGCGTCATGCTTGCCGGATCGTTGCATCCGCTTGCCCAGAGCCGGTTTGAGTCGGGCCGGGTTCCCAGCTCCACCAGGCTGAGCGCAATGGTCCTGCACTTCCGCCGCTCCGCACAGCAGGAAGCCGATTTGAAGGCTCTCATCAAGGCACAGCAGGACACTTCTTCCCCGCTGTATCACAAGTGGCTCACGCCCGATGAATTTGCCGCGCGCTTCGGCATGGCCCAGACGGATCTGGACACCGCAACGCAATGGCTTGAGCGGCAAGGATTCAGCGTGGGGCGCATTGCGCGAAGCCGCAATGCCATTTATTTCTCCGGCACGGCCGGCCAGGCCGAGGCCGCGTTTTCGACGCAATTGCACTACTACACCGTAGATGGGGAAAAGCACTTTGCGCCGTCTACCGCGCTGAGCATTCCCAAAGCATTCGCCGGTGTTGTTTCGCATGTGGGCAACCTTGACGATTTCCGCCCGAAGCCGATGCTTCATACTGTGCCGCGCTCGCAGACCCACGCTCAGTTCACCTCCGGCCAGACTGGAAATAACTTCGTTTCGCCTGGCGATGCCGCAACGATCTACGATGTGAAGCCGCTTTACAGCGCGGGCGTCAACGGCGCCGGCCAGTCTATTGCCATCGTCGGTGAGAGCTACGTCTTCCTTTCGGACATCGAGCACTTCCAGACCGCTTCGGGCTGGAGCGCACCGAAGGACCCAACGATGGTTCTGGTGCCGGGAACCGGATCGGACGGCGTTACCTATGCGGGCGACGAAGCGGAGTCGGATCTCGACCTTGAGTGGTCCAGCACCATGGCACCCGGAGCCGCCATTTATTTCGTGTACACGGGCAGCGGCAATGCGGACGTCTTCGATTCGCTTGCGTATGCGGTCGACACGCGCATTGCGCCCATCATCAGCATCAGCTACGGCGGATGCGAAATGGGCTTTCCCACGGACGAGATCGACTCAATCGAAAGCGTCAGCGAGCAGGGTGTTGCACAGGGCCAGAGCATCCTTGTGGCCTCAGGCGACGATGGCGCTTCCGGCTGCTTCCGCGATACCAACCTCAGCAACCAGGATCGCGTGGCCCTGGCCGTCAGCTATCCCGCCAGCAGCGCCTACGTTACAGCGGTCGGCGGAACGGAATTCAACGAGGGATCAGGCACCTACTGGGCAGACACACCCGGCACGGACATCATCAGCTCGGCGCTCTCCTATATTCCTGAGAAGGTGTGGAACGAAGACGATCCGACCAATGGCATCGGCTCCTCCGGAGGCGGCGTCAGCACGCTCTTCTCCAAGCCAGCCTGGCAGGCAGGAGTCCCCGGCATTCCAGCGGACAGCGTTCGCGATGTTCCCGACATTGCACTCGCTTCCGCCGGAGGTCACGATGGATTGCTCTTCTGCACCAGCGATACATCGTTCTGGCCCCAGGGGCAACAGGCAAGCTGCGACAGCGGTTTCCGCGATGCCGCTACCGGCGTGGTAACGGAAGCGGGAGGCACCAGCTTTGCCACTCCCATCTTTGCCGGTATGCTCGCAGTGCTGAATGAGCAGCAGAACTCTACCGGCCAGGGGCTCATCAACCCAACCCTTTACACGCTGGCTTCCAACGCGACGACTTACGCCAGCGCCTTCCACGACATCACCGTCGGCGACAACAAGTGCGATACCGGCGAGACGACGCAGTTCTGTCTCAACGGGCCAACCGGTTATTCCGCAGGCACCGGTTACGACCTCACCACCGGACTCGGCTCCATCGACTTCAACAATCTTGTTCAGGCATGGGGAACACCGTCGCTTGCCGGCTCCATCACCGCACTGACACTCAAAACCGCAGCGCCCAGCGTCTCGGCTCCAGTAAGCGTAGGTATCGCCGTTACCGCAGCATCTGGTTCCGGAGTTCCCACCGGCTCCGTGACCGTGACCGTTGATGGAACCGCGGACCCCAATCAGGTTCAGCTCAGCAACGGCACGGCTACCTACAGCGCGACCATCACAACAGGCGGGAATCACATCGTCGTTGTCACTTACCCCGGCGATGACAACTTCGCCGCATCCACCAGCACACTCAGCTTCAACACGCTGCCGGGAACAACGGTGAACATCGCTTCTTCCATCGCCGACCCCGCGGTGAACCAGAAGGACACGTTCACCTTTGACGTTGAGCCGGAAACCGGTCTCGATCGTCCTACTGGAACAATCAACATCTCCGTCGATGGCGCCGCAGTGTCCACCGGGCTGCCGCTTTCCACTGGGCCGGTCAGCTACTCAACCAGCTTCTCGACGCTTGGACAACACACCGTCACCGGCTCTTACTCCGGCAGCAATTCATTTTCCGCTTCCTCTGCCACGCTGACGATCAACGTCATCACCGGCACAACGCTCACCGTCACGCCGGCTACTCTCAGCCCTGCTGTCGGCGCATCGGATGCGTTTACCGTTACTGTTGCACCCGCATCCGGTTCTGCCCTGCCCTCGGGCGCGCTCCATGTGGTCATCGATGGCCAGTTGCTCGCGCCCGCCCCGGTGCTGACCAATGGCGCGGCCAGCTTTACCGCTACATTCACCACTGTCGGCGCGCATACGGTCATTACCAGCTATGCAGGCGATAGCACCTTCGGCGCATCCAACTCTCAACTCACTGTAACGGCAGCAGCGGCGCCTATCGTAACAACAACCGCCGTTGCGGCTTCCAGCAGCACGCCTGCGATCGGCACGGCAACCACCTTCACCATCAGCGTGACTCCAGCCACAGGCAGCACAGCTCCTGACGGCACTGTTTCGCTGACGGTGGATGGCACTGCCGTTCCCAATCCATTGACACTCGCAGACGGCACGGCATCGTACAGCACCTCGTTCCCCACCGCGGGTACGCACACTGTCTCTGCAGCCTACTCGGGAAGCGCGGCATTCACGGCCTCTTCCGGTTCGGTCACGGTCAATGTGCCATCTCCCACCTTCACTCTGTCCGGAGGAGCGGTCAGTGTGCAACAGGGCAACACGGCTACCACGTCTATCACTCTGACGCCGGCAAACGGCTACACCGGCTCGGTTGCATTCTCAGTAACCGGTGATACCTCGTTGACCGATACCTGCTTCTCACTGCCTACAGCCACGGTGACAGGATCTGACCCGGTCACTGCCACACTAACCGTGAACACGAATCAGGCTTCCTGCTCCGCCGCGCAGGGTGTCGCCAGGATTGCCCCGGCAGCTACGCCACGGTCTATGCCTCCGATGGGCACAACGGGCGCTGGGCTGATTCTTGCCGGCGTAATCCTTGGGTTCATCGGACGCCACTCCCGCAGGTTGCGCATGTTTGCTATTGTGCTCCTGCTGGCATCCGCAGGCTTGCTGACCACCGGTTGTGGCAGCAGCTCAAAAGCGGGGACCGCCAAAGGCACCTACAACCTCACCATCACTGGAACCGATACGGCGAAGTCTGCTCTTACAAGTTCCGCCACAATCACTCTCACCGTTAACTGATCGGATCTGCAGAACTACTAACGCCTGCTTGCGGCGAATGCGTCCGGCACCAACATACTTGACTCACCAATCGAAGAAAGCCGACATCCAAAATGCGTCTCGACCAAACAGGTCCACATGCATCACAGGAACGAGCAAATTCATCGAAAACTCGCAGATCGAGGGTCGCCACGCCTGCGCAAATGACTTGGTGAGTCAAGTATGTTGGAACCAATCTACCGTTCCGTCGCGTGGTGGATTATCGAGTGGCTGGTGCTGGATTTTCTCACCAGCAAAACCCAATCCTCGGCAGTCGGCTTTTCTGGAACTACCCATTGACTGTCATTCGGTGTAATTGTGCCGATATTCTCATACTGTCCGTCTCGTGGATTGAACCATTGGGCCAGATAAATGGAATGGTTCTCCATTCTATCCAACGTGCCGGTCGATCTCCCGCTACCGAAAAAAAAGACGACATAAGTGTCCTGCCCATCGGAGGAGAGTAGCGACCGGGAAGCATCAGCGAAGGAACCCCATGCCTTATCGTTGAACCGCGGAACCAGCTTCCACCATTCCAGACTTGTGTAGAAATGCTTGAAGTAGGAAAGCTGATCTCCGGTCCGCAGATCAGCCCCGTCGTGCCACCAGAGATAATGGACCGGCATTTCGTATGCGGTTCCAAAATCTCCGGGTTCGCCGGGTTTGGAATAAATATCGTTCCATATACCGTTCGCGCCGTAACCATAACCGTACATGCCGTACTGGAAAGACTTGTAAGCCGCCCCGAGGGCTCCCCTCGAATCGGTCCAGAAATGGTCGTAGGCACTTTCGTAAAGCACCGAAGGCTTGGTTGGAGAAGCGTTCCAGAATCCTTTGGCAGTGTCCATATCGGTCAATTCGCCCTGCCACTGCACTGCCCAGCCGCTGTGATAAGGCTTGCCGGACCACCACGAATTCGAGGCTGTCGTGTGATCGGTATTCTCCATGTGAGGCATAACAGGGTGATGGTAAGCATCGTTGTCCGCAATGCTCTGTGCGGCCGCAAACCACTTCTTAATCGTTGTGGCATCATACGCGCCGTAATAGTTCTTATCGACCTCCTGAGCAATCGTCCAGATAACCGGATAAGCTCCATAACGAGCTACCCAATATCTGGCTAGCCGCGTCATAAACACCTCAGTAAAGACCGGAAACCCGGCAGGATCTCCCACCCAACAAATCGCGGCATTGGCATGTACCAAGCCCTGGTCCGCTATGTATTTGAACTTTCGGTCGAGATTTGCGAAACCGGCCAGGTCGGCGCTTGTAAAGCCGTGTTTAAAGTCTGCGTCAGCTTCTTCATCGGCATTTGCTTCTTCCTTGACCCGGATTTGCGCGCTACGCGCTTGCCAACCAGGCTCGGATTGGAAAACCGTAAATCCCTGGGTGACGCGCTTGTCAACTGTATATTTAAATTCCGAGGCTACACTAGGCGCATTCGACTTATCGAATCTCTCATGAGAGAGTATCCAGTGCGTATCTCCCAGATAGAAAAATGGGGTTTCGTCGGCATAAGTCAAATACCGACCATTGCCGCTGACCTTCAAAAAGCCGTGCTTATAAATATCCAAATCGCCGGAATATGGGTCGCATCGCACGGTTCTTTTTACATGATGCAGCCCGCTGTTCTTGACATCCGTTGCACTGGTAGTCATGGTCCATAAGCCGGCCTGAGGCGGCGCGAACCTGACTTTCCAAGTGCGCCCCCCGTCCCAGAACGCTGGACGGGTTATCGTCTGGCTTCCCGGTTTCGTGAAGGTGGCGGTAACATCGACATCCTGAAACGGGTCCGCGTATGTTAGAGAGCTGGTGAGTATAATTTCGACAGCCTGCCACTGCTGGGCCCTGTAATTCGCGGCAAGAGCGATCGGGGCGCTGAAGACCGCCGTACATAGAAGGATTCCGAGCATGATTGTTAGAAGAAGCTTGCGCGACTCGCTGAGGAAACAGGCGGCGGCCTTGACGTATCGTTTCAATCGTTCCTTCATTGGCATATAGATGTTTCAGTTCACCCGTCGCGCTATATTAACAATCCATTGGCACAAAATATCGGGTAGCCAACTTTCATCCCCGCAAAAACGGGGTGTGTATTTGAACCCACCCGTCCCGTCTACGCGAAAGAGCTTATCACCGGATAACACGTGAATTCCTCTTCCGACACCTGCCAGTAAGGAATGAACTTCTGGTCTGCGTTGCCTCGAACTGCGAAGTGTAACGGTGAATTTTCAATCTTCTCCATGTGATTAGCCAGATGTTCTGCGCCATGTCCCTCGTCTACGGAAAGCCCCACCTGCGAGGAACCTACTGCGGCAAGAAGAATCGGGCCATATTCAACCGAGTATCTGCTTTTGCCTGGCAACTGATCTGCTCCTGTATAGCGTTTGACGCGGATCGTCGTTGGGAGCGTGAATTCAATGATGTCGCCAGTTGACCACTTGCGTTTCAGTGACAAATACGTTCCCGGCTCACCGGCGCCTGCCGGCTTGCCGTTGACTGACACTTTCATTTCTCCCGCCGCCCAGGATGGAACTCGGATACGAAAATTTGCCTCCGTTGGATTTCCGGTCTTCACTGTGCAACGAACGGCGGAGTCATAGGGAAAATGCGTCTTGACCGCCAATTCCATCGGTTGTCCATCCTGCTGCCAGCGAATCGTCGCCGCCTCATAGAGATGTATGTAGAGTCCATCCGGCGCGATGGAAAAGATATGCTCTGGAAGGCTGCCAAGCAACCGAGTTCCCTGCCCCTCGCAGCAAGTATTCTCATGCGTCGCCTTCTCTTTCTTGCCTTGCATGATTGTGTGGTAGCGAAACCCCTTCGCACCATCCTGATTGGCCATGCCAACGTTATAAATTGATTTTTCGATCTGCGTTGCAAAACGCTCATCGTCTGGATGAAGAAGCTGGAATCGCTGGCTGAGGAATACCCAGAAACTGCTGCCGCAGAGTTCTCCGAGTTTGTTTGTTAGAGAGTTGCTGTCTGGCGGATTTTCCTCAAATTCGATGATGGAGATGCTTCCGCCAGCCTGTTGCCAATGGGCACGATAGAGTTCCCAGGCACCAAGCACAGCGTCGTAATAGAGCGGATCTCCCGTGATGAGATACATGTCAAGATATGCTTCGAAATCTGTGAGCAGATAACAGTGAGGCCGGTCGTATGGATACTGCCACACTTGTTCTTTCTCACGTTTCGCCAAGCCTCTCAACCAGGCATCTTCCCGGTAATAGCGCTGGATCACATGAGCGTCTTCTGGCTTGCCCAGTGGGCTTGTTCCCATGCGCGTATTCGCCACCATTCCCTGGCCCCCTTGGATCACGCCGCGAAGCATCTCCGGCAAAAACGACTGTTGATTGAACCAGTCATAGTAGCCGCGCAGCATCGGCAATGCCTTCTCGTTTCCTGCATAGGCTGCTTCAAGCAGTCCGTGCGTGAGCCACGCTCGTGTATAAGCCGCGCGCTCGGAATAAAAAATTGCGTTTTCGGGGTAGGCCATAATGTAGCCGTTAGGCTGACGGCACTCTTCAATCCCATCTACTACCACATTGACTCGACGGCGTAATTCCGGGTGATCGATCCAGCGTATCGTGTTTGCGGCACCCATCAGGAAACGGCCGGCATTGGACCCCGCGAGATCCTCTTCCCAAAAAATCTGCGAGCCAACCGGCTTGAAGTTCCTTATCTTCCCTGCCCGCTCGTAAAACTGACGCAAGAGATCGTCGGTCGAGTAGGAGGTCAACAGATACTCGATGTTGTTCTCCATCGCAGTCTGAAACAAACCACCATCAAGAGTGACGCCTGACCTTGGTGCGACAGCCTGGTACTTCGCGGCCTTCCAGGTAGATGGGTTGGTAACCGCATGGGGCCTGTCGTAGTGGATGCCTTCGCCGTCCTCACGTGGAGGCCGGGTGATCTGACCAGCGTGTTCGGCGTTTCCGTGCTCCGGATCAGCCGCAACCTTGCAACCAACTGCGACATCCTTGCCACCGGACAGCACAGCCATCTTAGCGAGGGTCAGTGTGAAATCGGGGCTGTCTTTGAGATCGCCACCCATCGGGACGCCGTCGTCCGGTCTGACGCTCACGGCGCGAAGGCGGGTCGCCGTAAGCCGCACATAACGACCGCTTACTCCATGCTGCGAATATTGCGTGATGTTGTCCTTGGGATCAGGAAAATCTGAATGCGTAAAATCTGCGATGGTCATCGGAATAGCGAAACTTGCGTCATCCGAGGCTTCGATTCTGAATCGAAGCGGAAAGCCCTCGCCAGCATAGTACTGGTCGCGCCCTGGGAACATGCGCTCAGAAGCAGGAAACAAGTGAACAGCTTCAATAGGAAAGCTCCTGCCAAGGTCCACCTGAACCCACGTTGTAACTTCGGGATTCGAAACCACCTTTGAGCGATAGGCACGATAGGCCGTGGCGGGCGTTGCCGCCATTCGCATCCCAGTCAAGTAGGGCGCCAGCGAGGGTGCTGGCGCATCGGCCCACAGCATCGCTGGCTTTGCCGCGCCCGCCACCAGTAGGCCCGCACCGGTATAGGTCGTGTTCACCAGAAATGCGCGTCGTGTCAAACTCATTGTTCTGCTCCTGTCTCTCCTCTGTTGATGTGCCTGCATCTCCAAGCCATCGAAGATGCACGGCGTACAAAAATTACTCCGGATGCGGGCGCACCCGGAGCAGAAAAAGTGCTGCCGCGGAGAAAGTTATGGACGCTACCAAATAAGCTTGAGTGCGATCTGCATCTGCCGAGCCAGATTGCTCTGCCCTGATGGACCCTTTTCGATAGTGCCGAAGTTGGTGTCCTGGATGGTTGACTGATACGATTCCTGCCACAGCGGATGGTTGAGAACGTTAAAGGCTTCCCACCGCATCTGGAGCTTGATGCCTTCAACAATTGCGAAGTTCTTCGAAAAGTTGGCGTCGAACTGATGGTTACTGGGCACACGGATACCGGTATAAATGGTATTTGTAGTTTCCCCGTATTCCGGAACGGCGGAGAAGTCCGTCTGCGCGCAGGTGCCCTCGTAGTTATAAGCCAGTTTGTTGAGGGACCATGCGCCACTGTTGTCTCTCTGCCACTCCTGAGCGCACGCAGCCACGCCACGGATATACCCAGTGGACTTTTCGATGTGACGGGGAACCCAGGCATTATGGAGATAGTGATAGCTCGTAGCCCATGGCCAGCCAGTTTCATAAACATACAGAGAGCCAAGTTCCCACCCGCCAATGAACGCATCCACGATCCGGTTAGCACCGCCGAAGAAGCTGCGGCCGCGCCCGAAGGGCATAATATACACACCGGAAAGTGTAATACGGTGGGTACGGTCGCCGCCGTCGAGGTATCTGGAACGGACGCGGTACATCTCATCCGTCCACGAGCCCGCATCCATCAATTTAGACCACGTCCAGGTGCCATGCAACGTAAGCGAGTTACTCCACTTGTGTACGCCGGTGACCTGCAGGGAGTTGAACCAGGAGCGCATGTCATTGAGTTGGTACTCGATGATGTCCCCGAATGCCGGGAACGGACGGGTCAAGTTCACAGCCTGGATGGTTGGAGCGCTGTAATATCCAGATCCCTGAAAAGCGGCAACATTTTGAAACGGGTTGCCCGGATAATCATTGTCGCAGCTAGTGGGATTCCCGCCCATATCAAGATTACACGGGATGTAAGACGCCACATTCTCGTGGTTAATGTTGTCGGAGCTGTCCTGGTTGTAGGTGCGGCTACCAACATAGCTGACATCCATGGTGTCGTACTTCGTGAAGTTATGTTCCATTCCGAACGAATAGGACCAGTAACTCGGAACCTTATACTTCGGATTCAGGAACGCCGGCCCCTGCCCAAGATCCGTCTGCAGCCCCAAAGAACTTCCCGGCGGTTGCAGTATTCCACTCGGATACGGGTTGTCGATGGTGGCATAAGGAGTTTTGCCGCCATCCAGAGTAGCGTTGTAATTTGTGGAGATACTGTACCCCAGCGTGTTTGTGCCGGGCAGTGGATTTTTGAACATCTCGCCGAAGCCGCCGCGGATCACCGTATCGTTGTTGAGCGAATAAGCAAAGCCGACGCGGGGCTGGATATTCGCCTTGGTCAGTGCATACGTGGCGCGCGGATTGCCATTGACACCGAGGAACGTGACGCCGCCGATTACCTGCTCGCGGTTCGGCATCAAAGCATGATTGACCTGGGGATCAACCGGATTCACATCCGTGGTGTTAAACGCATAGTCGCCGCGGTCGTGCCTGTCGACAGCCGATGGATTGAAATCCCAACGCACGCCAAGGTTCAGCGTGAGACGGCGAGTGACTCTCCAGTCGTCCTGGACGAACGGCGCCCAATAGTGCTGTGACCAGAAGACATGAGTATTAATGGTTACTCCACCCGAGGTCATGGTTCCAAGCAGCATGGAAGCGAATGAGTTCCCGCTATCCTCGGTCCAATCGCCATCGATATAGTTGGACTGCGTCCACTGGCGATCGACATAGAAGTACGGACCGCCGGGGATGACGTTATTAATGGATTGCATGAAACGGGCATCGATGCCGCCATGGATCGTATGCTTTCCCTTGATCCATGTAACGGTCGGAAACAGGGCCAGGGTATTGCCGACCGTCTGCGAGTTGCCGTTGTTGCCGATCTGGGCAAATTCACTCGCCGCGATCAGCGGAAATTGGGAGCCTCCGGCCGACCCAAACTGTCCTACTAGCGAATTCGACCAGCCGAGCGTCGTCGGATCGAATCCGGCAGGACCGCCGAAACTGTAATCGGCCCTCACAATAACGTTGCCGCGAAAGTCGAACAACAAATTCGGATTGAAGGTATGAGTCCACTCCGTTGCAAAGGTGTGACTCCGTTGGCCGAGAGGATACTCACCTTCGGCTATCACTCCCGGCATACCGTTGGTGCTGTCGATTTCCACGCGGTCATAGTAGCCATAGCGAAGACTGAAGTGATCCGCAGCCGTGAGATTCTCGTCGATCTTGCCAATGACGTTACGATACCGGTCTGTAGTCGGGTTCGGTGTTGAGTAATTGTTCCCAAAGGGATAGGTTCCCGCAGCCGGAATGGTGTTTGGCGCTGGGTAATAGGACATGATCTTTTGAGCGGTTGCATTGAGACGATTGCTCGGAATTTTGTTGTAGGTGAGATCTCCGGGATGCCCCGCTTCGGCTGCAAATGTTTGGCGGATACACGCCCCGCTCGAACAGTCCAGCGAAAGAGGATCGTAGATCCAGATCGGCTCATATGCTTTGTCGTCGCCGTTGTACCAGGTCAGATTGCTGAAATCTCCTGAGCTCCAACTGGAACTCGGTACGGAGGTGACCATGGAGTTCGGCACAACTTCGTTCCAGTTTTCGTACTGGAGCAGGAAGAATGTCTTGTCGCGGCCGCTATAAAGTTTTGGCAGAACAACAGGGCCATCCAACTCCGCGCCGTACTGATCCAATTTGTGTTGGGCTCTCGCATACTCCGCCGTGTTGCCCGTGGTACTTGCCAGCCAGTTGTTTTGCCAGCTATTAGCATCGAGGAAGGTCCGGCGGGCGAACTCATACGCATCGCCGTGGATTTTGTTGGTGCCTGACTTCAGGGTCATATCGACCACGCCGCCCGCGGCACGGCCATACTGCGCGTCGTAGGGATTGGTAATAATCTTGAATTCCTGTACGGAGTCCACCGGAGCAACATACGCAATGTGCGAGTTGCTATGATTATTGGTCCCACCCACCTCGTTCGACATACCGTCCAGCATCAGTTCGTTTTGTCCGGCGCCGCCACCGTTGATGGAAAGGTTTTCCATGGTGTCGTCAAAAGGACGCTGGTACTTGATTTGGCCGCTCCACACTGCGCCCGCATTCAGAATCGACAGCATGTCCGGATCACGGCCATTCAGCGGTAGTTCCGTTACACGCGCATTTTCGACGATTTCGCCGCGATCTGCTTTTCCGCGATCCAGCAGAGCATTGTCTGCCTTCACAGTGATGGTCTGAGTCGCGTCGCCAACCTGAAGTGAAAAGTCGATGACCGCGGTCTGGGCGACCTGCAGAGTGATATCGGTCTTGACTATGATTTTGAACCCCTCTGCCTTGGCACTTACTGTATAAGTGCCCGGCCGAAGGTATGGAACCGTATAGTCCCCGACTCCACTTGTGATCGTTTTTACATTCACGCCGGTTTCTTGATTGTGGATAGTGACCTGGGCTTTCGCCACCAGCGCACCCGAGGAATCCGTCACATGGCCTGTAAAGGTTGCGTTCTGGCCGAACAGCGCGGTCGAAAACAGACCCACCAACAGGACCAGCGTCAAGCCTCGCAAATTTAACATACTAAGATTGCCTTTCTCCGCCTTGATAGCGGTTATCTCTGGCTGTATCTTCCATACGCCTGAACATGATTGGAGTCGCGTCCGAAGCCGTACAGGTATCAGCTCCGACTCGGGCATAGGTCAAACCTCTAAATCGAGCAGTTACTGCATCACGGTTGCTGATGATGCGCGAACCCCTCCTTTATTGCAATAGAGGAATTACTTTGCGGATGAAACATTAGGAGTCGGACGAAACGGCAGTCAAGGAGTATATTGAGCAATTCATTTGATTTCATACCGCAAACACGCAAACAGTTGGACGAGGGTCGCAAAATCGCTTTTGTATTACATTTATTGCGCATCTTGAGGGGAGAAGATCTCAACCTGCGTTTTCGTGGTTGACATCAAATTTCATTGAATGAAATTATCAATCAATAATGGAAAGCCAATACTCGGAAAGCCCGCTCGAACGAACAGCTCCCTACCAGATTGAATCGGTGGATCGCGCGTGCCGCCTTATGCGAATTCTTCAAAGCGAAGGCAGCTTGCCCTTGTTTGAGCTTGCTGAGATTTCACATTTGAGCAGGCCAACCGTCTTCCGGTTGATGGCCACACTTCAAGCGAATGGCATGGTTGTGAAGGACGGAAGCCGAAAATACCGGCTGGCTGGCGGCTTCTCTCCTGGACGACGGTATAAGATCGGATACTTGGCCGAGACCGGCGAAACTTCTTTTTACCGAGCCGTTACTCGGGGGCTCTTAGAGAGTGCTGAGCGTGCGGGAGTGGACATTGTGCTCCTGGACAGTCAGCATAGCCCAGACATCGCGCTGGCAAATGCGGACAGACTTGTGGCTGAAAATGTCGATCTTGTCATGATGTTCCAGTCTTACTCTCAGGTCGCGGCCGTAATCTCCACGCGCGTCAGCAACCGAAAGTTGCCGCTCATAGCAGTAGAGATGCCTCATCCAAATGCAATTTACTTTGGCGTCGACAATTGCCATGCGGGGCTCACGGCTGGACGTTACCTGGCGCACTGGGCTGAACGGCATTGGAAGGGTCAGGTCGATGAAATCTTGTTGATCGGTTCCCCTCGAACTGGATCATTGCCGGAAGCTCGACTCGCGGGAAGCATTTTGGGGATTCACGAGGTCCTTCCCAATTCAGTACAGGCAAAGATTGCGACGGTGAATGGAGACTGGCAGTTCGATATGAGCGTCGAAGCTGTCACGCGGCACCTGAAAAAATCCAAAGCAACGAGGATTCTCGTTAGCGCAATCTTTGACCCCAGTGCCCTCGGAGCTCTTCAGGCATTCAAGGATGCAGACCGGCTTCAGGATTGCGCAATTGTTGGGCAGAATGGGTCCATCGAGGCTCGTCTCCAGATGCGCAAGGCCGGTTCACGGCTGATTGGCTCAGTGGCCTATTTCCCAGAGCGCTACGGAGAACAGCTCATCGCACTTGCTTTGGACATTCTCACTCAGCGAGTTTCGGTCCCTAATGCTGTATTTATCAAGCATCAATTAATCACACCAAGCAATCTGAAACAGCATTACGGACGCGAAATGCGGGCTGTCAAGACAGCATAAGGAAGCTGCGCCCTTCGTGTCATCTTCCGGCCAGGCGCTGAATGCCTTGAGAAAAACAAGCCCATTCAATTGCGGAGGAACACCGGTCCATTGCCTGATAGGCCCGTCCGTCAGGCGGTCTCCATTTGACCTAATAGTTTGTGTGTAATCAGATGGGTCACCGAAGGTCCAAAGAGCACTCCTCTGGGTTGCTGACACAAGCTTACCCGAGTATGGGACGGATCTCGATTAGTGCTAAAGGTATTCGAAGCGTGAGCGAATTGCTTGAGAATTCCGGCGGCACGTACTGGGCTGCCCTTGTGCCCTCAGTGCCGGGAGTCAGAGACTTGATTTGGTTTAACCGGCTAGACTGAGGAGGATGCTTATGATCTCCCGCCGAAGCTTCTTGGCAAACAGTTGCTTGGCCGCATGTGCTTTCCAGACGCGCAATCTTTTCGCATTGATTGCCGCTATGCCCACCACCGTCCGCGCACCGAGCGGAACATTACGCGGCGAAAGCAGAGATGGCGTACGCGTCTTCCGCGGCGTTCCCTTTGCCGAACCACCTGTAGGACCGCTTCGCTTTCTCCCAACAGAAAGAGTGGCCCCATGGAAAGGCGAACGTGACGCAACGCGATTCTCCGACGCGCCCATGCAGCATAATCTGTCGGAAGTACCGCACAGCGAAGATTGCCTTTACTTAAACATCTGGGCACCCCAAGGTGACGGCCCCTTCCCCGTCTTTGTCTGGATCCACGGTGGAGGTTTCACCGACGGCCACGCCTTCGAACCTATGTATGACGGCACGGAGTTCGCCCGCGAAGGTATCATCAGTATCTCGGTCGGGTATCGCCTTGGCGTCTTCGGCTTTCTGGATTATGAGCCTCTTCTCGGTCAACAATACTCAGGAACTGCGAATAATGCTCTGCATGATCTGATAACCGCGTTGTCATGGATACAGGAAAACGTCCATGCTTTCGGAGGCGATCCCGCTCGCGTAACCATTGGCGGTGAATCTGCGGGCGCGAAACTGACCGATATATTAATGGGTATTCCATCAGCCCGGCCATTGTTTCACCAGATGATCTCCGAAAGCGGAGGAGCCGAACGCATCTGGGATCGTGCAGCGAGCACAGGCATCTCAAAAGGTTTTGGAGATACTTGGCAGAAGCAATCAGGCAGCGTCATCGCGAGCCTGAAGACAGCAGCAGGAGCAGCGTTAATCGAAGCTCAACAACAGTTCATAGAAATGTGGCCGCAGCATTTTCCGCTGCGACCCGAGATCGATGGAGCCCTTATTCCGCGTCTTCCACTAGAGACGATCGCAAGCGGTTCGACCCAAGGCAAAAGACTGCTCATCGGTACCAACCGGGAAGAAAGCGCTACCTTCATCGGACCACATCCGGCG
>JAATFM010000025.1 GCA_015655195.1 Terriglobales bacterium
CGAGGCCGCAGCCAAAGAGATCGCGGCGTTAACCGGATTACCTTTTGTGAGCGCGCCGGATAAGTTCGCTGTACAGGGCGCACACGACGCGCTGGTGCAGCTTTCGGGCACGCTGCGCACACTGGCCGTTTCGCTCTACAAGATTGCAAACGACATCCGCCTTCTTTCCTGTGGGCCGCGCGCGGGCTTTGCCGAACTGATGTTGCCGGAGAACGAACCGGGCTCGTCGATCATGCCGGGTAAGGTGAATCCCACGCAGGCAGAGGCGCTTGCCATGGTTGCCGTGCAGGTCATGGCCAACGATGTTGCCGTTGGCATGGGAGGTGCCGGCGGCTATCTGGAGATGAACGTCTACAGGCCGCTCATCATCTACAACGTCACGCATTCCATCACGCTGATGACGGACAGTTGCACGAACTTCCGTAAGTTCCTGGTCGAGGGAACCAGTCCGAACCGGAAGCGGATCGAGGAGTATGTGGAACGTTCTCTGATGTTGGTCACCGCGTTGGCTCCCGTGATCGGGTATGACAAATCCTCGAAGATTGCACACTTCGCGCTGGAGCACGACCTCACCCTCAAACAGGCTGCGCTGCAACTCGGGTTTGTCACTGAAGCAGAGTTCGATCGCGTTGTAGACCCAACAAAGATGGTGCATCCGTACGTCGCGAGCGGCTCACAGAACAAATAACTGCCTATGAAGTGCGTTGTAGAGGATACGGCGATGTCACGAAAGGGGTTCTGTCAGATCCTGATACCACTCGTGTCGATTGCCGGACGACTGCCTGCTACTGTGCGCAGGCAAGCCCGACAGAGGCATCGAGTGGTTCCAATCGGCACGAGTTCGCTCCGGCTAGCCAAGCGCATGCTCTGGAGAATTGGGGAGGAGAACGGACACAGCTGGAGAAGCGCGGAGTTCAGTTCGACATTCAATTCGCCGCAGACCACCTCTGGAACGTAAGGAGTTCGCAACCGGAGCGATTCGCAAGGCAATTTCCACCCTCTTTGATAAGGTTCCGGTGGATGTCTTTGTCCCTGTCTCCCATCGCGATCATGGGCCACTGAGACTAGACACAGACGATCTGCTATTTGTGCGATCACCCAGCCCAGACCTGATTAAGCTTCTAAAGGGAGTTTGGGAAATGGCCTGCATCCTGCACTCAGGAGAGGATTCAAGGTCAGCAATTCCGATTGAGAATGACTACATTCAGTCCCTCATAGAGAAGTGCAAACAGGCTCATGCCGCCCGTCATGGGAGACCAGCATAGCGAATATATGGCGAAATCCGTAAGAACACTGTGATCGATTGGTAGCGGTGCTACGCGCCGACCGATAGCTATACTTCTCTCCCGTTTTACGGTATAACGGCGCGTAAGGGGACGCAAGACGGCGTAACGCCGATTAAACCCTAAGCCGAGGGACTTGAAGGATTTACGGGGATAAGTAGCTGGATTTATGTAGGATAGCTATTACGTTGGTGCCGAAGAAGGGACTCGAACCCCCACACCCTTGCGAGTACTTGGACCTGAACCAAGCGCGTCTGCCAATTCCGCCACTTCGGCACGGGACACGGGTCAGGCACAGAAATGCGTGACCGGCAGTACTTTTGAGTCTCGCAAATTGGAGGCTTTCTGTCAAATAAACCGGACGCTCGGCAGCGTCTCAGTTTGCTTCTACACGTTCAACCTGAAAACGAAGAATACACCCGCTTTCAATGGTATTCGCCAGGTGAATGAAGTCAAGATCTGGTCTCAAGAAGCGCTTGCGGCGAAGGGTGCGTGAAGAACAGAACGACAAGGACAAGGAGAAGAACAGGGATGCAGAATACGCTGCCTTCGGGGCCTGCTGTCCCTCCAGAAAACAGCGGATTGCCGAATGCGCGCGTGGCAAAAAGACGACCCTGCACGATGCCGCCGCTATCGGGCACGCCGTAGAGGAATGACTGGGCCCAATCCCAGGTCATATGGAAGCCGATGCCCCACCAGAGCGAGCCGGTACGCCAGAGCGCGGCGAGGAAGACGATGCCGGCGACGAAGACCTGGAAGAGCCCGAGCTTGTTTTCACCGCTGTTGAAAGTGTGGGCCAGAAGGAAGAGTGCGGAGGTGACGAATGAAGCAAAACAGAAGGCGACAGCGCGGGCGCGAGGACGAGAGATAAGGTTGCCGAGGCCGACAAAGCCGCGGGTGAGGGTGAACTGGAGGTAGCCTCGAAAGACGTACTCCTCGACGAGGCCGACGCCGAGGAAGGCGAGAAGCTGGATTATGCCCCAGCCAAAGATGGCGCGGCCATGTAGAAGCCGTGCGTCAAAGCTGAGCAGGTGCAGGCTGTGCAGGACAACGATGAGCAGTGACATCGTCAGAAACCCCCATACCGCACCGATGAGAAAGCGCTTGAAGGAATGTACGCCACCTAGGCCAAATGCGGAGAGCTTGCGGTGTTCTATGGCGGCCATGAGCCAGCTTAAAAGAACAAACAGAGGGAAGATCATGTCCTCAAGGAAGATACGGATCAGCATAGGAGCATTGGCGAGCGACTTTGCACCCGGTTCGGGTGTGCCTGAAACCTGCATAGCCGCCGAGGCGTGCGGATGCGTTGCCTGGGTGTGGAGCCGGACGGCATGGATGCTGCCGAGAATGGCGGCAATGATTGCAAAGTAGATCAGAAGGCTCCAGCCGGCGCGGATACCGAAGGGACCGATGAAGATGCCGCACAGGATGGGGAACCGCAGCGACGGGTCGGACTCGGCCTGAAGTGCTGCGGGTTGCCGTGGTCCGGTAACGGAGGGCTGTGCGGAGATCGAGTCCATCGAATACGATCCTCCCAAGAAACTCATAGCGGTGCTACAGGATTCCAGCTTATACGGCTAGAGGGCTGAGATTGCTCCTGGCGGCTTGCCTTGGACCTGTGGATTGAAACGACCCACTACAGACCACTTTATCCATTATCCGGGCGTCTTTACCTTGCCGTGGAGCATTTCCACGGCTTTGGCGATGCGCTTCTGGCGGGTTTCTTCGCGCTTGGCCTCAGTGATCCAGCGGATGTATTCCTTGCGGTGAGTGAAGCTCAGGTTCTCAAAGAAATCGATCAGCTTTTCTTTCTTGAGCAGGTTGGCAAATTCCTCCGGAGCCTCAATGGTGCGCTCGGATTCGTCTTTGGTGATGGTGACTTCAATGGTATCGCCGGGCTGCTTGCCGATCTGGTCGCGGATGGCTTTGAGGAGAGGCAGCATGTGCTGCAGTGCGCCGTACCTGACGAGCGAGCCGGTGTAAGGAACGCCGTCGAAGGTGGCCTTGACCGATACGCGGCCGCGGGTGCCGAACTCCTGCTCGACATCGTAGGGGAAGTAGATGGCGCATTCGCGGGTCTTGTCGCCGCCGATTTTTGCCTTGAATTTGTAGGTTTTGGGTGGCATTGGGAGTTCCTTCGCGCACAGTGTACAGCAAAAGCAAAGGCCGATTC
This sequence comes from Terriglobales bacterium, assembly GCA_015655195.1. Classification (GTDB taxonomy): domain Bacteria; phylum Acidobacteriota; class Terriglobia; order Terriglobales; family Acidobacteriaceae; genus Telmatobacter. The sequence continues at coordinate 3,457 of JAATFM010000025.1, forward strand.
GCGAGGAATCGGCCTTTGCGTAAGAGCTTCCACGCTCCATCCTTTCGCGATCGTTGCGAAGGGGCGGGAATTGACGCGTTAAACCAGTGTGGCGTCGAGCGTGATTTCGGTGTTGTTGGCGAAGAGCTTCGAGATGGGGCAGCCAGCCTTGGCGCCGGCAGCGGCCACTTCAAAAACTTCTTGCGTGGCGCCGGGAACCTTGGCGGTGGTGGTGAGGGCGATCTTCGTGATGGCGAAGCCGCCGTCCACCTTGGCCAGCGTCACGGCCGCGTGGGTCTCGATCGACTCAGGCGTCAGCCCCGAGCCACCGAGCTGCGCGCCGAGCGCCATCGAAAAGCAGCTCGCGTGAGCCGCGGCGATAAGCTCTTCGGGCGTGGTGCCGGAATCGGCGCCCTCGAAGCGGGTGGCGAACGAGTAGCTGGCGTCCTTCAGAACGCCGGTTGCCGTCGAAATCGTGCCTTTGCCTTCTTTGAGCGATCCTGTCCAGACTGCGCTTGCCTTGCTAGCCATTGTGATTCCTCCTGTGCTGATTCGTTGAGCTGCTTCGTTGCGTTGTTGCCGCCGGGGCCGGGTTGTCCGGCCGCAGGGAAGTGCGGCGGGGGCGGAAGATTCCGGCCCAGGGTTAATGCGTGGGGCACATCGCGGGGCCTGACTGAACTGGGCCACGCGGTTCTGCCCTCCACTTCATGCTAATCTCTCCACCATGCTGCCCGAGATGCCCCGCGCACTGCAATCCGGTACGAGCGACGAAATTTTACATTCGGCGTCTTGCGCGGAGGAGGACTCGCCAGTGGACCATCACTGCCAGATCTGCCCGAATTGCAGCCACCGACTCACCGGCCACCATTGCAAACTGGTGTGCGTGCAGTGTGGCTACTACCTGAGTTGCGCGGATTATTACTGAGGGACTGGCCGTCCAGGCAACTGCACTTCGCGCAAAATATTCGGTTTGAGTCAGCGCCTATTGTTGGCTCTTCTTTCGCGCTGCCTCGAACTCGTCGCCCGGCTGCCACTCCACCGGTTTAGCCTGCTCACTCGCCAGCCAGCCGAGCACAAAGCCGAAGCGCGCCAGCTTGGCGTTACCATGGAAGTCCCACTTGGGGTCGAACTCGTCCGAGGGCTGGTGATAGTGATGGGCCACGTAGTCCTCATCCTGCGCGCGGCCCCAAGCCTCATTGTGGCCCTCGAACAGCTCGCCCTGATCGACGGAAAACGCGGGAATGCCGACGCGAGCCAGCGAGAAGTGGTCGCTGCGGTAGTAGTGGCCGGCACCGGGCGTGGGATCGGGGAGCAGCGCCAGGTCGAAGGCCTTGGCAACGGTCTGAACCGTGGGCCAGAAGTCGATACGCTCCGCGCCGCCGAGCGAAACCGAGCGCGGCACGCCGATGGGCAGCAACATGTCGTAGTTCAGGTCGAGCGTGATCTGCCCAGCCGGCACCGGCGGGTGCATTCCAAGAAACTGCGAACCAAGCAGCCCCTGTTCCTCGGCGGTAACGGCGGCAAAGTACATATCGTGCGGCGGTCGCTGCCCGGACTGCGCGAAGGCCCGCGCCATTTCGAGCAGGATGCCGCAGCCGGTGCCGTTGTCCGCTGCGCCGTTGTAAATGCCGTCTCCCTTGGCGTCGGGATCGATGCCGAGGTGGTCGTAGTGCGCGGTGTAGAGGACGGCATTCCCGCCCGCAGCCGCGCCGCGAACCTTTGCAACGACATTGGTCGAGATATACCGCCGCACGCGGCTCTCAATGTGCCCCTTGAGCCGGAAGGGCAGCACAATGGCGTGGAAGCCGGGCTTGCCGGCCTTATCTATCAGCGAGTCAACATCGCCGAGTTCCGCCGCATGGAAGAGCTTCTGCGCCACATCGTGCTGAATCCATGCAGCGGCGCGGAGCGTGGCGTCGGGATCGCCTTCGAGATAGCTCTTTTCAATGGCCTGCGAATTACGAACAACCTCCCAGCCATAACTCGCCAGATCGGTGCGGTGAATGATGAGAACGCCCACCGCGCCGCGCCGAGCGGCTTCCTCGTACTTGTAGGTCCAGCGACCGTAGTAGGTGAGCGCCTTGCCCTTGAAGAATTTTTCATCGTCCGAAGGCGGCTCGTTCACGATGACAAGCGCAATTTTTCCCTTCACATCGACACCGGCATAGTCGTCCCAGTGGTACTCCGGCGCGTGAATGCCGTAGCCGACGAAGACAATCGGCGCGTCGATCTCGGCGCTCGCCTGGCCGGTCTGGTCCTTGAGGACGATCTCGGTCCCGTAAGCCAGCGGGATGCTGCCCGTGCCGCCTTTCGCGTTCTCGACCGTCAGCGCAAGGCTGGTCTTATTCTCCACGGTATGCACGGCGTAGAGCGGCACCTTCTGGAAGTAGCTTCCGTCGTCGCCGGCTGGCTCAAGCCCGTTGAGCGCGAACTGCGTGGCAATGTACTCGGCGGCCAGCTTGTCGCCGCGCGTGCCGGGGCCGCGGCCTTCGAGCAGGTCGAGCGAGAGAAAACGCACGTGAGCCCGCATGTGCTCGGGATTGACAGACTCGGCAGCCTCACGCGCGGCGGGCGGCAGGCCCGGAATTGTGGGAACGGCAACCTGCTGTGCCGAAACAGCAGCAGCGGAGAGAGCGCCAACAGCAACGAGAAAGATCGGTCTCAAATTCATGCGTATCCTTTGCAACGAGAAGATAGATGCAGTTTGCGTACAACAGTGGACTGGCACTACTGCGAACGTTATGCGGACGGCAACAGGCGCAGACGCGTGAGGATCTTGCGGGCAAGGCCGGTGAGCGGCAGGCTTACGGCTTCATCCAGCGGAACCCAGCGCCGCTGGCCGCCGGCGACAGCGAGCGCTTTCACTTCTCGCTCCCCGGCTGCGCGCACACGCACATCATAATTGACCTGCATAATGGCGTGGCGCACACACAGGCGCAGGTCTTCGGCCAACACATCGGCCGAGCGCAGCACGGGCAGCTCCCACAGGCCCGGCATCACAGTCTGCGCGGCGGCCCGCTGTTCCAGCAGAACTTCTTCTTTGCCTTTCCGCTTGCGAAGCGCCAGCGCACAGCCCACCGCGCGGCTCTGCATCTTCGCTCTCGGAGCGGTCTTGTGCTCGCCGCGTGTCTTGCATCCGGCAAACAGCGGGCAGGCGGCACACTGCGGATTGCGCGGCGAGCAGAGCGTTGCGCCCAGTTCCATCATTGCCTGGTTAAAGTCGCCGGCGTGTTTCGGATCGAGCAGCCGTGCGGCACGCTCCTCGACCTTGCGGCGTAGCGCTGGCTCGCCTTCTTCCCATCCGGCCAGGCGGCAGAGAACGCGCTCCACGTTGCCATCGACCACAGCGACTGGCTCGCCATGCGCGATGCTGGCAATCGCCGCGGCCGTATACGCGCCGATGCCGGGCAGCTTGCGAAGCTCGGCGGATGTGGCCGGCAGTGTGCCGCGATAATCAGCCGCAACAAGCTGCGCAGCCTTATGCAGCATTCGCGCGCGGCGATAGTAGCCGAGGCCGCTCCACAGCGCGAGAACTTCCTCTTGCGGCGCGGCAGCAAGCGCTGTCACGATCGGGAAACGGGCCATAAACGCTGTGTAGCGATCAATCACCGCGGCCACGCGCGTCTGCTGAAGCATGATCTCCGAGACCCAGATCGCATAAGGGGCCTCTGCTCCGCGCCAGGGCAAGTCGCGCTTGTTCGCCGCGTACCATGCGAGCAGAGCGGCGCGAAGCGCCGCATCATCGCTCAATCCATCGTTATCGCCACGCTGTGCGAATCTTTCGCGATTGTCGGGCTTCGTCCTCGGGCTGGGCAGCTTCGGCATGATGAGACAGGCGCGGATTACGCGATCAACTCGCCGACGATCTGCGGAACGGCGGCCAGAGCGGCGTCAATTTGCGATGGGTCCTTGCCGCCGGCCTCGGCGATCTCCGGCTTGCCGCCGCCGGAGCCGCCCACGAGCTTCGCCACCGCGCCCACGAGCTTGCCGGCCTGAATGCGCTTGATGAGCGACGGCGTGACACCGGCGATGATAGCGACCTTGCCCTCCGGCTGTGCGGATGCGAGCACGACAACAGCCTCGCCAGCCTTCTGCTTCAGATTGTCCACGAGTGTGCGAAGCTGCCCACGTTCCAACTGATCCGCGCGATGCCGCAAAACCTTGACGCCTTTTACCTCGACAGCCTGCGCCAGCACATCGTCGAGCCCACCCGAAGCCGACTTCATCCGCATCTCGTCGAGCTCGCGGCGCAGCTTTTTCAACTCCTCTTCCTGCGCGATGAACCGCTGGTCGAGCGCCGCTGCGGGACCGAGCGTGGGCGAAGGCGCAAGGCGCGCGGCAAGCTTTTCCACCTCGAAGTCGCGGCGGAAAGCGTCAAGCGAGCCGAAGCCACTGATCGCTTCCACGCGCCGCACGCCGGAGGAAACTGCGCCTTCGCTGGTCAGCTTCAACAGACCAATCTCGCCGGTGGCAGCGGTGTGCGTACCACCGCAAAGCTCCGTGGAAAAACCGTCGGAGAGTTTCACAACACGCACCTTGTCACCATATTTCTCGCCGAAGAGCGCCATGGCGTGATACTCGTTCACGGCCACGTCAATCGGCACATCTTCGAGCGTCTCGACCTTGGCATTTGAGAGGATTTCGCGGTTGACGATAGTTTCGATTTCCTGTAACTCCTCGTCCGCCACCTGCGCGAAGTGGGAGAAGTCGAAGCGCAGGCGCGTGGGATCGACGAGCGAGCCTGCCTGCTTGACGTGCGTTCCAAGGACTTGCCGTAGCGCCGCGTGGAGCAGGTGTGTGCCAGTGTGATTGCGCCGGATCGCATCGCGCCGCACGCCATCGACAATGGTGTTTACATGATCGCCGACGGCAAGGTCTTGCTTGAGCAGCGCCTTGTGCGCACGCACTCCCTGTACAGGCAGCACGCAGCCCTGAATCTCTGCCACGGTCGTATTGCCGTCCGCTGAAGTAAAGACGCCAGTATCGCCCACCTGTCCACCCGAGTCGCCGTAAAAGCTTGTATGGTCCAGAACCACATCGACCAGCTCACCAGCCTTTGCTGCGGGAACACCAACACCGTCCTTCACGATGGCGAGGACTTCGGAGTTCATCGAGGCAAGCTGTTTGTAGCCTTCAAAAATGGTCTTCGGCAACTCGCGATAAGCGGGGCTGGCAGTCTTCTGGCTGCCGCCCTTCCACGAAGCGCGAGCGCGGGCCTGCTCTTCGGCGCGGGCCGCCTCGAAGCCCGGCATATCGAGGTTGACGTTAGCATCTCGGGCCGCATCCATGATGAAGTCAAGTGGCAGACCATAGGTTTCGTAAAGATGAAAGGCTCGTCTACCATCAAGCGTTGCCCGAAATCTTCTATCTCGAAGAGCTTTCAGAAAGTCGGATACGTCCTTATCCTCGACATTGCGTTCGGTGGATTGGAAGATCGAGTCACTGGCCAACTGCCACTCAAATTGCTCTTTGCCGGCCTCGGATTTTAAGGCTAGAAGTGTGTCTGCATAGGCACCTGCGCGTGTCCAAATTACATCTTCAGCGAGGCCAAGCTTGTGCTCAGCACTGAAGCCTCTTAGTGCCGCAACGTAAATCGCATTGATGATGTCTTCATCAAGTTGCTTCGAGCCGATTTTCAGTACGCGGTCGAACTGCTTTTCTTCGGCTTCGATGACTTTGGCTACGCGGTCGGCGGAGTCGTTGAGCTCGGGATAGGCACCGCTCATCAGATCGCGGACTGCGTAGACCATCTCGAAGAGAAACGGCTGCTCCTGCCCCAACAATCTTCCGTGACGGATGCCGCGGCGGAGAATTTTGCGCAGGACGTAGCCGCGGCCTTCGTTGGAAGGCAGCACGCCATCGTTGATGAGAAACGTTGCGGCGCGTGCGTGGTCGGCGATGATGCGGAGGGATGCGTTCGAGACTTCATTCGCAACGCCGGTAAGTTTTGCGGCGGTTTCGATAAGCGGCGTGAAAAGGTCTGTCTCGAAGTTAGAAATCTTGCCTTGTAGAACCGCAGCCAGACGTTCGAGGCCCATGCCAGTGTCGATGGAGGGCTTGGGCAGCGGAGCGAGCTTGTAGCCGACGGTCTTGCCGTTCTCCACAACAGCCGAGCGGTCAAACTGCATGAAGACAAGATTCCAGATTTCAACGTAGCGAGCGTCGTCTTCGCCGAAGGGCAAATCTTTACCTGTCTCCGACGCTTCGAGCCCCATATCGTAGAAGATTTCCGAACACGGGCCGCAGGGGCCGGTCTCGCCCATCTGCCAGAAGTTGTCCTTCAACCCATAAGCCCGGATGCGCTCCCTGGGCACGCCGGCCTCGATCCAGAACTGCTCGGCCTCGTCGTCGCGCGGCACGCCATCTGTGCC
>JAATFM010000103.1 GCA_015655195.1 Terriglobales bacterium
CGCATCAGCAAGCGGTATCTCGCGGAGAACTCGAAGGGCCTCATCTGCACCTCCGGCTGCCTGAGCGGCGAGATTTGCGAGGAGCTGAGCGAAGGGCACTACGAAAAGGCCAAGTCCGTCGCGCAGCAGTATCAGGACATCTTTGGCCGCGGCAATTTTTACCTTGAAATTCAGGATCAGGGACTCGAAGCCGAGCGCAAGATTCAGAACGATCTCTTCCGGCTTGAAAAAGAGCTTGGCATTCCCATGCTCGCCACCAACGACTCGCATTATCTCTGCGGCGAAGACTCGCACGCCCACGACGTGATGCTCTGCGTGCAGACCGGAGCGAAGGTCCACGACGCCAACCGCTTTAAATTCGACTCCGACCAGTTCTTTGTGAAAAGCGCCGACGAGATGGCGCGGCTTTTCCCCGATAACAATAGCGTTCTGGCGCGCACCATGGAGATTGCCGAGCGCTGCAACCTCAAGCTCCACCCAGTCGACAATCCCTTCCCGCAGTTCGACGTTCCCGAAGGCGAATCCATTGACAGCTACTTCGAGCAGGTCTGCCGTCAGGGCTTCCGGAAGCGCATCGACACCGCGATTCGCCAGTTGCAGGAGCGCGGCCAGCTTCGCAAAACCATTGCCGAGTATGAAGCGCGGCTGAACTATGAAATCGGCATCATTCACCAGATGAAGTACTCGGGCTACTTCCTGATCGTCTGGGACTTTATCAAGTACGCTCGCGACAATGGCATCCCCGTCGGCCCTGGGCGTGGTTCCGGCGCTGGCTCGCTCGTCGCCTACTGCATGGAGATTACGAACATCGATCCCATGCAGAACGTTCTGCTCTTCGAGCGATTCCTCAATCCCGAGCGCGTGTCGATGCCCGATATTGACGTGGACTTCTGCATGAACCGCCGCGGCGAAGTCATCGATTACGTGACGCGCAAGTACGGTCGCGATCAGGTGGCGCAGATCATCACCTTCAACACGATGGCCGCCAAGGCCGCCATCAAGGACTGCGGTCGCGCCCTCGACATGCCTTACGGCGACGTGGACCGCATTGCCAAGCTCATCCCCACCACCGTGGGAATGACGATCGATAAAGCGCTCGAAGAAGTTCCCGATTTCGCCAAGGCTTACAACGGCGAGGCGCAGGTCCGTGAACTGATCGACACGGCGAAGAAGCTGGAAGGTCTTGTGCGCGGCTCCGGCGTGCACGCGTCGGCGGTTGTCATTGCTCCGCGCCCGCTCATCGATCTCGTTCCCATTGCCAAGACCAAGAACGACGAAATCGTGACGGCCTACGACATGAAGGCCGTCGAAAAGATGGGCCTGCTCAAGATGGACTTTCTTGGGCTGACGACGCTCACCGTCATCACCGACTGCCTCGCGCTCATCGAGCGCAATCGCGGCGTCAAGGTTGACATTGAAACCATTCCACTCGACGACGAAGAGACCTTCAAGAAAATCTTCCACTCGGCGCTGACCTCCGGCATCTTCCAGTTCGAGTCGAACGGAATGCGCGACATCCTGCGCCGCTACAAGCCGGACAAGCTCGAAGACCTGACAGCGCTCACGGCGCTCTTTCGCCCCGGCCCGATCCAGGGCGGCATGACGGACGACTTCATCGAGCGCAAGTGGGGCCGGCGCAAGGTGGAGTACATGCTGCCCGAGTTGGAAGCCCTCCTGAAAGAGACGCTCGGTGTCATCGTCTATCAAGAACAGGTAATGCAGATTGCCAACGTTCTCGCCAGCTACTCGCTGGGCGAAGCCGACCTGCTGCGCCGCGCGATGGGCAAAAAGAATCCCGCGGAGATGGCGCAGCAGCGCGAGCGATTTATGAGCGGAGCCGCAGCCAACAAGCATCCCAAGGACACTGCCGGAGAGATCTTCGACCAGATGGAGAAGTTCGCCGGCTACGGCTTCAACAAGTCGCACTCCGCCGCCTACGGACTCGTCTCCTACCAGACCGCCTATCTCAAGACGCACTACCCGGTTGAGTTCATGGCCGCGCTGCTTACGTCGGAAACTTCGAAGCCCGAAAACGTCGTCAAGTACATTGCCGAATGCAAGGAGATGGGCATTTCTGTCGAGCCGCCAGACGTGCAAGTCTCCGGCGCGCAGTTCACGCCGCACGGTGAAGCGATCCGCTTCGGCATGGCCGCGGTGAAGAACGTCGGCGGCAACGCGATTGAATCCATCATGCAGGCACGCGAGGCCGTCGGCGGCCGCTTTACCTCCATCTGGGAGTTCTGCGAGAAGGTCGATCTGCGCGTGATGAACAAGCGCGTCATTGAATCGCTTATCAAGGCCGGCGCTCTCGATACGCTTGGCAAGCGCGGACCGCTCTTTGCCACGGTTGACAGGGCAATGGAGCGCGCGCAGAAGGCGCAGAAGGACGCGGCGCAGGGGCAGGGCGGCCTTTTCGGCCTCTTTGACGATGCGCCAGCCGCCGGCAAGCCGGCAGACGATCTGCCGCGCGTGGCCGACTGGGAAGAAGGCGAGCGCCTGGCCAACGAGAAGGAGGTTCTCGGCTTCTTTGTCTCCGGCCATCCGCTCGACAAGTACGCTGAAAAGCTTCGCAACCTTCCCGGCGTCATTCCTGTTTCAGAGGCGCTGGAGCGCAAGCCGGCCGAGCGCCGCTGGGGCAAGGAATCGGACCCCGCTGACGAGCTCCAGATCGCGGGAATCATTCACGGCCTCCGCGTGCAGAAGAGCAAGCGCGACCAGAAGCTCTATGCGCAGGCCGCGCTCGAAGACGCGACCGGCAAGATCGAGCTGATTGCCTTCAGCCGCGATTACGAGCGGCTCTCCGAGCAGCTCAAGACGGAAGCGCCGGTGCTGATTCGCGGCACGCTGATGGGCGACGAAGACGCAGCGCCGAAGCTGTCGATCATTTCCATCCAGGCGCTCGATTCCGTGCAGGTCAAGCTGCCGGCGGGCATTCGTATTCGCATCAATCTCGACCGCATCACGGAGGAGATGCTCGGCAGCCTGCGTTCCGCCGCCGATGCCGCGCCTGGCCCCGGCAAAGTCATGTTGCATCTTGAGAAGAAGGGCGAGTACGCCGTGATTCTTGAGCCGGAGCGGATGTCCGTAGCCGCGGATAAAGGATGGATCGAGCGGGTCGAGGAGCTGACAGGCAAGGGAACTGTGCAGCCTGTGGGATGAGTGCTGCCGTAACACCGGCTCTGTTACTTTCGTTCGGTGCAAAATGACGGTACGGCGCGTAAACTGTATTACTAACCCGAACGGGCCATTTATGTTAGCCGTGCCCGGCATTCTACAATCCAGGTTCCACCATTCTCCTTTGCGAAAGGTCTGTGCACACCTATGCACCGCACTCGCCTCGTTTCTCTCTGCGTTGTTTTTCTTTTGCTTCTCTGCTCTTCCGGGCTCCAGTCACAGCAGGGCATCGTGCCGCAGCGCATCGTCGCTCCTGTAGATGAATCCGCGCTCACTATGCTGCGCGGCGGAGTTCCGGGCCGCGCCCGCGCCGAGTTTGACCGCGGACGCGCCTCTGAAAACGCGCAGATAAGCTTCGCGCGCCTCGTCCTTGCCCGCTCGCCGCAGCAGGAAGCAGCGCTTGAGACGTTCATGCGCGGGCAGCTCGACCCCTCCTCGCCGAACTACCACAAGTGGCTTACGCCGCAGGAATTCGGAAAGCTCTACGGTCCCGCCGAAGCGGACATCGACACGCTTGTCACCTGGCTTCAGGGGCAGGGCCTCACTGTCCTGCCTGTCGCGCCGGGGCACACCAGCATTGCCTTTTCCGGCTCCGTGGCGCAGATCGAGACCGCATTCCACACCGAGATTCACTCGTTCAATGCGAATGGCGAAGAATTTCTGGCGAACGTTACCAATCCCAGCATTCCCGCCGCGCTCGCGCCCGTCGTCTCCGGCGTAGCGCAGCTCGATACCATTCATCCGAAGCCGCATCATGTTAACGGCGGCATGGGCAGATACGATTCCCAGCTCAAGCGCCTGACCCGCGCCGATGTGGAAACTGCGACGCCTGCGCCCATGCTGACCACCGCCGGAAGCTCAAGCCCGTATTTGCTCTTCCTGACTCCCGCTGACGCAGCCACCATCTACGACACGCCAAACAGCTTCAACGGCGGCTTCTCCTCAGGAACGAGCTACACCGGCGTCGGTGTCACCATCGGCATCGGCGGAGAAGCCACCATCCTTCCCGCAACCGTAGCCAACTACCGTTCACAGTTCGTCGGCGATACCACCCAGCCCACCGTGACAAGCATCGCTGCGGCTCCGCCCTCCGAACCCAGCACCAGCGACGCGGGTGGCGAGGCCTATCTCGACTTGGAGATCTCCGGAGGCATGGCCCCCGGCGCCACCATCGACTTCTATACCTCTTCCAACCTCAGCCTTGCCATCGAGCAGGCCATCACCGACGACAAAGTCGACATCTTCAGCCTCAGCTTCGGCGAGTGCGAAGCGGGATTGACCGCGGCCAGCAATCAGCTTCTGAATCAATGGTGGCAGGAGTTCGCGGCGCAGGGAACAGCCGTTACCATCTCCGCCGGAGACAACGGCTCGGCCGGCTGCGACGACTTCAACAACAATCAGACAGCCACATACGGTCTGCAGGTGAGCGGGTACGCTTCCACGCCGTATAACATCGCCGTCGGCGGCACGGATTTTGACGTGCTGGCTGCGAACTTTTCCAGCTATGCCAGTACCGCCACCGGCAGCACCGGCAACTCCGGCAACTTCTATCGCTCGGCTCTCTCCTACATTCCCGAATCCCCCTGGAACGATTCCACCACCATCAACACGACGATCGACTCCAACGCTCCGCTATACAACAACGGCAAGACGAACATCGTGGCCGGTAGCGGCGGTAAAAGCTCCTGCTCTTCCAATAACAGCAGCAGCACTCTCAACGGCTGCAGCGGCGGCTACACCAAGCCATCCTGGCAGCGCGGCGCGGGCGTGCCGAATGACGGCGTCCGTGACCTGCCGGATGTTTCCCTCATGGCCGGCAACGCCGTGTATGACGCCATCTGGCTGACTTGCAACGATAACACCGGCATCCTGAGTGGAACCAACCAGACTGTCACCGACAACTGTGCCGACACCACGATCAACGGCCAGAGTACCTTCGTCTTCTCCGGCGTGGGAGGCACCTCGGCCGCGTCGCCCGCCTTTGCCGGCATCCTTGCACTGGTGCAGCAGAAGGCCGGCGGCCGCATTGGCATGGCGGCTGCGCAGTCTCTCTACGACCTTTACAACGGGCCTCACGCGGCGGCCATCTTCCACGACGTTACCGTGGGCAACAACTCCGTGCCCTGCACTCCGGGCACGCCGAACTGCAGCAAGAACGCTGCCGGCAACTACTTCCTCACCGGCTACGACACCGGAACCGGCTATGACCTGGCTTCGGGTCTGGGTAGCGTGGACGCAACGCAACTCGTCAACTACTGGGGCACAGCAGCCACGGCAGCTACAGCCACACTGACCGTTACGCCGGCTGCCACCAGCATCACCACCGGCCAGTCGCTCTCGGTTGCCGTTAGTGTCAGCGGCTCCACCGGCACGCCAACGGGAACGGTTGCTCTCATCAGCGGCTCCTATTCCTCCAGCGTGCAAACGCTCTCCGGCGGCGCTTACACCTTCAACATTCCCGCCGGTTCGCTGCCTGTGGGCACGGATACCCTGACGGTTTCTTACACCGGCGACAGCAGCTACGGCTCCGCTACCGGCACGGCCACGGTTTCCGTTGCCGCACTTATGCCTACCGTTACCGTGACGCCTTCCTCCACCAGCATCCTGTCGAATGCGTCTCTGACTGTGACCGCCACGATCACCGGTTCTGGCGCCACGCCTACCGGAACGATCGCTCTCTCCGGCGGCGGCTACGCAACCAGCGCGAAGACGCTTTCTTCCGGCAGCTATGCCTTCACCATTCCCGCCGGTTCGCTGAGCGTTGGCACCGATACGCTTACCGTCAGCTACAGCGGCGATAGCAGCTATCTCGCAGCCACCGGGTCAACCAGCGTGAGTGTGACGCAGCCTCCACTGCTTACGCCTACCGTCACCGTTACCCCTGCCTCCTCCAGCATTGTCACTGGCCAATCGCTCAGTGTGCCCGTTACTGTTACCGGCTCCGGCGCTACGCCCACCGGTAAGGTCACACTCTCCGGCGGCGGCTATACCTCCAGTGCGCAGACGCTGGCTGCCGGCGCGTATACCTTTACCATCCCGGCCAACAGCCTCACGGCCGGTACGGACAGCCTCAGCGTTGCCTATAGCGGCGACAGCAACTACAACCCTGCTACCGGCTCGGCTTCCGTCATGGTCGCGGCATCCGCTTATACGGTTGCGCCGCCGTCAACGGCTCCCTCGGTCACGGCGGGCGGCACCACGACTGCCACCGTCACCGTCAGCACCGTGAACAACTACAGCGGCACCGTCTCGCTCGCCTGTATCCTCGCCAACTCGCCCACCGGCGCGGTTCACGTGCCAACCTGCTCCATCACTGGCTCGCCGGTCACGCTCAGCTCTTCCGCCACCAGCGGCACGGCTACGGTGAACTTCTCCACTACCGCAGCCACTTCAAACGCCGTTGACGGCCATCTGGCCAAATCCGGCTCGAACTCAGTTCCGGTCAAGGCGGGAGCGGCTGCACTGCTCGCGCTGCTCACCTTCTTTGGAATCCCGGCCCGCCGTCGCGTCTGGCGCACGATGCTTGGCATCTTCGTTCTCGTCGCCGCGCTCGGCACTCTTTCAGCCTGCGGTAGTACGAGCACCAGCGGTGGCGGCGGAGGCAACTCCATCCCCGGCACCACTGCGGGCGCGTACCAATTCACCATTACAGGCACCGGCACTCCGGCTGTCACGCCCGCGCCCGAAACTACCATCACGCTTACGGTGAACTAAGCTGGTAAGCAAGTACAGCCCAAACGCAGATCGGCCTGTCCAAGTGGACGGGCCGATCTATTTTCAAAGTTTGTGAGCCGTCATCCCGAGCGAGCGAAGGTCGCTTCTCTTGGCCGCTGCACTTTACTTCACGTTGCGCAGCTTGTTCAGCAGATCCTGCGGGTGTACGGGCTTGGCGAGAATCTCGAAGTCGTAGCCCTGCGCTCGCGCCTTTTCGAGCAGATCCGCCGTGGCCGCCTGGCCTGAGAAAAGCAGAATCTTGATGCCTGGCAGCAGCGCACGAATCTTGATCGCCGCGTCAATGCCATTCAAATCCTTCATTATCACGTCGGAAATCAGCATTGCGGGCTGAAAGTCCGTCGCCAGCTCCAGCGCCTTCTCGCCCGAATACACGGCGCGCGCATCAAAGCCGCTCTGATTCAAAATCATCGACAGCGTGTCGGCAATTACACGCTCGTCATCGGCTACCAATACTCTTGGTTTGGGGGAATTTTCAGCCATAATCTCCTATATCGACCTGGAATTAGAATCCCTTGTTACGGTCGAGTTCAACGCGCCTCGCAGAAATGAACCTTGGCAAACTCTTGTTTACAAACCGGATGCCAACACAGAGACGTGATCCGATGATACGCTCAGTTTAAGGAACAACCGGCAAACGGGCTACCTGGTCCAGAACACAGCATTTCCCAGTCTCTGCCGGGTTGTGAAGTGGTTTTACCCGATTGCAACTGACTCATTTTACACTTGCAGCAGCGTCTGCAGTTGAATTTTCGTCTCTTAAACTGAAATTCTCGGCGGAATCGCCCCCGGAATCGTTTTCTGGACTCGCTTCTGGAACCGGTCCCTCGCCTATCCTGTTACCGGAGACCCGCGCATGACGGAAGCAGCCACCCTGACCCCCATCCAGGCGCCCGCCGGCGAAGCCATCATCCGCGCCGAAAAAATCGAAAAATACTACGCCCAGCCAAGCGAAAACCGCATCCAGGTCATCTCGGCCACCGATCTTGAAATCATCCCTGGCGAGATTCTGGCGCTGCTCGGACCCTCCGGCTCGGGAAAATCCACCATGTTGCGAATGCTCACCGGCCTCTCGCGGCCATCGGCGGGGCAGGTTTACTGGCACGGCAAGCCCATCGCCGAGGCGCAGATCAACGTCTCGATCGTCTTCCAGAGCTTCGCGCTCTTCCCCTGGCTCACGGTGCTGGAAAATGTGGAAGCCCCGCTCCAGGCCCGCGGTGTGCCGCCCGAGGAGCGCCGCGAGCGCAGCCTGCGAATGCTCGACACCGTTGGCCTCGACGGCTTCCAGGCCGCTTATCCCAAGGAACTCTCCGGCGGAATGCGTCAGCGCGTCGGCTTTGCCCGCGCCCTTGTCGTCGAGCCGGAAGTCCTCTTCATGGACGAGCCCTTCTCAGCCCTCGATGTGCTGACCGCGGAAAACCTGCGCTCGGAATTACTCGAACTCTGGTCGAACAAGACCATGCCGACGCGCGCCGTCTTCATCGTGACGCACAACATCGAAGAAGCCGTCCTGCTGGCCGACCGCATCATCGTTCTCGGCCGCAATCCCGGCCACATCCGCACCGACTTCCGCGTGCAGCTTCCGCAGCCGCGCGACCGCAAATCCGACGCCTTTACCCAACTCGTCGATTACATCTACAAGGTGCTCACGCGGCCCGATGTCGCGCCCGCTGAAGCGCCCACGCAGCAGGATGGCCGCAGAATCCGCGACCAGCGCCAGATGCACTACCAGATGCTGCCCCACGCGCGCCCCGGCGGCGTTGCCGGCCTGCTCGAATTGCTGCTCGACAAGGCTGGCCGCGACGACATCTATCGCCTGGCTGACGATCTTGCCTTCGAGATCGACGACCTGCTGCCAATCGTCGATGCCGCGCAGCTTCTCGGCTTTCTCAAGGTGGAGGAAGGCGACGCAGCCATCACCGAGAGCGGTGCCGAGTTCGCCAACTCCGAGATTCTCCGCCAGAAGGAACTCTTTCGCGAGGCCGCCACGACCAACGTGCTGTTGCTGCGCCAGATCGTCCGCGCCCTGGAATCGAAAAGCGACCACACCGTGCCCGAAGAGTTCTTCCTCGACATGCTCGACGAACAGTTCAGCGACGAAGAGAGCCTGCGCCAGCTTGAGACCGCCGTCACCTGGGGCCGCTATGCCGAGCTATTCGACTTCGACGCCTCCCGCCGCCGATTCTTCCTACCCACCGACGAAGAGGAAGAGGCTACAGCCGACGGAGGCGACGAGTGAAGCTCCAGCACCCCTTTGCGCGGTCGCTCGTTACCGTCCGGAGTTGGCCCTTCGTCATCGATCTCGGCGTGGCCTTCTTCTCGCTCGCGCTCTTTTTCGGCGTGCTCCATATTGCGCGCTACTGGCTTGGCACGCCATCGCCCGTGGTGCCCATCTCGCACTCGCCGAGCGCGCTGCCGCTTTACGCGTTCTATTCCGTTGTCCGCATCGGCATTGCGTACCTGCTCAGCCTCGCCTTCGCTATCGCTTACGGCTACACGGCCGCCTACAACCCGCGCATCGAAGCGTGGATGGTCGCAGTCCTCGACATTCTGCAATCCATCCCCGTGCTGAGCTTTCTGCCGCCGGTCGTGCTCGCCATGGTCGCGCTCATTCCCGGCCATCAGCTTGGCATTGAGCTGGGCGTTATCATGCTCATCTTCACGGGGCAGGTCTGGAACCTTGCTTTCAGCTTTTACTCTTCGCTTAAATCCATCCCCCGCGAGATGAGCGAAGCCTCGCGTATCTATCGATATTCGGCGTGGCAGCGCTTCTGGCAGCTTGAGATGCCTTACGCGGCCATCGGGCTGGTGTGGAACTCGATTGTCTCGGTCGCAGGCGGCTGGTTCGCGCTCATGCTCTGCGAGATGTTTACAATGGGCGACCGCAACTTCCAGCTTCCCGGCCTCGGCTCCTACATTCAGTCCGCCGCCGACTCGGGCGACGTGACGGCGCTGCTGAGCGGCATCGGCGTCGTTATTCTCATTGTCGTTGCTACCGATCAGCTTCTCTGGCGCCCGCTCATCGCCTGGAGCGACAAGTTCAAATTCGAGCAGGTGGAGAGCGCCGACCGCGCCGATTCGCCGATTCTGGAGCTGCTGCGACGTTCGCGTCTTTCGTCGCTGCCGGGCCGGATCTGGACGAGCCTCGAAGAACCGATCTATCGTCACCTGGCGCGAAGCCGCGCCGCGCAGGTCATTCGCCCCATCGACGACGACGCCGATAAGAGCAAGGGTGCGCTCTTCTTCTGGGCTCTCGCCGTCGCTGTTCTTATCGCAGCCGCATGGGCGCTGGTGCAGGCCATTACGCTGCTGCGCGCCATCAGCTTTGCCGACATGCGCCACCTGCTTGCCGGAGCCTTCGCAACATTTTTGCGCGTCAATGCGGCGCTGCTCATCTCGGCGCTGTGGACGATTCCCGCTGGCGTGGCCATCGGCTTCAACCCAAAGCTGGCGCGCATCGTGCAGCCTGTCGCGCAGGTCATGGCCTCCGTGCCGGCCTCGGCCTTCTATCCGGTCCTGCTGATGGGCCTGCTCCAGATTGGCGGAGGGCTTGGCATCGGGTCGATCCTGCTCATGCTGCTCGGCACGCAGTGGTACATCCTCTTCAACGTTATCGCCGGAGCCATGTCGATCCCGTCGGACCTGCGCGAAGTGACACGCCTCTTCCGTTTCACACGCTGGCAGCGCTGGACGAAGCTGATTCTGCCGGGCATCTTTCCGTATCTCATCACCGGCATGGTAACGGCCTCGGGCGGCGCGTGGAACGCGTCCGTGATGGCCGAATACGCGCACGTGAAAACTGGCATCATTCAGACCGTGGGGTTGGGCGCGGAGATCAGTTCGGCGACCGATGCGGGCAGCTTTCCGATTATTCTGCTGGCGACAATTCTCATCTCGCTGATGGTCGTCACCATGAATCGCCTCGTCTGGCGCAGGCTCTACCGCCTTGCCGAGACGCGTTTTCGGCTGGAAGGCTGAAAACGGCAGGGAACAGGGAATAGGCTGCGATGCGTTTCCGAAAAATTGGGCACCACATCCCTGCCGTTGGGATGTGGGATAGCACAAATGTTCCGTGTCCCACCCTTGCGCCTTTTTTCTGACGCAAGGGTGAGACAACTATCAGAATCCCGCCCACCTGAGATATGCGTCCACAATCGCTGTCCCCCACAAACTGCTCACCACCCCGCCAACACACAGAAACGTCCCCAGCGGCAATCGCCGCGTGCCCCATGCTGCGCTGTCGCGCTTCGGCAAGACAAGCATCCCAGCCGCAACCGCTCCGCCCAGCACCACGCCAATAAAAAACGCCAGCAACGCGCCGGGCAGTCCCAGCCACGCCGCCAGCATTGCCATCAGCTTCGCATCGCCGAGGCCCAGTCCCTCCTGCCTCCGCACCAGCCGGTAAATCCAGCGAATAAGCAGAATCAGCGCTGCTGCTGCCGTGATGCTAATGGCTAGCTGAACCGAAACGGTGACTGCTGTCTGTTGGAGAGGGAGTGGAGCATCGGAATACGAAATCCCGACAGCTTCGTAGATTACTGTTGAAGCAAATCCAATGACAATTCCGGGAATGGTGAGCCAGTCAGGCAGCCATAGATTTTCAGCATCGAGAAACGCCAGTGCAATGACAAGCCAATAAAAAAGAAACCATGCGAGCGTTCTCGCAAGGCTGTTGTAAAGGTTCCAGTGCAGGAAAGGTGAGATAGCGGGTACATCCGAAGCAGTAGCAAGTGCGAGAACTCCCCACGCCTGATAGGCCCACAACACCCCCACCGCCAGCTCTACCAGCACATACCGCGCACCGATCCACGAGCCGCACGTCCGGCATCGCCCGCGCAGCGCCAGCCAACTCGCAACCGGCACATTCTCCCACCAAGCCAACTCGCTTCCGCAGGCGCGGCAGTGCGAGCGTGGCCGCACCACGCTTTCGCCCTCCGGCCAGCGGCTCAGGCAGACGTTGAGAAAGCTGCCGAAGGCCAGCCCCAGCAGCCCGGCAAGGATGGTTCCAAGAATTTGCATCGCACCGCATTGGACAGCGAGTTGAGTATAAACACCCAGCGCGGCAAAGCTGGCCGCGCAAGTGCTGCCACTAACGCAAGACGCCCCACGCCGTGCAAGCGTTCGCGCGAGTCTTCCGGACGCGGCCTAGAACTGTTTGTAAACAACGTCCGGAGCAGGCTGTTGCAGCAGGGAGACGATGGCGACGGAGGCCAGCGCCAGAGCCGTGGCATAGACCACGCGTGCGTAGCGGCTGGTGAGCACTGGCCCTCCCGCGGTCTTGATGGACAGCAGCGCTCCGCGCAGCCACTCCCAGGCTGCCAGCACGACCGTCATGCCGATCCATGCGGCCAGCGATACAAGAGCCCACTGTGCCGCGCTGAGCGAGCCAAAGATTGTTTTGATCTGGCTCCAGTCAGCCCAGAACCAGAAAAGCGTGAAGGAAAACCATACAAAATTCAGGCCGCGGCCCAGCGATTTATAGACGGAATTGCCCGCCAGCCCGCGATAGCCCTTGCGCCCCATCGCGCGTGTCAGCAGGATCTGCCAGAGCTTGTTGATCGACATGCCCGCGCCGGTCAGGACGCCGTAGAAAAGGAACTCTGAGGTCCGCCCGTGCCACACGCCGACGAGGAAGAAAGTCACGAAGAAGCAGAAGACGCCGAGAAACGGCTCAATCGCCTGCGAGGTGAGCCGCCGCATCAGCGATAGCAGAAGCGGATTGTAAACATACACCTTGAGCCAGTTCGACAGCGTAATGTGCCACTGGTTCCAGAACTCCAACGCCGACGCGGCGGAGAAAGGCCGGTTGAAGTTCTCCGGCAGCCGCAGGCGCATCAACCGCGCCAGCGCGATGACGATGTCGATGTAGCCGGAGAAGTTGGCGTAGAGAAAGATGGGATAAACGACTGCCAACTGGAGGGCCGCAAAGAGCCTGTGCGCGGGCGAAATCGGCTGCGTGAGCTGCGCCAGCGCGTATTCCTGCATGTTGTGGAGGACCATTGCCAGCACATTCACTTTGAAAAAGCCGCGAATGATGCGCTCCAGTTGCAAGCCCACGGTGCGCGGCCCGAGTGCAATCGGAGTTGTCGTGAACTGATCGCGGGCGAACTCGTCGTAGCGCTGGATGGGGCCGGAGACGAAGGTCGTGAAGTTCAGCGTGTAAAGCAGGTAGGCTCCCAGCCCGACGCGGCGCTCGGCGTTTCCGTCTCCGGCCCCGTCTCCGGCTTCGATGAGCAGGTGCAGCACGCGGAAGAAGATGTAGGAGAGCCCGAGGGTGAGATAGGGAGCGTGCAGAAATATGCCTTCCGGCAGGAAGGTATATTTCTTGAGCCAGATATAGACAAAGATCGTCACCGCCAGGCAGACGGGCAGCCACTTTGCCCAGCCGCGCTCGATGAGCTTGAGGCAGGCGAAGCCCAGCGCCAGAAAGCCCGCCAGCGGCAGAAAGACAACCGGGTTGTGCGCGATGAAGGCAAGGAAGACGATGCTTGCCACGAACAGAACCACCGAACGCCAGGCGGGAGACTTGCCAAGGTTCGAGAGAATGGCCGCTAGAATGCCGAAAAGCACAAACTGAAACGAAGCTGAATCCAAAGGTTCTCTCCCGTTGTCCGCAATCCTGCGCGGAAATCCTATGCGGAAACCCCGTCCTGCGTTCTAGAGCCCGTTGCCCGTTTGCGGCTGCGGGGCATGGGTTCTTTCCAGCGCCGCTCTCTGTTCTTTCAGCAATCCGTCCACGAGGGCCTGGCTGATCAGCGCATGTCCTTCGCTGTTGGGGTGCGTGTCCACAACATAGTAGGCGGTGCTGACATTCGCCAGCCGCTGGAAGTAGGGCAGGGAATCCACAAACTGTATCCCATGCCGTTCGCAAATCTCCTTCAATTGCTTGTCAAAGGCATACGGGTCCACCTGAGGAGGCGGAGACGGCAGCTTGGCTGTTGCCGATTGCGCGAAGTTGGGAATGTTTTCGAGCACTACCGGCACATTCGCGGCCCTGGCCTTGCTTGCAATCGCATCCAGAAAAAACTCGTAATTCTTCAGCCGCTCTTTCCACGCCGGCGAGAGTGGAGCATGCAGGTAGCCTGCGCGGTCGCCATTCTGCAGGTACATGCGCGCATATAACGCGCTGTCTCCTTGAAAGAGGAAGTGCTCGGCAGCCAGTCCTGTGGAGCTTTCGATAACCAGGCCCTTCAGCCGGCCAATGAGCGTAGGATGCGAGGCGTTTGCCAGAGCGACTCTCCGCGGCGGAAGAGGCTTGTTCGGATCGGTCACGTCATCCGGCTGGATGTGCTCCACGTCATAGGGATCGATCACCATGACGAGCACATCCGGCTTGAGCGCCAGCGCTTCGTCTACCAGCCGGTACGCGCAAATGGGGTAGCACCCGGCGCGGCTCAGGTTCTGCACCTCGACCGGCCGGCCCAGCGCCTGGGTCAACGCGCTCGCAGTGCGGGTTGAAAACTGGTGGTCGTAATCGACGTAGGTACCTTCGCCAATCGAAGAGCCGAGCAGCGCGATGCGTGTCGTTCCCGGCGGCGTCGGCCCGCATGGTTCCTTGGTGCGATAGCCGCAGTTGTTGTAATAGACGGAGACCTTTGGCCCTTCGGCGGTCTTCTGTTCCGTCGCACAGTTATGCTGGTAGCGCCACGCGATTCTGGCGTCGTCCACCATGCAGACATTTTCCAGATACGCCGTGAAGAAATGTCTCGCCGCCGCCTCCGTGCCGATCAGGCAAACAGCAATGGTGGCAAGACTCAGAAGTGGAAGAAGAATCCAATCCCGCAGGGGAAGTTTGGGCTCTTTGGCATCCGGACCCGCCGTGCTGATTTCGCTCATGCGACTGTCTGCTCCTTTACCTCGTCAAAGCCCAGCGAAACCACCTTCATCGGCGCGGCCTCCGGCTCTGCCGCGCTTACATCGAGTTCCCAGCGCGTGATGCCGGACTCGTCCTGTCCCGGCTCCGGACCGATCTTCGTGAATCCCAGCTTCGCATAGTGGTCGATCACGAGCTTGTTGCGGTCGGTAGGCTTGTAAACGCCGGTCAGCTTCTCAATGCCCGCGGCGCGTGCGCGGGACAGAATCTCGCGCAGCACCATCTGCTCCACCTTGCGCCCCAGCACGCGGCAGCTCATCAGCCAGGTGTCGATCTCCCATGTCTTTGTCTTGTCGGAAGCGGTTCCGGCGGGCCGGCAGAGGATGACGCTAATCATGCCGTTGTCGCCGAAGACATCCGCCAGCCGCACCTGAAGTGTGAAGACCTGCGGGTCGTTTTCAGCTTCCGTAACTTCCGGCTCGGTGTAGCGGCGCGTCGTCAGGTTGAACTGGTTCGATTTGTTGATAAGCTGCACGATGCGCGCCCGGCCCGTGGCGTCAAAGGGTTGGAAGGTGATCGTCATGTCGAGCGAGGCGAGATAGGCGTCCACGCCGCCCACCTGCTTCTGCAACTGCGCCCGCTTGGCGTTGTCCTGGTAGAAGCCGGCGCGCTTCAGATCTTCGGAGGCAAAGGCCACGGCCTCGAAGTACCCGGCAGCCGCCAGCGTCCGCGCGTAGTACGCCGGCTCTTCGGGCAGCTCCGGCACGGATACCTGCGGCAGCAGCTTGCGAACCAGCCCGCGCTCGACCGGATTGTCGTCCAGAAAGACCATCGCGTCGAGGCCGAGTGAAAGCTCCTCTGCAATCGCCTGAATGTTCGTGGCCTTGTCGTTCCAGTTGGCCTGAAAGACCGCGATGTGTTCGAGCCTGAGCAGCATCTCCGGATGCTGCTCGAAGGGAACGCGCGCAATCTCATCGGTGTTCTTCGACGAGACCGCAAGAATGACGCCGCGCTGCCGCAGGTCGAGCGCCAGCCGCTGTACCGCCAGATGCGCCTCGCCGCGCGCGTCGCCCTGTGCCACCTTGATGCCTTCAAGGCCGTCGTCGCCGATTACGCCGCCCCAGACCGTGTTGTCGAGGTCCAGAATCAGCGTCTTTTTGCTCTTGCCGCGGATTGCCGCAACCACGCGCCCGACATGGTCGGCATAGAGCGGAATCATCTCGTCGGCAAAGGAGAACTTGCCCATGTTCCAGAGCTGCGGGTCGTGCCAGTTGGCAAGGCCCACGGCCTCGGCAATGCCGGCCACGTCGAGCAGCACGTCGCCCTCGGCGAGCGCAAACTGGCTCAGCTCGCGGTTGATGCCATCGATGAGATTGCGCAGCGTTCCGGGCAGTGCGCGGTCCAGGCTGCCAAAGAGCGTCTCCGCCGGCGCGGCCAGCGTTTGAAAGATGCAGAGCGCATTGGAATTCGCCTTGATGCCATTGCGCAGCGCCTGAAAATATCCCATCACGCCCGCGATGCCGGCCTCGGCTCCGCCCGCATCGCCCAGCGCCAGCTTCAGCGGCAGGGCGCGATAGTCCAGCGCAAAGAGCACGGCGTCGGGCCTGGCGCTGTTTACCTTTGAGTCCGGCGTCAGCGCCTCCTGTGCCACCTGGTCGTAGGAGGGCTGAATCACTTCCAGCGCAATGCCGTGCCGCGCAGCCGTGGCCACGAGCGCAGGCACAATAAAATCAATCGTCGAGTTGCTCAGCACCGCGAGCTTGAAGGTCGTAAGCGGATCGAGCGATTTACCCTCGGCTCGCGCCTTCGCAATCGCTCTCGCCAGCTTCGTCAACTGGTTTACATCCAGCGCATACGAGGCCAGCGCCTGAAACTCACGCCCCAACGGCCCTTCGGCACTGACCGCGGCCTTCAGTTGCGCTGAAAAATCCTCGGGCGTCCTCGGCAGCCATCCAAGCTCCGTATAAAGAGACTTCATTGGACTCTCACCGTCCTGTGATTGAAAAAAAAGAATTTCCGTGCAGCACTCCGCGCTTCTTCGCGCGCACTTTGTATCTGGTTCGCCTGCATATTTAAGATGCAAAATTCCGGACCGGCTCAGCCGCCGGCACGCCAAACCTGCTGCCTCACCACGCGGCGAGAAGGAAAAATCCCTTTGCCGTACCGCTTTACGAGATACTGTTTACGAAATTCCGCTCATGAGATCTTGGACTGGACCAGCTTTACCAGATCGCCCACCGTCTCCAGCTTCCCAATCTCCGAGGTAGAAAACTTTATCTTGAATGCCCGTTCAATCGTCAGCAGCAGCCGGATGTGCGTCAGGCTGTCCCATCCGTCCACATCCTTCGCGGAGAGCTGCGGTGTCACCTGGATCGTGTCATCGTCAAAGACATCGTGAAAGACTTCCGTCAGGCGGGAATAGAGTTGCGCCTCGTCCATTGGAACCTCTTTATGCGCCGGGGGAAGCCACGGCGCGGATTCACTTCCAGTTGCGATTGAAAGCGGCGAGCAGTATCTATACTTTGGCGGAACACATCCTGAATTTGAAATTGCGATTTGGAACTACGATGCGTTCACTCTGCGCCATTATAACGGACTGCTTTATGCTCCTCCACTCCTGCCGCGGGGCTGGAATAAGAACAAATAGACTCTGGCTTGCTTAAGGCTCGATATGCAGCTTCGGCTGCCTGGCTGTGGGCAGGCTCGCTCCCAGAATTTCCGCCACCGTCGGCGCAATCTGCCGCATGTCGATCACGCCAAGGTCGCGCCCCTTCGCCACACCCTGCCCCATCACGAAAAACGACGACCGCATCTCCGGAAACAGCGGCCAGAAGCCGTGCGTTCCATGCACGGTGCTCTGCTCCACGACCAGCGGGCCGGTGGTCGCCGCGCCCGCCACGTATCCCGGCTTCATTACCACCAGAAACGCGGCATTCGGAAAGCCTCCGTGCTCGGCAATCTGCTTTTCGTCCTTTACCTCGTCAATCCCATTCGCCGGATCGCTTGCCAGTTTGGCCAGAATCGCCCGTGCCTGCTCACGGGTCGCCGCGTCTGCCGCATTTTTCAGGATCACAGCCGCCATTCCACCGGAGGACCAGAACTGCACCTTCCACGCGGGCGTGGAATCCATCAGCCCGGCCTGTGCGAAGGGAATTCCCAGGTTTACGCTATGGGTCACGTCGAGGAATCCATGGTCGGAGACAATCACGATCTTCGTTGTGGGATCGTTCTTCAGCGCTGCTGCGATCAACCGCGCTACCATGCCGTCCACGGCTTCGAGCGTCTTCGCAGCCTCTGCGCTGAAGATTCCGTGCTCGTGCTCCGATTCGTCCATCGCGCTCAGGTGGATCGTAAAGAAGCCGGGCTTGCGGCGCTCCAGAATATCGAGCGCAAACCGGGTCCGGATCTCGTCGCCGCCCTCTACCGTTGTGTTGTTGCCCATCATGTAGGGGCCGAGCCGCTCTTCCATTTCAGCCAGCGCGCCCACGGGCCGCGAGATGGCGTTCATAAGATACCGGTCCTGCGGATTCCCGCCCGCTCCAACCGAGCTGCGCCAGTACTCCGGAATCAGCGTGTCTACGCTGATGGCATTCACGCTCACGGGCCAGCTCACGCTCGCCGTGGCAATGCCGGCCTGGTGCGCCGCATCCCACAGGGTTGGAACCCGGATGCTTTCCGCATACCAATACCAGGCCCCGGCCAGCGAATGCTCCGGGTCATAGAGCGTGTTGTTCAGGATTCCATGCTCCGCGGGCCACACGCCGGTAATCAGCGTGGTATGGCTCGGGTATGTCACTGTCGGCAGCACGCCGATGACGCCCTCGGCGTACGTGCCTTCCAGCAGAAAGCGGCGTAGCATGGGAATCCGCAGGCCGTGCTCGTCTGCGTGCGTCACATACTCGGGCTTGAGGCCGTCAATGGAAATCATCAAGACGGGCGCTGCCGATGCGAAGCTGGCCACAAGTGCGACACACGCAAAAACGCAAAGACGAATCGTACGAGAGAGTTGGCTGGGCGTCATGGGAACATTCAACTGGTTTTACTCCGTTTATGTTTGAATGCCGGATGAAAACCGGCAGAACGGAAGGCCGGAGGTAGCCGTGTCCTGAATTTGCTGCTGTTTTGAAAAGGCGCGGTTTCAGACCCGCCGCAAATCGCCGCAAAAGGACAGGAGTTTTGGGTCATGCCTGACGAATCGCATGGTGAGAAGCCTTGTATCAGGGCACGACTTTAGTCGTGCCGAATGAGCGGCATAAGAGAAAAGGCTTTAGACCCGGCCGCCAAACTGATCCACCCCCGGAGCAGTTCCGCGGCGCCTTACACGGTAAACTATAAGAGATGGACCCTGCAGACAGTCCCAACAGTCCACAGTTCCAGGTAGCCGCGCCTGTGTCGAACCCCGCGCAGGCCGCTGAGCTTTTCGCGCAATCCGTTGCCATTATGGCCCGGCTGCGGGCGCCGGACGGCTGTCCGTGGGACCGCGAGCAGAGCTTTGACTCCATCCGCAAATACACGCTGGAAGAGACCTACGAGGTCTTCGACGCCATCGAGCGCCGCGATTTTCCGCATCTGGCGGAAGAACTCGGCGACCTGCTGCTTCAGGTGCTTTTCTATGCGGAGATGGCGGCGAACGAGGGCCATTTCACCATTGCCGAGGTTCTCGACCACCTGAACCGCAAGCTGATCCGGCGCCATCCGCACGTTTTTGGCGAGGAAGCCTCGCGGGCGGCGGGAAATCAGGCCAGCGTTGACGCTAATGTTGCCAGCTCCGCAGGCGTTCTCCGCAACTGGGAAGAGATCAAGGCGGCAGAGAATGCTGCGAAAGCCGCAGCCAAGGCAGCCGGTGGTGAATTGCGGCCAGAATCTCGGCTCGATGCGGTTCAGCGCTCCCTGCCGGCGCTTTCCGAGGCCGCAAAACTCGGCTCGAAGGCTGCGAAATCCGGCTTTGACTGGCCCGACTGGCGGGGGCTGTTGCCCAAGATTGCCGAAGAGACCGCGGAGCTTGAGGCGGAAGCTTCGGCTCATCCGCCGCACAAGCCCGCCGTCGAGGCCGAACTGGGCGATTTGCTGTTTACCGCCGTCAATCTTGCCCGGCATCTTGGCGTGGACGCGGAAATGGCCCTGCGTGGCACGAATCTGCGCTTCCGGCAGCGGTTTGCGGAGATGGAAAACGCCTCGGCCGCGCCTCTCGAAAAGCTCAGTCCGGAGCAGCTTGAAGCGCTGTGGGCCGCGGCCAAGAAAAAACTTGCCGAAAACGGGACGCAGGTCAATCGCTCCGTTCAGGACGGCAACGCGGCAGGTGGCGCATGATCGTTGTTCGCACCTGCGAGGGCTGGGATGAGTTCGAGGCATGTGTGCAGCTTCAAGTGGAAACCTGGGGCTACGACCCGACAGACATCATTCCCCGGCGTACTTTTATGCTGGCCCGCAAGATCGGCGGCCAGGTCATCGGCGCCTTCGACTCCGATGCCTCCGGTGCGCCCCCAAACGAGCCCGGCTGGCAGGGAGGCGCCAGTTCGCTCGTCGGATTCGCTATGGCTCTGCCGGGAATCAAGGCAGAATCAGCGGCTTACGCCGGGAATGAGAGATTTTACCTCCACTCCCACATGCTTGCCGTACGCGCCTCTTACCGCAACCGCGGCCTGGGCGCAAAGCTCAAGCTGGAGCAGCGCCGTGAGGCCCTTTCGCG
>JAATFM010000091.1 GCA_015655195.1 Terriglobales bacterium
GCCGCCTGAATCTCCTGCTCGATCTCCTCATCGCTAATTTCAAGCGCCGCAGCGCGGTTCGCGTATTCCCGCAAACTCGCCCTCGCAATTACAGCGCCAATGTCGTCCTCTTGTGCCGCAATATCTCCCATTGCCGGCACAAGAAAATATGCCGGTCCTTTCTGGCCGGAGAGCAGGATTGTCTCGCCTTTCGGGACTGCTTCCAGCGCCTTTGCGCCGCGCGTGCGGAACTCTCGTAATGACACTATTCGCATCGCTCACCTCTTGCCTTGAGTGTAGCCATTTTGGCTACGGGCGGCAATCCGTGCTCGATAGATAGCCCAGAGTCGATAAATTAGGACGCTGCCTCGAATCCGTGCCGCGTTCCCAAACATCTGAGAGAATGATGATTGTGAGTCGAATGGAAGATTTCTGCGCCCGGCGGGGGGGATTTCCGCGTCTGATGGCGCTTGGAGCTGTCTTAGCGGCGTTATGCGCCGGTTCCGCGGCTGCGCGGGCGCAGTCGAACCCCAGCTCTGCGAATAATCCCTTCTACGGTAGCGTTACTGTGCAGACGATCTCGGACGAGCCATTGAAGCTCTCGCTCGACGACGCCGTGCGGCGCGGGCTGAGCACGAATCTGGGCCTCAAGGAAGCGGAGAACTCCGAGAAATCGCTGCACGGCCAGTACAACCAGGCGCTGCAGCAGTTTTTGCCCACCATCTCGCTCACCGGCGACAGCGGCTACCACATGTACAATCTGGCGACGCTCGGCTTCGGCCCCGGCCTCATCTCGAAATTATCCGGACTCTTTCCGGGCGGCGTCATTCCTCCGGGGCTCTCCAACATCTCCCGCGCCACGGTGACAGACGGTCAGATTCACTACGACCAGACTCTCTTTTCGGGGCCGGTCTTTGCCGGCTACCGCGCCGCGAAGGCCGGCACGCGAGCCGCGTATTTCGCCAAGATGTCGGCACGCGGCGAGGTCGTCCAGCAGGTTGCTTCGGCCTATCTGCACGCCATTGCGGCGGCCAGCGAGGTGGACAACGCCAAAGCGCTCGAAGAGGAAGACCGCGTAGCTTTCAACCACGCGCATGAGGCGCATGAGGCCGGCACGGAGGCGAATCTCGACGAGCTGCGTGCCCGCGTGCAGTACCAGACGCAGCAGCAGGCCCGCATCGCCGCGGAAAATTCCTACGAGAAGGACCTGATCCTGCTCAAGCGCGAGATTGGCGTCGATCCGGGGCAGCAGATCGTTCTCACCGACCTCGCCCCATACAGCGAGCTGGCCGCGAGCACGCCGGAAGAAGTTCGCGCCATTGCTTACAAGAACCGTCAGGACTACCAGAGCCAGCAGAATCAGGTGGAAGAACTGAAGGCCGTGCACGCCGCTTATCGCGCCCAGCGCCTGCCCACGCTCAGCTTCCACGGCTACTACGGCGTGACGGAGATTGGCAGCATCGGCACCACCGGCAACTTTTCCGCCGTCGGCGAGCTGAAGTTTCCCATCTTCCGCGAGGCCGGTCTGCGCGGTGACATTGATGCCTCGCAAGCGCAGCTTGATTCGGCCCGCTCGCAACTCGACGATCTGCGCGTGCACATCGACCAGCAGGTGCGCTCGGCGCTGCTCGATGTGAATGCGAACTGGAAGCTCGTCGAAGTGGCGAAATCCAACGTCGAGCTGGCGACGCGCGAGTTGAGCGACGAGACCGAGCGCGTAAATGCCGGCGTAGACGATACGCTGCCGCTCGTCACAGCGCAGGCCTCGCTGGCTTCGGCGCAGAACAATTTTGTCGAGAGCCTCTACAAGTACAACCTGTCGAAGCTTGCGCTGGCCCGCTCCGCCGGAATTCTGGAGCAGCAGTATCGGGATTATCTGGGCAAATAGTAGCGGCAAATAACGCCGTTTTCACCCCTATCTGAAATCTGGCCTTGTAATCTGGTATCCGGAGGCTCGCTTATCCCCATGTCGAGCAAGCTCATTGTTCAGTACTTTGTCGAGCCGGATTCGGCGGCTCTTGCTCGTCGCGCCGCGGAGCAGTTTGTGGAGGCTGCAGCGGGAGCTGCGAAGACGCGCGGCGTCGCCCGCATTGCTATCAGCGGTGGGTCCACCCCGAAAGCTGCGTTCCAGCTTCTCGCCGACCCCGCCGAGCCATTCCGCGCCGCGATGCCGTGGGAGAAGCTCCAGCTTTTCTGGGTGGACGAGCGCGCCGTCCCGCCGACCGACGCGGACAGCAACTTCCGCATGACGCGCGAGGCGCTGCTCGATCACGTGCCCCTTGCGCCGGAGCAGATTCACCGCATGGAGGGCGAGCTTGACCCGGAGGTTGCCGCCTCGCGCTACGAGTCTGAGCTGCGCAACTCGTTTCGTCTGGAAGGTGCGGAGAGCCCGACCTTTGATCTCGTTGCGCTTGGCATGGGGGACGACGGCCACACCGCCTCGCTCTTCCCGCATACTGCGGCGATTCATGAGCTGGGCCGCCTCGTGACCGCCAATCACGTTCCGCAGAAAGATACCTGGCGCATCACGCTGACATGGCCGGTCATCAACCACGCGCGGCAGGTCTTTTTCCTCATCGGCGGCGAAGACAAGACCGAACGCGTGAAGGAAGTCTTCCTCGGACCCCGTGATGTGGAGTCGCTGCCCAGCCAGCTCATCTGGCCGGCAAGCGGTATACTCACACTGTTTCTGGATAAGGCCGCTTCGGTGCTGCTACCGGCGCCCGATGCCGCAGGCCGCGGAGTATTGGAGAGAGTGCGATGATTCTTGCCGGCGATGTAGGCGGCACCAAGGTTCACCTGGCTTTATATGATTTTGCCAACGGCCAACTGATTCACATTCGCGATGAGAAGTTTCCGGCGAGGGAGTACGCGGGCCTCGAAGTCATCGTGAAGGAGTTTCTAGCCACCGGCAATTCCGGTCCGGACAAGCCCACTTCGGCCTGCTTCGGCGTGCCTGGGCCGGTGCGCGAGGGCCGCCTGCGTCTGACAAATCTGCCGTGGACGCTGGACAGCCGCGAGCTTGCGATCGGCCTCGATATTCCCTACGTCTTTCTCATCAACGACCTGGAAGCCAACGGCTACGGTATTGCCGAGCTGAAGGCCGACCAGATTTATACGCTCGCGGAAGGCGATCCGAGCCAGATCGGCAACCGGGCGCTGATTGCCGCCGGTACCGGACTGGGTGAAGGGCTGCTGACGTGGAACGGCCGCCAGCACATTCCCTATCCTTCCGAGGGCGGGCACGCCGATTACGCCCCGCGCAACGAGGACGAGATCGACCTGCTGCGCTTTTTGAAGCAGAAGTACAACGGGCGCATCAGTTGGGAGCGCGTGGTGAGCGGCATGGGACTCACCAACATCTTTGATTTCCTGCGCGATGTGCGCGGGCTTGAGGTTCCGGCCTCGCTCGCTGAAGAGATTGCCTCGACGGCGGACCTGAACTCTGTGATTACGGAGAATGCGCTGGCCGCGAAGAACGAAATCTGCGAGAAGGCGCTCGATATGTTCGTCTCCGCATACGGCGCGGAAAGCGGCAACCTGGCGCTGAAGATTCTCTCCGTCGGCGGGCTGTATGTGGGCGGCGGCATTGCACCGCGGATTCTCGAGAAGCTAAAGGACGGCACATTTATCAAGGCTTTCACGGATAAGGGCCGTCTGAGCCAGTTGCTTATCAACATGCCGGTTCGCGTGATTCTGGAGCCGTATGCGGCCGTGCTGGGAGCCGCCTCTTACGCGGAAGCCCGTGCCGCGGAGATCAGCGGCGTCTCGCCGCGCGCGGCGTCGCTGAAGTTCTAGCGGTAATTTGTTCTGTTGCATCGGGCCTGCCGGTTTCGGCGGGCCTTCTTGCCTATACGTTGATCACCGTATGTCATAGACGACGTTGACGGTCGTTTCCACTTCCACCGGCTCGCCGTTTAATTGATAGGGCAGATACTGCCATTGCGAAACCGCGCCCAGGGCCGAGGCTGCGAGTGATGCCGACGGAGTGGTGAGCACGCGCATATCGTGAATCCAGCCGTCTGTTCCGATCACAGCCTGAATCACCACCTTGCCGGTGATACGGTCTCTCTTGGCGTCGTCGGGATAGATGGGCGTCGGCCTTTTGAGTGCTTTTCCCTGCATCACGCCGCTCGGAATCACCATGTGGTTGTCTGTGGCGTCATAGTCTAGCTTGTCTTCTGTTTTATCCGTCTCAGAAGCGCCGGCTGCCGGCGCTTCCGCCGAAACGGCGGGAGCCTTTTTCTTCGGCGGATAAAAGATCTTTGCTTCTGTGGGCGGCGTGAGCGCGGGGTCCGACACGCTGATGCCGCTTACCCCATTTACGGAAGCTGTCAGCAGCTTCTTTCTGTCCGGCGACAGGATGGTGATTTGCATAGGCAGATAGCGGTTCTGCGTCCTGGCTATATGGCTGAATTCGATGGTTGGCGCAGCATAGGCTACATAGCCAATCAGTGCTGGTTGCGTGAGGCTGAAACAGTAGGTGGGAAACAGCCCGACCGGAGCGGAGTTTGTCTCCTTCATCTTTGGACCCACCATTACGCACCGGAACTGGTTCGGCGCTTTTCCGTATGTGCGCTTTTCGAGATCCACTGTGTCGGAATCCGCAGTCTGAGTGCTGGGCAGAGGCGAGAGCAGCGCCGACTCCAGCCTGCTTTCGGCAAAGCTTAGCGCTTCGCCGGCGCCCATATGTGTGCTGCCGCGCTCTGCCAGGTGCCACCTGCTGTAGCTCATGGCACCGCGCGTCCATGAGCTACGATATACCTCCGGCGAGGCCCACCAGTACTCGAATGTGCCCTGCTCGGTGGGGTGCTCTTTGTCGTCGTACATTTGATAGCTGACCTTGAGATGCCAGGGTTTGAGCTGGTCCGATGTGAAGTCGTAGAAGGGCCGCGCGGCTTCCAGAATGGCTCGCGGATCGGAAGGCAGACCGGGTGCGGGCGGGGCAGGCTGCTGCGCGGGGCAAAGCCCAATCGCAGCTAAGCAGAGTGCAATCACGCGAGCAGAGTGCATGGTGCGCTCAACTTAGCATGTCTGGCCGGGTGCGTTCAAAGAATGATTGTCTTGTCTGCATGGGATGGGATGCAGCTATGCTGGATGGAACGGCGACCCGCAGGAATGTCTTTTACGCACACCATCGGCGGCATTCGGTATAGCTGCGCGGACTTGCGCGAGCTTCTGGCCAAAGCCACGCCGGAGCGCAGCGGAGACGCGCTTGCGGGCATCGCGGCGCAATCGGCAGAGGAGCGCGTTGCGGCGCAGTTTGCGCTGGCGGATGTGGCGCTCACGCGCTTTTGCGAAGAAGCAGTCGTGCCATATGAGGAAGATGAGGTCACGCGGCTTATTGTGGACGCGCACGACGAGGCGGCCTTTGCGCCGGTGCGCTCGCTCACGGTGGGCGAGTTGCGCAACTGGCTGCTTTCGGACGAGGCGACGGCAGAGCGGCTTGCGGCGCTTGCGCCGGGGCTGACGCCGGAGATGGTTGCGGCGGTCTCGAAGCTCATGCGATTGCAGGACCTCGTTGCTGCGGCGCGCAAGATTTGCGTAGTGACGCGATTTCGCACGACGGTTGGTTTACCGGGGCGGCTTAGCGTTCGTTTACAGCCGAACCATCCGACGGATGACGCCGCGGGGATTGCCGCATCGATTCTGGATGGGCTGCTGCTTGGCGCAGGCGACGCGGTAATCGGCATCAATCCCGCAGGCGATAGCGCGGAGACGACGGCACATCTTTTACGCCTGATTGACGCGCTGCGGCGGAGGTTCGCGATTCCCACGCAGAGCTGCGTGTTGGCGCATGTGACGACGCAGATGAAGGTGCTTGAAGCCGGCGCGCCGGTGGACCTGATCTTTCAATCAATTGCGGGGACTGAGGCTGCGAACCGTAGCTTCGGCGTGAATCTGGCGCTGCTTGGCGAGGCGCATGAGGCGGGGCGGAAGCTTGCTCGTGGCGCGATCTGCGCCGATGGTAGCGTGGGGCGCAATGTGATGTACTTCGAGACCGGGCAGGGCTCGGCGCTCTCGGCCAACGCGCATCATGGAGTAGACCAGCAGACGCTCGAAGCGCGGGCCTACGCCGTGGCACGGGCGTTTGATCCGATGCTGGTGAATACGGTCGTCGGCTTCATTGGCCCCGAGTATTTGTACAACGGCAAGCAGATTACACGCGCCGGTCTCGAAGACCACTTCTGCGGCAAGCTGCTGGGGCTGCCGATGGGCTGCGATGTCTGCTATACCAACCACGCCGAGGCCGACCAGGACGACATGGACGCGCTGCTGACGCTGCTCGGCGCAGCCGGCGTGAACTACATCATGGGCATTCCCGGCGCCGACGACGTGATGCTGAACTACCAGAGCACGAGCTTCCACGATGCGCTATATGTGAGGCGCGTGCTGGGATTGCGGCCCGCGCCAGAGTTCGAGGCGTGGCTTGCGGGCGAGGGATTTGCGCGGCTGAGGCTTGAAGCGAGCCATCTCGACTCAAGCCGGCTGGAGAGGCTGCTGACGGCATGAGCGAGCGGAAACAATCTGGAGTCTCGCAGGCTGAAATCGCGCAGGCCGGAACCACCGAGTCTGATCTCGTTCGGGATGGAATAGCTTCGCGGCTGCGGGCGCTTACGCCGGCGCGGGTGGGACTTGCGGCGACGGGCGTGAGCCTTGAGACGCGCGAGGTGCTGGATTTTGCGCTCAGCCATGCGCGGGCGCGGGATGCGGTTCATGCGCGGCTTAATATTGCGGCACTGGCTGCTTCGCTGGGCGCGTTGACGAGCACTCCGGTGCTGTGCCTGCACTCGGCGGCGCGAGACCGCGCGGAGTATTTGCAGCGTCCGGACCTTGGCCGCAGGCTGGATGACAAGAGCCGCGTGCTGCTTATGGAAGACACTGCAAAATCCGCCGCTGCCTGCCTGAATCGCCGTAGTGAAGCTGCCCATCTTGCGATCATCGTCACCGATGGCCTCTCCGCGCTTGCTGTCGAGCGGCACGCTGCGCCGCTGCTGGCGGAACTGCTGCCGCAGATTGCGGACTGGTCGCTTGCGCCGCTTGTGGTCATCGAGCAGGGGCGCGTTGCCGTGGGCGATGAGATTGGCGAAACATTGCAAGCGCAGATCGGAGTGGTTTTCATCGGCGAGCGTCCTGGGCTTAGCTCGCCGGACTCGCTTGGCGCTTATGTCACGTGGCAGCCGCGACCGGGCCGCACCGATGCCGAGCGCGTCTGCATCTCGAATATTCGTCCCGGGGGACTGGCTTATACGCAGGCTGCGGCGCAACTCGTTCGCGTGCTGACCGAAGCACGACGCAACCGGCTTACCGGCGTTGCTCCGCGTGCGATTCCGGCTTCGATCGGAGAGGAAAAACCCTGCACCGGAGATGAAAAGTTATGATGCGACTGCTTCGCACTTCTGCCGTCTGGTTGCTGATCGCCGCCGCCGCGCTTTACGCCGGTGACTGGCTTGTCTTTAAGCTGCGCGGCTCGCCGACGGACAGGATTACCGTGAGCCTCTTCGTCTCCGCGCCGCTCAAAAACAACAAGCAGGAGATCGATTACCTCGGGCAGGAGGAGTGGAGCTGCGCGAAGACGCTCTTTCCGCAGCTCCCCTACGCAGAGGATCAGTCGATCCCGTGCTGGTATCTGCGGAAGCACACCAACCAGGTGACAACTTACTGAGGCGTGGGCGTGACGGGTGTGTCTCGTGGGCGCATCTTTTCCATCACGCTCTCGTCGGCGGCGTGGGTGAGTGTGTCAGCCTTTGCAAACTCGGTGCGCGCCTCTTCGAAGCGGCCCAGCGCCTTGTAAACCCGTCCTAGCCGCATGTGAATGTTGACCTCGGCGGGGTAGAGCTTTTCGGCAAGAAGCATATGGCGCAATGCCTCGTCGTTCTTGCCGGCATCGGCGTCGAGAATGCCGAGATCGAGATGCGCGCGCCACTGCGAGGGGTCGGCCGCGAGAGCCTTTTCGAGCACCGGCTGCGCCTTCTCCGGCAGGTTGAGTTGGAGCCATGTATCGCCGAGGTAAGCCATGGATTGTGCGTCGCCGGGGTTGTTCGCAAGCTCGGCCTCGAGCTCCACGGCTGCCTCTTCGAGCTTCTTCTGGGTCCAGAGCAGGTAGCCGAGGCCGAAGTGAACCTGCGGCTCATTGGGATTGGCCTTGACCGCGGCGCGGAACTGCGCGACGGCGGTGGCGTGGTCCTTTAGCTCGTCGGAGGCCTCGCCGGCCAGCATGTCTGCCTCGGCGGATTCAGCGTTGAGAGTGAGAATCTCTCGGTAAACGTCGAGAACGCACTGGTACTGCTTTGACCAGAGGCAGCTATGCGCGAGCGTCATGCGGAGCGCCAGATTCTGCGGGTCGCGGGCGGTAGCCTCTTTGAGCGGCGGCACGGCTTCGGCGAACTCCTGCGCACCGTAGTAGGACATGGCGAGCAGGATGGTATAGCGCTGCGAGTCCGGCGAGCCTGGCGTGGCGGATTTAAGAAGCCGGGAGAACTCGGCGGCGGCGGCTTTCATCTCTCCGGCCTTGAAGAGCGCGAGTCCGAGGTCGAGCCGCATTCCGGGCAGGTGGGGATTGAGCGCGAGCGCCTTGCGGTAGAGCGGAATGGCGTCTTTGTATCGTTCTTCGTGGCTGGCAATGAGGGCGAGATGCGCCCAGGCCTCGGCGTCGGAGGGGTGGGTCTTGAGCCAGACGTGCCACGCGGCGTCGGCGTCGGCAAGCTGGCCCTGCTGCTCGAATGCGAGCGCCGTATCGCGTTGCGAGCTTTGCGCGGGAGCAGGGGCGGCGAAAAGAACGGAGATGATTGCGAGCAGGAACAGCCTGTGCACGAGCGCCTCGGATGGTGGCTTTGATTTTCGCCTGCGGGCGGTTGGGGTGGCAAACGGGGATTGAGGTTTGTGCTATCCCAGGTCCCAGAATCAGGGACCTGGGGTACCCGCGCTCGAAAGAGGGGGCACGAGTTTTAAGAGCGACAAAAAAGCGCGGCAGGTATTGGCCTGCCGCGCGGTGGGTTGAGGGGAGCTTAGAACAGGAACTTGCCGCCAAACTGCAAGGTGCGTGGATCGTAGGTGCTGGTTGTCTGACCGAAGTTCTTATCTCCGATGTTTGTGTCAAGATTCTGGAATTCGGTGTGGTTGAAGGTGTTGAAAGACTCGGCGCGGAACTCGAACCGAGGTCCTTCATGGGAGGTGAGGGCAAAGCTCTTGAACAGTGCAATGTTCCAGTTAAAGAGTCCAGGTCCGACGACCGCATCCTTGCCGGCGGTGCCGAAGCCATCGTTGGTGCCACCGTTCCAGGGAGCCGCGGGAGCGGAGAATCCCGACGTCTTGAACCACGCCAGTTGTGTCTTCGGTCCCTTGGTGCTGCCGGTTACGTTAGGCCGGTTGACGGTTCCGCCGCCGAGGCCGAGGGTATCCCCGATGGTTTGCGCGGCGCCCCCTCCCAACACAACCGAACCGGAGAAGTAGGTTTGCGCAGGCGTGCCCGCTTCGGCCGTGGTAACACCGGAGATCTCCCATCCGCCCAGCGTGGTGCGGGTAAGAGCATTGCCCGAGTGGAAGAACGGCAGCTTGTAATCATAGTTGACGCTGAAGATATGCCGGCGGTCGAGCACACCCGAGCCGCGGTCATACTCCAGGTTGAAGGGGTTCGAGACAAAGCTCTGGCCACCTGCGAAGTTCGTCGATCCCTCGTCGCCGCTTGCGATGTCGATTTCATGCGACCAGGTATACGAGAACTGTGCCGTGATGCCGTGCTTGTTTTCGATGCGCAGCCCTGCCTGCAGCGAGTGGTAGCTGGAGTTGGTTGCGCTTTCCGTCTGGGTGATTCCACCGAAACCGGAATAGATTCGGTACAGATTGGCGAGGCCGCTGTTGCCCGATACGGCCTGGCGGTGTGTCAGGTCGGTATCGGCCAGCGTGTTGATATTGCGCTCGTCGTTCTGGTCCCAGCCGACCGAGCCGACATACTGGAATACCGCTACGATAGCCGGCTGCAGTTGCTGTTGGAAGCCCAGGCTGAACTGTGCCGTGCCTGGATTTGGATAGTGAGGGTTCAGGCTTCCGGGGCTGCTTGGGTTAAGCGGACTGGTGGCCGTTGCGCCGGTAAGGCTCATGTTCGGGTTGGAGAAGTACACGCCGTTCACCTGCGCATTGACGGCAAAGGGAGCATTTGAGCTCAAGCCGTAGATGTCGTTGCCTTGAACGCGTTCATAGAAGATGCCGCCGCCGGCGCGCACGACGGTTTTGCCATTACCGAAGAGGTCGTAGGCTAATCCGACGCGAGGCTCGACGGTGTTGTAGCTGCTTTTCACCAGGCTACGCGGTATTCCGTTCGCACCGGCTATGGTCATGCCATTCATGTAGAAGGCCGTGCCGTTTATCGTTTGAACTCCCGGTCCGGTCGGATCCAGAGTGCCGGTTGCCGGGTCCGGAATCTGCGCATTGGCTGCGCTGAAGAGCGTCGGATCAAAGTTCGACACGCGGTCAAACTTTTCATAGACACGCGGCAGTGCGTCATAACGTACCCCGAGATTCAGAGTCAGGCGAGGCAGCACATGCCAGTTGTCCATGCCATAGAAGGAGTAGGTGTTGTTTAACCAGTGAGCGGTAGTCAGTTCCTTGAGCTGCGTGAACTGATCCGACATTCCGAGAAGGAAGTTCAGGTAGGAATCGCCGGAATAGTCCGATCCGAAACTATAGGAACCCTGAACCAGAGCCTGTTGCTGCTGATTTTTGTCCACCCGCATGTAGGAGAAGCCAAACTTCAAGCCATGCTTCCCCTTGTTCCATGACAGATCGTCACGAAGCTGGTAATCGAGAAACGCGTTATGCCAGGGATCGTAATTCTGGGTCCACGTTGTGTTCAACGCACCGGAGAACGAGACTCCAGGCAGTTCTTTGATGGTGTCATTGCCTGTAAAGCCGGTGAGAGACGGTGCTGTCCAGCCGTCCGGCTGCTGATAGATGCCCACCGGGGACCACACAATCGTGTTTCCGTTTACGTTCAGAGCCGTCTCGTTGAGCAGGTTTGGAGAAAGCGTCTGGGTGAGCTTGATGACCGAGGCCCACGACGGATTGGCGAAAAGCGTGCCGACCGTGTAGTAGTTGGAGCCGCTCCATTCGCTGGGGTAGATGGTCTGCGACATCTGGTCATGAATCCAGTGCCCCAGCAAGTGGTATTTCTCGTTGATGTCGTGATCGATGCGGACCACATCCTCGCGAACGAAGGTGGGCTGCTTGGGCGCCGCGAAGACCAACGGATTGTCGGTGGAGCCGGTGCCGTTGGATGCGTGCGGGATTGCTCCTGTTCCCATGAACAGGACGGCGTTGGGGTCCAGCAGGTTGGCCGGAATTGTAAAGGTCCCATCCGCGTTTTTCGGGATCGGCTGCCCTTGGACCCAGGTAGCTGGATACTTACTGATCTCATTAGGGTCCGTAGTGACCGGCACGAGAGGTGCTGTTGCGTCGTTCCAGGCAACGTAGTTCAGATTCTGTCCGGTAGTCGGGAAATCCGCGTCAGGAACCGTTGCGGTGGATACGGGATTCGCGCCCGCGATATAGCGGCGCCACTCCTCGCTTTCGAAGAAATAGGTCTTGCTCTTGTGCTTGGGATAAATGCCGGGAATAAAGACCGGACCGCCGATGTCGAAGCCGAAGATGTTCAGACGAAGCTCCGGCGTGGGCGTATTCGACTGTTTGGCAAAGTAACTGGCCGCGTCGAAGGCGTCGTTGCGGTTGAATTCCCATGCGCCGCCGTGGAAGCTCTTGGTGCCGGACTTGATCGCCATGGTGACGGTGCCGCCGGAACTGATGCCGTAGTCCGGGCTATAGTTGCTGCTGAGCACCTGGAACTCGGCGAGGATGTCCATGGTAGGCATCAGGTCGAACTTGCCGCCCGAGCCGCGGTCATAAGCTTCGCCGCCGTCGATGATCCAGTTGTTATGGTCGGGCCTCATGCCGTTGAAGCTGAGGCCGAAGCCGCTGCCCTGCGCGGTGACGCCGTTAAACGAACCGATGTTAGTGGAAACGCCCGTGCCCAGCGTGGTGAGGGAAACCATGTTGCGGCCGTTGGTGGCGAGCTGGGTAAGCTGGTCGCCGGTAATCAGGCTGCTGACTTCGTTGGTTTCGGTCTGGAGATGGAGCGCGTCGGCTTCGACCGTGACCGTCTGGCTGCTGGCGCCGACCTCGAGCACGGCGTTCGCCGGCACGGTGGCGGCTATATCCACAACGATGCCGGTCTTCTCAAAGTGTTTGAAGCCCTGAGCCTCAACCTTGAGGTTGTAGATGCCATGGTTCAGGCCGGAAAAATCGTAGAGGCCCGCACCATTGCTTGTGGTTGTGCGCGCAGTGCCCATGGTGGTGTTGATGAGCGTAACCTTCGCGTTGGGAATGACCGCTCCGCTCGGGTCGGTGATGCTGCCTGTGACCTCGGCGTTCTCCTGAGCCGAGACCGCAAGTGGCATACAGACCGCCAGCAAGCCAAGAAGCAACATGCACAGTGCGCGTCCTGTCGATTTCAGTAGCCTGCTCCATCGATTGGAGCCAGCGTGCAGACATGCTGCCGCACACTCGTCTCCGCGAATCGATGCGCCGGCACATGGCGGCATCGAAGTATTTGCGTCGAAATTTTTCATCTGACCTTCCTTTTTGAAATGTTGTGACGCCCGGTTGTGACTTACTTCTTGTCTGTCTCCATATCTGTCAATCAACCCAGCCCTGAGGAATCAAATTTTTCCGGTCTTTCCTCTTTGGCTTCGCGGCCGGCGTATCCGAAAGACTCCGGATGCCTGGAAATCTGCGAAGTCGGAAGGGGAAGACTCTTTCTTTTTTGCTTTTTCAGGTCGCCAGCTTAATCGATTCACTGAAACGTTTAAGCTGGCAGTCCGAAAAAGTCGTCCTTTTTAGCCGGAGGCCATTTAACTCTGCTTTTGGAAGGATTGTCAAGAATTCTTTGTGCCGGTTTTAGGGGCTGTTGCAAATCAAGGGGTTACGTTCTGGTTACCAGATAAGTTAAACGTTTACAATGGCTTGTAAGAAAACTTCGCGCATCCTTCAGGATGCGGACCGATGGGAAATGAGGGACGAGGGACGGAATCGGAGCCGGGGCTGGCCGCTCTGGTTCCGTCCAGGTTTAGTAGTGTCTTATCTCTAAAGTGCACATTAAAAATAAGCTCTCATCTTGAGCGTAGTTTGGCCCGCTTTTTGCGCCAAACGGAGTCGAAGGATCTGCGGTTGCTTTTCGTAAATTATGCCAGGGACTTCAGAGACACCACGCTAGTCCAGGTTCAGCCAGGCTGGTTTAGCCCAACCGGCCTCAGCCAAGCCGGGCCAGATCGCGCAGATGACGCGCCGTGGCTTCCAGGAACGTCTCGGTGCTGATGCCGGCGGGCATGTCGAGGCCCGATTTGGCGCGGATGGCCGAGCTGATACGCTCGGCGAGCGCGGCGCGGGTTCCGAGCGGCATATCGAGCCGGCGCGAGAGAAAGTTTTCGAGAACCTGGAGGTCGGAGGCGCCGAGCTTCCCGACGCCGGCTGGCGGCAGGGAGACGCGCATGTGCGGCTCCGGCGCCATTGCCGGCGCCTGTGCTGCGAGTGTTGCCGCGGTAAAAGTTCGGGCGCTGGGGTCGCTCCACAGGGCCGTGTCAGCGGCGTGCTCGCGGACGACGAGCGTGCCGGCGGCGAGATCGCCGAGGCGCTGATTCTGTCGGGTGACGAAGATGGCAATGATGCCGACGGCGTAGAAGGACGGAATCTGGTCGATGAAGCGGACGAAGTTGCGGGCCATCGATTCAAGGATGCCGATGGGTCGTCCGGAGCGCTGAATGACGCGGATTTTGGCGATTTTCTTGCCCGGTGTCTGGCCGTTCCAGAAAGCCTCGAAGAGCGTGAAATAGCCCCAGTTGAAGAGAAAGACCAGAAAGATGACGAGAGCCGTAACCCACTGGGATGACAGCTTGCTGAAGGCGCGGAAGGCGGGCATGAGGAGCACAAAGAGCAGGAAGAGCAGGAACATTCCGGCGAACCAGAGCAGCATATCGACGAGCAGCGCGATGAAGCGGCTGCCGATGCCGGCGAGCGGCATCTCGATGGAGACCAGCTCGGGCGTGTCGATGCTGTGGTGCTCGGGATTCCACTGGTCGAGACTCGACTGCGTTGGATTCGACTGCACGGGATTTACCTGCTTTGGGTTAATCTGATCTGGACTCGCGCTCATGGCAAACATCGTCTCCAACCTCTGGCTCGGCAAACGGCGGCCCTACTGGAGCCGTCTCGAAGCGCTGCTGACGGC
>JAATFM010000133.1 GCA_015655195.1 Terriglobales bacterium
TCGCAGATGTATCACCAATCCTGGACCACGCGCGATGGTGTTCCCAATAACATTGAAGATTTCGCGCAAGGTCCGGATGGATTTCTCTGGATAGCGACAGACGGCGGGCTCTATCGCTTCGATGGCGTTTCCTTCGAGCGCTATGCCGCTCCGAACGGCTCCGCTCTCAGTTCGGATTATCTGATCCGGATTGTAGCGACGCCGGATGGCAGCGTGTGGGTGTCTTATTTCTTCGGAGGACTGTCCAGAATCAAAGACGGAAAGATTACAAACTTCACAGGGAAAGATGGGCTCATGCCGCAACAGATTGCCGACATCGCGGAGCGCATGGACGGATCATTCTGGATCGGTGGCGCCAATGGTATTCAGGTGTTGAAAGGCTCACGGTGGACCGACGCACACATTGGCTGGACAGGATCGGAAAACGGCATTACAAGCATGTCCATGGATCGCCAGGGCAATCTCTGGATCACCCGGACACACGATATGGCAGTGCTTCCGAGAGATGCGAACTCTCTGTTCCCCGTAGATATACCCGTCGTACTGCATATGTTTTGCAAACCAGGAAAGGATACCGGCATCTGGTGCATTATTCCTGCCGGCCAGCATCTGATTGTCCATCTGCAATGGATGAATGGCCGTGTGATGCAGCAGACTTCCCGGACGAGCGTAAATTCGCTACGCAGCCTCCTCGACCCCGGCGACGGCGCGATTTGGGTAGGAACCGAGCACGGACTTCAGCGGTACTCGATCGCGCAATCCACCCGACAGCCACTGAAGAGCTCGCCATGGGACGAATTCACTAAGCGCGACGGACTCACCAGCGACACCGCCTTTGAGCTGATTCAAGATGGCGAAGGGAGTATCTGGGCCGCGACGGTAAACGGCCTGGATCGATTTCTCCCGATTCCGTTTCGGCCGGTTAGCCTTAGCGGAGCAGTCCCAGTGCAGCTTATGCATGGGAGCTCCGGTCCACGGACGATCATTGCAACGGATCGCCTCCTTGACATCAGCACCGGCGCCGCTCAACCCATCTCGGCCGCGTTCCATGGCGAATGGGCGCGAAGTTTATTTCAAAGCAAGGATGGAACTCTATGGGTTGGCGCCACCGGCTATTTGCTGCATTTCGCCGATGGCAAATTATCGCCTCATTCTTTGCCATCGGACCTCGGCGGGCCACCGGGGCCAGTGCTCGCCATTGCCGAGGACGATAGCAATGGAATCTGGATATCCCTTGGCTCAGGGCACGGAGTTTTTCGGTTTGACGGGAAACAGTGGGTCCGCCGGGGTGGATATTCTGCTTTCCCAGGCGAGACGGCCAATTTCATCGAGCGCGATCATGCAGGAGGGATGTGGTTCGGGCTTCGCAAAGACCGCCTGGTGCAAATCTCTTCAGGACAGGTACACGTCTTTGGAATATCCGACGGGCTGGACCTGGGAGACCTCAAAGCCTTCGCCGAACAAGACAATAACGCATGGGTCGGCGGCGATAAGGGGGTGGCTGTTCTCAAGGGATCTACCGTTTACCCTCTATTGCTGGCGGGAGACACCCCTCTCCGAGGGGTAACCGGCTTGGCGTTTGCACCCGATGGTGCGCTCTGGATCAACCAGATTGCGGGCGTGATTCGCATCGCGAAATCCGACCTAGCTCTTGACGCAGTGACCGCAGGGCGCGCAGTCCATTATCGATTGTTTGATTATCGGGACGGGTTACAGGGCATTCCGCATCCGCTACTTGGGTTAGGGTCCGCATGGATGAGCTCCGATGGGAAGCTCTATATCGTCAATCGCACTTTCCTTCAGTGGGTCGATCCACTCCATCTGCCGCATAATGATATTCCACCGCAGGTATGGATCACGGGAATGCGAGCAGATGGCAAGAACTATTTGTCTCCCGCTGGTCCATTGACGCTCAAGCCTCACAGCGAAGCCATACAAATTAATTACACCGCAACCAGCCTCCTGATTCCGGACAGGGTGAGATTTCGCTACCAGCTCGAAGGATATGATCCACAGTGGATCGATGCAGGATCGCGGCGGCAAGCGTTCTACGCGAAGTTGCCACCAGGGAATTACACGTTCAGAGCCATGGCCAGCAATGATTCGGGAGTATGGAGCAAGAAGAGCGCCCTAATTGGTTTCACGGTGCCGCCGACCTTTGCGCAGACGATCTGGTTCCAGGCGCTCTGGATAGCCGCCGTCGCAGGTCTGCTTGTTCTTGCTTATATGCTGCGCGTGAGACAGATAACAGCTCAACTTAGAAAGGGCATGTACGAACGACTCGCTGAGCGGGAACGGATCGCCCGAGACCTGCACGATACTTTCTTTCAGGGAATCCAAGGGCTGCTGCTTCGATTTCATACCGTAACATCCGGCCTTCCAGAAGCCGACCCGATTCGGCAGAAATTGGAAGCGACATTACAACAATCGGATCAGGTCATGCGCGAAGGCCGTGAGCTGGTTCTGGACTTACGAACAACGGCCTCCAATCCGAACGACCTTCCAGCCACGCTGGCGGATTGCGGAAAAACGATGCAGGAGGACCGCGTATGTGCCTTCGAAGTACTAGTCAACGGAAATATGCGCCCTTTGCATCCGGTGGTCTATGAGGAAGTGTCAAAAATAGGCAAAGAGGCGCTCGGCAATGCGTTCCGGCATGCTGGGGCTAAATTGATCGAAGCTGAGCTGAATTACGAGCCGAACGAACTCCGGATGCGGATACGGGACGACGGTGTCGGAATCGATCCAAAAATCTTGGAACAGGGGCGACGCGACGGCCATTGGGGATTGCCAGGAATGCGAGAGCGCGCCCGAAAGATTGGTGCGCATCTGGACATCTGGAGCCGCGCCGGAGCTGGTACGGAAATCGAGCTGCGACTGGCGGCCAGGATTGCATTTGCAGCAAGCCCGGAAAAAGCGCCGGTGACCGGAAGACTGCACAATTCGTGGACGCGAACCAAGGAGAAGACAGGAGCCGGATCCAGCGAGCGCATTGCCCCCCGGTAGTTTTACGAGCGCTACACGCACAAGGCGTATCCGATCACAATGGCTCACATGTCAAGAAGGCCGCG
This sequence comes from Terriglobales bacterium, assembly GCA_015655195.1. Classification (GTDB taxonomy): domain Bacteria; phylum Acidobacteriota; class Terriglobia; order Terriglobales; family Acidobacteriaceae; genus Telmatobacter. The sequence goes on from JAATFM010000133.1 coordinate 3,072, forward strand.
CTTCAGAGCAATCATCACAGCATGGGTGCGGTCGCTTGCATCGAGCTTTGACAGAATACTCTTGAGGTGATTCTTCACCGTGTGTTCTGAGATATTTAATGTTGAGGCGATGATCTTGTTTGAGCTTCCTTCCGCTACCCCGCGCAACACGTCCAGTTCGCGCATGGTGATTCCATCATCGGCAGCGTGCGCGGCAATCTCATGAGCTATCTCCGGTGGAATTTTCTTATGCCCGTTGTGAACCAGACGTATAGTTTCGGTTAACTCTGTCCTCAGCAGGTTCTTGAGAAGATACCCTACGGCTCCCGCTCGAAACGCGCGAACTGCCTGAATATCTCCGGCTGCAGTTGTGAGAACCACGACCCGTGCGCGCGGAAATTCCCGGCGAATCGCCGCGATTGCCGCAATTCCATTTACCTTCGGCATCCTGATGTCCATTAACGTGACGTCGGGACGGTGCATGCGAAAGAGACTCAACGCTTCGTCACCATCCGAAGCTTCTGCAACGACGCGCATATCGGGTTGTGCGTTGATCTCACCGCATATCCCCGCCATCATGAGCGGATGATCGTCAACCATCATAACGCGAATGATCTGTCCATCAGTCACAGGATCGACCCTCCTTCTGTCTCTGTAGAAGTCATCATACGACTGTCTGGAGCATGCGACCTGGCTCGAAAGGGCTATGGAGCCTTGTGCCTTTCGAGATTGTTCCGCTTGCCTTATTGAGTTAATGTGTGCGAGTGCAGAGGCTGTTTTCGATGTTTCCCGGCGGTGCAGCGGGATATGGGCTTTTGATTCTCCGTCTGTGCGCTGCCGGAATGTTGATGCACAGTGCAGCACCCAATGAGGAGATCATCATTCCCCTGTGGGAGTTGGCTGGAACGGCTGTTGTTGCTCTTCTGCTTTGTATCGGACTGCTGACACCTCTGAGCTGCGGATTATCAGGCTGCATTCAGATTGCTCTCGGATTCGATCCATCCCATCGGGATCTCCTTGATTCCTTATTCTCACTTCTGGTTATTCTCGCTCTTTTCCTCCTTGGGCCAGGAGGCTTCTCGGTCGATTCACGTCTCTTCGGCAGGCGCCTGATTATTCGATCATGAAAGAACATGCGCTTCGGTCGCCATACAGCGATACGTCTCAGGTTGGATGTCATGAAAGGCGCTTCGCCAAACTGGCCCGAAAGAGTCAGGGTATTTGTACTCCAACTAGTCTTTCGCTCTTGGAGCGGCCATCCTACTATCGTTTCAAGTGGAGGGGTTCCCAGGGCGCAGATATCCAGATGACCATCCTTGCGGGAGAGCCTCTATGACGCGTTTAGCACGCGAACATCGTCTCAGGAAGATTCGGTACTGCTGCTTGCAATGCGTAATTCAAGCGACATTTCGTCGTTTCTTTCCGTCGAGGGTTCGGAGACGGATTACCTGATCCAGATCAGGAGCCTCCAGGAATGCATTTGCGACCTTCTTTTCCGGAATCAAGCGCTGAGGATGGAACTGATGGAGCGGCAGCAGAGGCAACTCGGGGCAAGCACGGCGCTGCGCCAAAACAACAAAGGAGATCCCATGTCACAGCTGTTCAACAAAGTAGCGATTGTAACCGGAGGCTCGCGAGGGATAGGTGCGGCCATCGCAAAGCACTTGGCGGCGGATGGAGCCAGCATCGCCATTACCTATACGAAAGGCGCTGAGGCAGCGGCTTCCGTCGTCAAAGAGATCGAGCGGGCGGGCACAAGAGCCATCGCTATCCAGGCGGACGCCGCAGACGCCGATGCCGTTACGGACGCGGTGGAAAAAGCTGTTGCAACCTTTGGCCGGCTGGATGTGCTCGTGAACAATGCCGGCACGGCTATTCCCAAATCCTTCGCGGAGACCACCCTGGAAGACATGGACCGCATGATCGACATCAACGTGCGCGGCGTGTTCGTCGCAACCCAAGCGGCATTGAAGTACATGAGCGATGGGGGACGCATTATCAATATCGGTTCATCCGTGGGCGAACGCATGATGACGCCGGGGCTTGTTGCTTACTCTGCGACGAAAGGCGCCGTGAAGATGTTTACACAAGGGCTATCGAGGGAGGTAGGCAGCAGGGGCATCACGGTCAATAACGTTCAGCCCGGCCCGATTGACACTGACCTCAACCCGGCTGCGGGCGATTGGGCCGAGCCGCAACTGGCGGCCACGGCTCTCAAACGATACGGCCATGTGGATGAGGTCGCGGCGCTGGTGTCGTTCATAGCCAGCCCGGGGGCCGCCTACATCACCGGAGCGAATTTGACGGTTGACGGCGGCACCAACGCCTGAACGGTTACCTGTTAACGACCAAGAAACGACATTACGCCGGGGTATTTGCCGGCGAGGAGATTGACGCTATGAGCACTTTCGCGACAGGAACTTACTCTGCCATTACAGTTCCCACACAGTTTGTCGAGGCAAACGGCATTCGTTTCGCTTATCGCCGCTGGGGAAGACAGGGGAAATTGCCGCTTGTATTCAACCAGCACTTCACCGGCAATCTCGACAACTGGGACCCGGCAGTGCTCGACGGGCTGGCCGAGGAACGTGAGGTCATCCTCTTCAATAACGCCGGCATTGCCAGTTCCACCGGCGAAGTGCCTTCGACATTTGCCGGCATGGCGAAGAATGCGGAATCGTTCATCGACGCTCTGGGCTTGAAGCAGATTGACATGCTGGGCTTCTCGCTCGGCGGTATGGTTGCACAGCAGATCGTAGTAGACCGTCCTGAATTGGTGCACAAGCTGATCCTGATTGGAACCGCTCCTCGTAACCACGATGCCGGCGGCGGCGAAGGTCACATTACGTCTGAAACCGCGGCAGTCTTCGGCGCAGCCTACAATCCTCCGGAAAACCTCTGGCTCAAGGTATTCTTTACCGATTCTGAGAAGAGCCAGGAGGCGGGCCGCAAGTTCTTGAGGCGTTATCTCTCGCGCACGGTAGATCGCGACGCACCGATCAGTGATAAAGTCGCACCCGCGCAGATCGCGGCTATTGGCGAATGGGGCGCGCAGCCCGGCGAGAGGTTCGCTTATCTCAAAGAGATCAAGCAGCCCACCCTTGTAGTCAATGGAACTCACGACGTGATTGTTTACACGGTGAACTCCCTTCACCTGGCCCAGAATCTGCCCAACGCCAAGCTCATCCTCTATCCGGACGCCAGCCATGGCTCCTGGTATCAGTACCAGGAAGATTTTGTCTTCGAAGCCAATCGCTTTCTCGACGGCGAATAAGGCGATCGCAGCAAGGGGGAACAATCAAAATGGGTATGAGCAGTCTCCGACGCGAATTTCGTCCAGCTTCATCGTCTGACGAGCGCAGCGCTATAGTCACACATCTTCTGTCACGAGGAGTTCTTCATGATCCGTCGCATCTTGCAACTTATCCTGTTTATCGGATGCTCTGACGCAATGTGCTTTGCAGTCGGAACCACCGTGACAATGAATACGGATTCGGCAAAAGCTGTGCTGGATGCCCTGCAAAATCCGGCCCTTAGCCACGAAGCCAGCTTGCGAATCGCCGGGATGACGGGAAATCAGGGGATCATTCGCAAGCTTAACGAGTTCAAGATTCCGGCAACGGCACAGAGCTTTGCGGACGCGCTTTATGCCTGTGCCCACGGCGAGAAGGTGACGGATTCCACGCAGCAGTCCTTCTATTTCGACCAGGTGAAGCCCAGGAGCCAGGAACTTCTGTCGCTGTTGACGCAGATCGAGTCGAATCCGGATTCCTTTCAGAATGCGATTGAACACCGCATTGCATTGTTTACGCCTCCGGGCGCCGACATCCATCTCCAGGGCTATGTCGTTGCCGGCGGCGATGGAGGCGGATACACCTTCGGTGATACGAATTTTTATTTGAACATCGGCTTAGTCACGGAGTTGGCTATAGCCAAAGGCACCACAACGCATGAGTTGTATCACGCGGTGCAAGGAGCTTTTGCGAAGGAAAGAGGCAACTCCGCAGAAGTGCCAAGAAAAACCGCGAGCCACTCGCAAAACTCCTGCGCGAATGTCTCCCATCTCTTTGCGAACCTGTATGAGGAAGGCTCGGCAACCTATGTGGAAGATATATCTCTTTTATCAGGAGTCAAGACCGAGATAGGTCTGCGGATGAAAGACGATATGGACGACGGCCTGAAGCATTTGCGCACCAGCGCGTCGCTGCTTGAGATGTCCGTTATTTCGCTGAACGCCGCCGACCCCACACCTTATGACGATGTATACGATGTTGACTTCTTAGGCCACGGAATTCTCTACAACATCGGCTATGCAATGGCAAAAGCCATCGCAGATAACGATGGCCCACAAGGTCTTGCAGCTTACCTGAAACAGCCTCCATATCGATTCGTAGGTCGCTACACCCAGCTACCACAATATGGACTGGATAAGGACCATCCTCGCCTGGGCCCAAACACGCTGGCCGCAGTGAAGCAGGTCGGCGGCTGCAATTAGGCGATTACGGCGGCCTTGAAAAACAGTAAAGACAAAGGAGAGCATGTGCACGCTACTATGCCGAAGACGTTGTCATCCTTTCCTGCATCGCGAACCTTCCCTGGAGTATGGACAGACTGGTCGATTTCTCTCCTCCGTCCGACAAGCAGAGCGATGGCGGGTCTATCGGTTCTGAACGCCTGTCATCGCATGATTAAAGACTGCGTCGGCGTAGGCGTCCGACAATGGCCCAGTTCCCATCTGCAAACGGTAATAGATGGGTGCGTAAAGAAGGTCAATGATGGCATTGGGATCAGCTTCCGAGCGAAGGTAGCCTTTTTTGATTCCTTCCTCAAAATAAGCAATCGCCATTCGGCGCCGCGGCATGGTCCATCATTCGCGCAACGCGATGGCCAACTCGGAATCGAGTTGAGCGGCAGCAAGCAGCGCACGGACCAACGCACCGTCTTTTCCTCGAAAGGCCTTGGCCATTGTGCGCATCTGCATACGGATCGTATCCAGGTAGTTCCTGCCCGGAACAAAAAGAGTATTTGGATCGACCCTGGCTACGAACGCGTCCATCACTATCGCGGCCTTGTTCGGCCAGCGGCGATAGAGCGTCATGCGCCCGACACCAGCCTTTTCGGCGATGGCATCCGTACTGAGTGCCCCAAAGCCGTGAGTCAACACAAGGTCGGCGGCGGCCTTCAGAATAGCCCGCTGAATTTTCGGGCTTCTCGGCCTGCCGCCCTTCGACGAAGGCTCTTCTTGTCGATTTTCCTGCGGTCTCATAGCCTTTAGCAAAAATGAAACTCTCCTGAATCCATCATGGTACACGCTGTATCGAATACTAAGAACTGATATGATACATACCGTATCGAAACAAGGAGAATGAATGCTGAACGAACAGCCGAATGCAGTTCTTGTTATCGGGGCAATCGCAGGATGGAAGGCGACTCTCGACAAGGCCGACAAACTTTTTACAAGTCTGGATGATACGGCGCTTTACCAGGAGATCGCTCCAGGGCGAAACCGCCTGATTTATCTATGGGGTCACCTGACCGCAATGCACGACCGGATGCTCGCGATACTGGGCATTTCGGAGCGCGTCCATCCGGAACTGGATGAAGTCTTTCTGACTTCGCCGGACAAAGGGGCTGAACTCCCGTCCGCGGAAACTGTTCGCTCGTGGTGGAGCGAGGTAAGCACAAAACTGAACGGCGGCATCGATGCGTTCTCCGCGAGTGATTGGCTGGCTAAACATAACGTCGTCTCCGACGCAGATTTCGCCAAAGAACCTCTCAGAAACCGTTTTTCGATCCTGCTTTCGAGAACAAATCATCTTTCGCACCATCTGGGGCAGGCAGCATTGGTCCGGAGGTAAACACAAACCTGTTTTTCCCAGGAAAGCGAGTGCAAAAAACAACGTGTAAACGCCTGGAGGCACAACAACCGTTGCCCAAGGGAGCTTGGGAACAGACGAGAGGAAATCAAATGTCAGAACAAGTTGTAATCGTCACTGGCGCGCTTACTGGAATTGGCCGTGCAACCTCCGAAGCTTTTGCGAGGAAAGGTGCAAGGCTGATTATTTCCGGACGCGATGAAGTCAAAGGCAAAGCGTTTGAGAAAGAGCTCCAGACTAACGGTGGTGAGGCCGTTTTCATTCGTGCGGATGTTCGCAACGACGACGACGTGAAAAACCTGATCGACCAGGCTGTAGCGAAGTACGGTCGTGTCGATATAGCGGTGAATAACGTGGGAACGGAGGGCAAGCCGGGGCCCTTAACCGACCAGACGGCTGAAACCTACGCGGCCACGTTCGACACCAATGTGCTTGGCACTGTGCTCAGCCTGAAGCACGAGTTGCGCATAATGACGGCCCAGAAGAGCGGGAGCATTATCAACATCTCGTCGACCTATGGACGACAGGGTGCTCCCGGAGCTTCGCTGTATGTCGCAAGCAAGCACGCAGTCGAAGGATTGACCAAGGCTGCGGCATTGGAAGGCGCTGCGGCCAATGTGCGGGTGAATGTGGTGGCTCCCGGCGCAACCGACACAGGAATGCTGGACCGCTTTACCGGCACGGATGAGGTGAAACAGTGGCTCACCAGCCAGGTTCCGGCAAAAAGGCTTGCCACAACGCAGGAGATTGCGAATGCCGTTGTCTTTCTGGCTTCCGATGAGGCGTCTTTTATTACGGGTGCTTCGCTCGCTGTGGACGGAGGCAAGCTGGCACAGTAAGCAAACTCGGATACCATGTGCTCCGCTTGTGACCTGCCATAACGGATCCCACGCGGCACATAGAAATCGGTTGACGGCGGGAATTGCCGCGGCATCTTAAAAACGATTACGAGTGGCATTGTGATTTCCGATTGAGAGCGAGATAGCGAAAGGTGGAAAATTCACAAAAGCAGCTATTTTGGCCAAGACCAAGGCAACTCAATGCCGGTAGGAGATGGGATATGCAGGACCAACCGCTGTTTGCGCCGTACCGAATGGGGGCACTGGATTTGCCGAACCGTATTGTGATGGCTCCACTGACGAGAATGCGCGCCGATTCACAAAGCCATGCGCCGTCACTGCTACAGGCGGAGTACTATGCGCAGCGTGCCTCGGCGGGGTTGATCATTGCAGAGGCCACGGCGATTAGCGCGGATGGGTTTGGCTGGGCGGATACGCCTGGACTTTGGACTGAAGAACAAGTGCGCGGTTGGAGTCGCGTAACGGATGCAGTCCACAAAGCCGGCGGGCGCATCTTAGCACAGCTTTGGCATACAGGGGCCATTTCTCACCCCGAGCTTCGAGATGGCGTGCAACCGCTTTCCGCATCCGATGTGAATCCGGGGCAAGTGTCCGTGACACCGAGTGGACGCAAACCAACCGTGACGCCGCGCCCACTTACCAAGGAAGAAATTCGGAGCACAGTGCAGGATTATGCACGAGCCGCACGCAACGCACTGGCTGCAGGCTTTGACGGCGTGCAAATTCTTGCCAACTATCTTTATCTCATTGCACAGTTCCTCAACTCCACAACGAACCTTCGCAGAGATGAATATGGCGGCGGGATAGATAACCGTGCACGGCTTCTGCTTGAAATTGTGGAGGCGGTACTTGGACAGGTGGATGCGGGCCGCGTCGGAGTGAAGATCAGCCCGATGCACGAGACTAACGCCTTCGCCGCGAATCAGGAGACGCTGCCGGTAACAGAGTACGCGATTGAGAGGCTAAACCAGTACGACCTTTCTCATCTTCTGCTAATGGGAAATACAACGGACTTCACCGGAACACCACTTGAGCAGTTGAGGGATGACGGAATGTTCCAGCACTTCCGGCCGCTTTTCAAGAACACACTGATTGCCAACGTAAAAATGGATCGCGGACGTGGCAATCGACTGATCAAGGCTGGGCTTGCGGACCTAATTGCATTCGGGCGGCCTTACATTGCCAATCCCGATCTTGTGGAGCGCTTTGCGGCAGGGCGCCCAGTCGCGGAGATCGACTGGGAGACCGTGTATGCGTCGGGTGCGCGCGGCTACTCTGACTACCCAACCTGGCAGCAAGCGGAAAGCAACAAACTCGAAGCGTCAGTTTCTGAGCGATAAGGAGGCCTACATGGCAAAGACAACGCCGAAGGAGAACAGGGAGCGCCTTTTGGAAGCATTTGACACGCTCTTCAATAAACGTGACTACGCAGCGGCTGAGAAGTTCTGGTCGCCGCAGTACATCCAGCACAGCGCGCATATCGCTCCGGGGCGCGCGGGGCTGTTCAATCTGGTCCGGGCACTGCCAGCAGAACTGCGCTATGAGAACCAGCTCATTGTTGCGGAAGGCGACTATGTGATTGCACACGGACGTTTTACAGGGAGCGGCAGGCCAGCAGCGTGGATTGCAGCGGACATCGTCCGCCTTGAAGACGGGCTGCTCGCCGAGCACTGGGATGTGTTGCAGGACGAAGCGACGAAGGCAGAGTCGGTAAGCGGTCTACCGATGTTTGGCGACAGATTTCCCGTTTGATTGGAATGCACTGTTGGGCAAAGCGAACACACAACATCACAAGGAGACATTATGAAACTGACAGGTAATACCATCTTTATCACTGGCGGTGGCTCCGGCATTGGCCGCGGGTTCGCGGAAGCACTGCACAAGCTGGGGAACAAAGTCATCATCTCGGGCCGCCGCAGGGCTAACCTGGATGCCGTGATTGCAGCGAATCCTGGAATGGAGGCTGTAGAGTTGGACATCACTGACCTGGTAAGCATTGATACGACGGCGAAAAAGCTAGTCTCCGAGCATCCGGACCTGAATGTACTGTTCAATAACGCGGGCATCATGGAAGTGGATCAGGCGGACGGCGCGATTGATGAGAGCCTGCTGACGCGGACGGTAACGACGAATCTGCTGGGGCCAATTCGTTTGACTTCCGCTCTGATTCCGCATTTGAAGAGCCGGCGTGGCGTGGTGATTTACAACACTTCGGTACTGGCGTTTGTGCCATTGGCGTTTACCGCGGTCTATTCGGCAACGAAGGCCGCGCTGCACTCCTATGCGCTGTCGCAACGGTTCATGCTCCGCGAAAGCGGCGTGCAGGTGCTGGAGATTGCGCCACCATGGGTGCGAACAGAGTTAATGAATAGCAAGGAGGCGGAAGAGGCAATGCCGCTGGATGAATTCCTGAAGGAAACGATTGCGGAGCTTGGTACGGATGCGGACGAGATTCTTGTGGAGCGCGCGAGGCCTCTGCGCGCCAACCCCGGCGCGAATGAGCACGCATTTGTGAATGGGCTGAACCAACACATGGTGGAGCTGTTTTCCGCCAGCGCCACGCAGTAAGAAAGACAACAAACACGCGACCTGAGCGGTTCATGAATGCACGACTCGTATTGCATAAAGAAGAAGGACTGGGAGCGGTTGCGGGGAAGGTAAGACTATCCGCGTGGCTGCTCCTCCTGGCTGTATTTTGCAGATTTAGAGCGGAATATGTCTGCACTGCAACCGTGACATTGCGCACGGAAGTCGCACGGGCTACGTTAAGGATCATTTGAGGCTGCGTGTTAACACGATTGCGGCCGCGCAGCATATAGCTGACGGCTGCAAATGAAGGAGATAAATATGACGGAAACGAGAAAGCTCTTTACCCCGATCACGATTGGCTCGATTGAGTTGAGCCATCGCGTGGTCATGGCGCCCCTGACGCGGATGCGCGCGGATGTTCCGGGAGATGTACCGAACGCCCTGATGCTGGAGTATTACACGCAACGAGCGTCGCAAGGCGGACTGATTATCAGCGAAGCGACGGCGATCTCTATCACTGGACGCGGGTATCTGGGCGCACCGGGAATTTACTCCGATGCGCAGGTTGCAGGATGGCGACGCATTACGGATGCTGTGCACACGAAAGGCGGGAAGATCGTGTTGCAGCTTTGGCATGTGGGGCGGACGAGTCATGTGGATATGACAGGCGGCGCACTCCCCGTCAGCGCATCCGAGGGTGTGCCGTATGAAGGTATGGCATATACGCAGGACGGATGGGTTCCGGTGACGCCGAACCGTGCGTTGAAGGTGGAAGAGATTCCGACACTGCTCGATGAGTATCGCGCTGCAGCGCGGCGTGCAAAGGAGGCTGGCTTCGACGGTGTTGAGTTGCACGCGGGTAACGGCTATCTGCTGGACCAATTCCTGCAGAATGGAACCAACCGCCGCACCGACCAGTATGGAGGCTCGCCGGAGAACCGCGTGCGGCTTCTGCTGGAGGTACTGGAGCAGGTACTGAGTGTTTGGAGCAACGAACGGGTTGGCGTACGCATTTCGCCGAGCTCACATTTCAACGGAATGTCGGACACCGATCCGAAGCTGCTCTTCGACTATCTCGCGGAGACGTTGAACCGCTTTTCTCTGGCGTACCTGCACATTATTGAACCGCGCGTGAGTGGAAACACCGAAGTGGCAGAAGGGCTTCCGGTGGTTGCATCGCGGGAGCTGCGGAAGATGTTTCACGGAAGGATTCTTTCGGCCGGTGGTTTTGACGGCGGGAGTGCCGAGGAAGCTCTGCAGGCAGACGATGCGGATGCGGTTGTCTTCGGCCGGTTTTTTATTGCCAATCCCGATCTTCCGCGGCGCATCCAGGAGGGTTTGCCGCTCAATCCTTACGACCGAAACACCTTTTATGGTGGAGATGCCCACGGCTACATCGACTATCCGGTTTATGAGGCGGTTACAGTTTGATCAATCTGATTTCGCAGAGGCGGGGCCAGATGCCGCAAATTCTACGGAAAGGATGCGGGATGATGAACGCGCTTTTGGAGTACGTTCTTGAGGCTCATGGCGGCCTGCAAACGTGGCAAAGGATGAGAACATTTTCAGCTGACCTATCTATCGGCGGCCTTCTCTGGGACATGAAATGCCGATCCGTAGAGCTGGCTAATGTGCGTATGTCTACCTCTCTGCGTGACCAAAACATGACCATCGAGTTTCCTGTTACAAAAAGGAGGATTTACTTTTCGTCCTAAGCGGTGAGCGTTGAAACGTTGGAGGGGGTTCCACTGGAATCCAGCGCGACTGTACGCGCTGACTTTGATGGGCAGCCGCTGAGAAGCACGTGGAGCAACAGGCAGGTTGGTTACTTTAATGGCTATGCGCTTTGGCAATACTTTACAGCTCCCTTTCCGTACACATATCCGGGATTCGAGGTAGAAGAAGTTGAGCCATGGGAAGAAGATGATGAAACGTGGCGCGTGCTTAGGATCGTATTCCCGAAGCTCTTGTTGCACATTCGCGTGTGCAGTATTCCTACTCTGGTGCTGACGGTCTGTTGCGCCAGCACCGGTACACGGTAGATGTACTTAGAGATGCCTCAGGCGTCAACTACGCGGCAGATTTTCAGAAAGTAAATGGGCTCATAATTCCAATGCAGCGCCGCGTTTTTCCATACGACTCCGCGTTCCATAAAATCCCTGAACCATTGCTGGTATCAATGGACATTCATAATCTGAAATTAACGGAGGACCTCAATTAAGAAGTGTGCATTCGCCTACAGTATCTCGCGTCACATCGGTAATGGGAAGTCGGCTTCTATTTACCGAACCGCACCTTAATTGCGATAACAGCCAACGCACTCATTGACGACGCATTGCGCTCGCCCTACCGGATCAGCAATGAAAAGCTATCTTCTCGCATCTGATTTGGTAGTGATTCCGGTGAATCTCTTACCTGGCGCATTGATTCCTTGCGAGAATCAGTATATGGAAGTTCCACAGGATAGTATGGCTTTCGAACCCCGTCTTGAAAGGATTTGTGTATGAAGATTCGTAGAAGTGTCATTTTTGCATCGCTTTTCATTTCTCTGACAGCCTCTGCCGCATGGTCCCAGAATGGCGATATGGTCCAAACGGGCAGCGATATTCCTGCCAAATGGCAAAAGCCCGATGCGGATTATGACTACGTCAAACGTGAGGTGATGATACCAATGCGCGATGGCGTTCAGCTTCACACCGTAATCGTCATCCCCAAGAGAGCGCACGATCTCCCCATGCTGCTCGAACGCACACCCTACGACGCGAACTTCTTTGCGGGAAAGGATAGCCCTCATCTGAGAGACATCGTGTGGGCGGCTAACCGTGAGTGGGTCGATGACGGCTACATCTTCGTGTATCAGGACATTCGCGGGAAGTACAGCTCCCAGGGAAACTACGTGATGACCCGTCCCCCGATCGGGCCACTGAATCCAACGAAGACAGACGACACCACGGACGCTTGGGACACCATCGACTGGCTCGTGAAGAACATCCCGGAATCGAATCAGCGGGTCGGCATGATCGGCTCCTCCTACGATGGGTGGACGGTGACGATGGCGCTTCTGGGGCCGCATCCGGCTCTCAAGGTTGCTGCACCAGAGAGCCCGATGATCGACGGTTGGATGGGAGACGACTGGTTTCACTATGGAGCGTTCCGTCAGGTGAACCTTGACTATTTCACCGGACAGACGAGCAAGGCTGGCAATGGAGAATCCGTTCCGCGCTGGAGTGCGGATGATTATCAGAACTTTCTCGATGCTGGTTCCGCGGGAAATTGGGCGATCAAAAACGGTTTTCAGCAGCTCGGTTTTTGGAACCGGCTATCAACGCACCCGGCATACGACGCGTTCTGGCAGGGGCAGGCGCTCGATAAGCTGGTCGTTGCCCATCCGTCGACTGTTCCGACCATGTGGCTTCAGGGTTTATGGGATCAGGAGGACATGTATGGAGCTATCCATACATGGGAAGCTCTGAGGGCTAAAGGGTTGGCCGCCAATAACCATCTGGTGATGGGCCCCTGGTATCACAGCCAGGTTAACGGCGCTGCAGAGAACCTGGGCCCTCTCAAGTGGAAGGGTGACACCGCTGCTGATTTCCGTAGGGATGTTCTGATTCCATTCTTCGATACCTATCTGAAAGATCGGAAGCCAGCCGAACCAACCCCACAGGTGCTGATCTATAATCCTGCGGAGAACCATTGGGATAAATTCTCCGACTGGCCGGGAGCGACGGAGCAGCATCTCACTCCTCTCTATCTCCAGTCCAGCTCCGGTTTGGCTTTCCAATCGGCATCAGCAGGTGAAGATAGCTATATCTCTGATCCGGCCAAGCCAGTACCATTCATAGAGGTTCCGTTACAGTTCAGCACACATCCACGTTGGGCCACGTGGCTGGTCCAGGACCAGCGCTTTGTCTCTACTCGTCCGGACGTGATCTCGTACCAAACTTCAGTGTTGACTGAGCCAGTGCGTGTTGAGGGAGCACCCTCCGCGGACATCTTTGCGAAGACGACCGGCACGGACGGAGACTTCGTCGTGAAGATCATCGATGTGTATCCGCCGACAGTCGCAGAGCAGCCCGAAATGGGCGGCTATCAGTTGCCGGTCAGCATGGATATCTTTCGTGGACGCTATCGCATGAGTTTCGCGAAACCGAGCGCCATTCCCGCAGGAACGGTCCAGGAATACAAGTTCCGGCTGCCTACGATGAACTACGTCTTCAAGCCTGGTCATCGGATCATGGTCCAGATCCAATCGACCCTCTTTCCTCTGTACGATCGCAACCCGCAGACCTACGTGCCGAACATCTTCTTCGCGCAACCCCAGGATTACCAGAAGGCCACCGTCTCCATCGAGCATGGTCCGTCTGGCGCCAGTGCTGTCCTGCTGCCGGTGGTGCCAACCACCACGGCAATTCAGTAACTTGAAGGGCTGCCGAGTGAACCCGGGCTCGTGTCATTCATTAGAGATCAGATGGAAAAACGTATTGAGTGAAGAGACACGAGCCAGGAGAATACCGAAGTCAGGTGACCTAAGATTGCTTGATAAGAGCAATGCAGACCGATGCCAAGCGTTAGCAACTTCAAACGCGGATCTCCAGTTTCGTATTGCTGGTGAAACGCCCACCCGTGAGGGCGAATCCTACCCTCGGCGATTTGGCATCAACCCAACTGCGTCACTACCGAGGTGCGCGTTTTTCGGTACCACTCCGATGCGGCTTCGATCTATGTTCGGCGCGGTGAGCTAATACCTCTGAGAATGAGATCGATCCCGGCGAGAAAATCCTTTCGGTCATCGTGAGCACGCATCTGTGCGGCCAGGCTGCGTGCGAACGGGTACTCCTTCGGGTCGAGTTGCGACCACACAGTCGACACCGCCTTCAGGAAGTCGGATCGGACGAGGCCTTGCGTCCGGGCGAGTTGCCCGTTGGCCGCATTCCTCCCAGCGACGCCGAGGATATAGTTCAGCAACGCAGATACAGTTATCCAGTGTTCTTTCTTTGGTACGCCAAGGGCTTGAACCTGCTGGCCAATGTGTTCCACAATGCGCACCATCGGCGATTTCCCCAGGGCATGTGTGAGCGCCGAGCCAACCCACGGATGCGCGTCGATGGCGTCGAACATGGCCAAAGCAAGCAGGCGAATGGTTGTTTGCGGCGGCGTGCCGGATGTGACCGAAGCCAGCGGCGCGTTCATGGTGCGAGCGATAATGGCGTCACATGCGGCGGTCAGCAGATCGCTCTTGTTGGCGATGTGCCAGTAAATGGCGCCGGGGCCGGTGGCGAGCCGCTCGGACAGCGCGCGGAACGTCAGCCCCTCTTCTCCGCTCGAATCCAACAGCTCGATTGACGCTTCGATGATTTGCTCCCGTGAGAGCGATTCTTCTCGCCGTTGGCTGCTGCTCGTCTTCTTGCTGCGTGCGTTTTGAACCATGCCTTATCTTGACACGGATGGAACATCATTCCATAATCATGGAATGATGTTCCATAGTTGCCGGGGAGGTATGCGGAAGCCTCGAACAAGAAGGAATCGTGAGGAATAATCCAATCACAATCATCGGTGGTGGGCTAGGTGGGCTGACACTTGCGCGCGTCCTCCATGTTCACGGCATTGCCGCGACGGTCTACGAAGCGGAAGCTTCGGCGGACGCACGCGGACAAGGCGGCTTGCTCGATATCCACGAACATAACGGGCAACTCGCGCTCAAGGCAGCGGGACTCTTTGAAGAATTCCGTAAGCTCATCCAGGCTGAGGCTGAGTCACAGTACGTCCTCGACAAGGACGCCAACGTCCTGCTCTACCAGCCGGACAAGGGCAACGGCGGCCGACCTGAGGTACCCCGCGGATACCTTCGTCGCATTCTGCTGGCATCCCTTCCTGCCGGCACAGTCCGCTGGGGACACAAGACCACAGCAGTATCTTCCCTCGGCCGTGGGAGGCACGGGGTGACCTTCGTAAATGGCTCGACAGTGACGACCGACGTCCTCGTGGGAGCGGACGGAGCCTGGTCCAGAGTGCGTCCGCTCCTCTCGGACGCGAAGTCGGCGTATCTCGGCACCGCTTTCATCGAGACCTTCCTTTTCGATTGCGAAACGCGCCACAAGGCAAGCGCAAAGGCGGTTGGCAGTGGCACGATGATGGCACTTGCACCAGGCAAAGGCATCATGGCACACCGCGAGGCCGAGGCCACGCTGCACGCGTATGTGGCGCTCAACAAGCCGGAGGACTGGATCGCCAGCATCGACTTCTCCGACCCGGTCTCTACCCTGGCCCGCGTCGCCGCGGAATTTGACGGATGGGCCCCCGCGCTGACAGCACTTCTCACTGCCACGGAAACCGACCTCGTGCTTCGCCCTATCTATGCGCTTCCGATCGAGCACAGATGGAACCGCGTGCCCGGTGTGACACTGATCGGCGATGCAGCGCACCTGATGTCACCGTTCGCTGGCGAAGGAGCCAATCTCGCGATGTATGACGGCGCGGAACTCGGGAAGGCCATAGCCGCCCACCCGGGTGATATTGAAGCCGCATTCAGCGCATACGAAAATGACCTTTTTCCTCGGAGCGCATCCGCCGCTGCGGAGGCAGACCGGAATATCAAGCTGTTCTTCAACGAAAACTCTCCTCAGAGCGTGGTTGATTTGTTTACCAATTACCAGCCCGTCAAGTAACAGCCCTGCACACCAGCAAATCGTGCCCGTCGCGAAGTAATGTGAGTCCTGATATGTCGGCATTGAGGAAGTGACCAGACCGCTTGATGAGTGACTCGGCGATAATGCGCCAATTGACCGTGTAGAGAATGGGGCACGAGTCCCCTGCGTGGGGACTGCCCCAGGGACAGCCTCCTCTTCCAGCAAGTTGAGTCTGTGGTATCTCCCAATCCCAAAATGCGAGGGACTGGGGATACCCGCCTGTTGCGGATTCGTCAGGGATCTCTGTGAGCGGAGTGTCGCGATCCCCTTGCCGTTGAGCCTGAAAACATCTTGACGGCCTGTCGCCTTCATTTCGCGGCTGGTGAAGATTGATAGCGACCATGCCTTGAAATAATTGGTTGTCGTGGAAGCGTTTGAGGTGCTGTCGATGTAGGTCTGCGAGGGTCCGAAGGAGCGCGAGACAGCGGTTTTTGCGACGTTATTGATCAAGAAACCCGCCGAAAGTTGCCCAATTCCATTGTTAACATGGGTCCCGAATCCATAATCCCTCGCATAGCCGTGCGACATGTAGTTGTAGCCGCCGCTACCTCCAATAAAGAAGGCTCCGGCAGATACACCGGTTGATCCCGGGGCTAGATTTGTGGAATTGAACTGCAAGTAGCCCTCCACCTGAGCACTCGTGTGAGAGCTGGGATTATTGACGTTCGTGCTCGTTCCGGACTTGAAACTCTGAATGTCAACCCCTTCTTTAGCAGCGAAATCTACCATGAAGCCAACCCCGGCTGGAGAACTTAGGTTCGCTGCCCCAACTGCCAGCAACGGGTAGATGCCGGCGGCGGTGATGGTGCCTCCATACAGCAGGTTTTGCGTCGCTTGCCCAGCAGAAGTGGAAGACAGCGTTGGAACGGTGCCCGTGCTGACGGCGGTTGGGCTCGATGCTCCCGCTTGAATATTGGTTCCGAGTGTCACCTGCCATCCCGTTGAGAAGTTAAGGCTTGCCAAGTCCGCCGAAACTGTGGCTGAGTTGGACCCACCATTGTAGATCGACTTGATTTGGTCCATGAAGGAAAGCTTTCCGTCGGTGCCGAAGAAGGAGTTGATGTTCGCGATTCTGGCGGCACCGTATCCCATGCAGTGGGTCGGGAAAAGGCGCCGTGCCCGGGTAGATCGTCGACGATGTATGAGCAGGTTGCGGATTGATTGTTGTTATCGGCGTCGGTGACTTGGATGTTTATGTCTTTCAGCGTGCCTGTAGTAGCCGCGCCACTGATTATCCCGCCTGGGAGTCCAAGGCGAGGTTCTTGGGCAGATTCGAAGAAGAGATTTTATAGGGGGTCGCGCCCCCCAGCGACCGCTACGGAGTTAAATGCCATGCCAACATACAGGAAGCCCGGTCTGACTGTAGGGAGGAGTAGCGCCGGTTGCGATTATGGGCGGACCTGCAAGGGATACGCCTGCCACGCCGATGGTGCCGCCCGCACAGGCCACTTGATTTCCACCGGATGGGGGAGCAGGCGCTGGTGCTCCGCGGCGGACCACAGGCGGCACAGGCGCTGGAGCATGACTACGGACCGCCGTCCGGACTCGTGGCACCTTGATGCTTTGCGCGCGGCTAAAGGGTGGGTTCCCTGCACCTCAATCATCTAACCGTTTATTATCAATATTTTAACTTGGCAGTAATATAGTTAACGCATCAAATCACGTGAGCTAGTAGATTTCCGGGGAAATCCGCTATTTGCACAAGTTATATGATGGAAATTTAAGCCAGTATTTATCTATAAGTTACTGCATATTCTGTCCCGCTTTGATGCGTCAGGTATGTCGCTACTCATCGAAATCAACCCTTTATGCAGCGGAGGGCACGCAGGATCATCTCTTCCGCGGCATCCTCTCCCGCCCAAGACATTTTATGCACAGCCTGCGAGCGTGGATAGCGAAATATCTAATAGCTTATATGCAGCACCACGCTGTCTGCCGATAACATCCTTTGCAGTGACGCAATGTCCACATCCTGGACTCCTACATGTTTGCGCAATGCCAGCGCAGCTCCCTCCCCGGCGGCTTGTCCAATAATCATGTATTGAGGTTCCATTCGCAGAGAGGAATACGCAACATGACTGGCGGAAAGACAGACAGGGACGAAAAGATTCTGAATCTGTGCCCGTTTTGGAACGATGCTCCGATACGGAATCTGATAAGGCGATACAGGAACTTGGACGTCTCCCTCATTCTTGGCATACCCGTCGGTTGTGGCAATGCGCTGCACATTATGCGAATCACTGTTATAAGAACCCATTCCAATCGAATCGGGTTTCGTCCGATCTGTCTGCATGTCTGACTGACGCATCACGTACTCGCCGATCATCCTGCGTCCTTCGCGAATATAGAGTTGGAATGGCCAATGGCCAGTATCGACGAACTCGTCTTTAGGAAGGCCCCAAGTCTTCACCTCGTGTTGTAAGGCAGTTGGGACGCGCGGGTCATTGGCAAGAAAATAGAAAAAACCCTCCGTGTAGCTAAGATGGTCGTTCCAAATCTTCTCGCGTTCGGAATACGAAGCATTTGGATACAGCCAGCTTTTGCCTATATAGTCCGTCGAAATTGGGCCCCAATTGTTGAAATCGGCTTTATTGCCTGGAATCGGAGTCGGCATCGTGACATCGCTCAAACGCGGGTTGCGACCGTAGGTGTGCTGAAAGCCTTCCAGATATTTTGCCAATAGCTCGAACTGGTGTGGATCGTAGCGATCAGGGCGAGGGAAAGGTATCTGATTTTTCGCGTCGCGGCTCAGAATCACCCGGAAGTTATAAGCCTGTACCTTTCGGTCTGCAATGCCTGCCTCGGCCAGTGGACCGGGATCTATTTCAGGGAGTAATTTTCCATTGACATCGAATGCGGAGACTGGGAACGTGAACTGATGTTTTGGTGTTGTCTGTCGAACTCCCGCAAGGTTCTCGTTATACTGTTTTGCGGATTCGCGGCCCCATGTGTAATCAACTCCCGCTTGCGCCATCAAGTCGCCTTCATAGCTGCAGTCGGCAAACAATGCGGCATGCCAGGTGCGCCCGTCCGTCGATGAAATGCTGACTACGCGGTGGTTTTGCACTCGAACGCCGTGGAGGCCGAGGAGTTGTTCGTGAAAGTGTACTTCGACACCGGCCTCCCGCAACATTTCCGTAAACACTCGTTCCGCGACATGAGGCTCGAACTTCCAGTCCGACGCGTGAGCGAGTTTCTCAATGTGATAAACCCGTGCTGTCCGCTCAAAAAATTCACGGGCTATGCCGCCAATCACATTCGTGTTACCTATATCTGTTGCGGAAAGTCCTCCAGTCACCATCCCGCCAATATGGTTTCCAGGCTCAAGCAGGATCACGTGCAGACCGTGCCTTGCCGCCGCAATCGCGGTTGCCACTCCGGAAGCCGTGCCTCCGTACACAACCAGATCGTAACGGGCCGTGGAGCATTGTGCCTTGAAAGGGGCGGAAAGAAGAATGGATAGAAAAATGGCGCAATGCAAAAACCTACGGATATTCATTGCGACCATTATTCCGATTTACGAGAAGCGGCTGAAGTTTCCTGCTGTGTGTTACGTCTGTTACAGACCGAAATCTTTGGCATTTCGAGCCCGAAATGCTACGGGCCAGGAACGAATCATGTGGTCGCCATTCATTTCGCACAGAATGGCAACTTCATAAAATGGCGGATTGCCTTTTTCTTTCCGGATGTTTGTGATCAGATCGGCGCCTGTTGTTGAAGTGAGCATAGTTACCAGTGCCGCTGTGTGCCTCCCCTGGAGAATCATCAGCCTGGTATTTGGACTTTTACCGGGCAGCAGGGCAATGATTCCGGGCTCGATTGTGAGTCCGCTCCCCTCGGTGGTGGATTGAAATACCTTGGGTTCCGTACCAGTTGGGTTGCGATTCTCGATCTCCGCCTCTCCCTGGGTCAAACGGAAATTCATGCGATTTAGATAGAACTGAAAGCTGCCCAATGTTGCATAAGCACCAAGGGCAATCTCATTGGATGTTTCCAGATCGCTCATGGACGAGTTGGCGTTGTTGTTAAAGACAACGGAGTCCCCCAATCCCATTGCATCCAGAGAGCGAGCCAGCGCGATGGCGGCAAAGGTATCGGAAGCAACGGTGTAGGACTGTTCCAACGCGGGAGGCCCGAAGCGGTTTGAGAAATCCTTGAGAGCCACCGAAGAGGACCAATCCTGAAAATCGTTGGTGCTAAGGTCACGTACGCGGAGTTCCTTATTCCCGGAGAATTTGAAGAAGATCGGTGTCGGCAGGGTAATCTCAGTCTTAGTCCCGTGGCTGAGAAAACTGTTCCAAAAAGCAATTGGCCCGTGCTTTGTGCCGTACCTTGTGCCGGACGCATCCCCACGGGTCCAAAGCAGCCAGCCACAAAACAGGGTGAGAACGATGCAAACGGCGGTCAGGATGCGGAGCAGATTCTGGTTGCCGCTCTCGATAACGGATGCCTCTTCCGCGGCAACCTCTTGCGATTCCACTTCGGCAACCTGGAGCATGTGCGAACCGATAGGAATACTGATCTTGAGAGAACAGTTGATCCCTTCCGTTTCATAGAACTCGCGTAGCTTTCGCCGGAGCCTTGAAATCTGAACGCGCACGGTTGCATCCAGCTTGGGGTCGAAGTCCGTTCTGCGCCCAAGCGCGTCAATCGCGATTGCATACTCGCTGATTTCGCTGTCCCGCTGTTCCCACAGGTAAATCAATAATTTCTTTAGCGTTTCTGCCCGGTCAAAACTGCGGCTATCGAGAATAGGGCGTAGGCGATCTCGTACGTGATCTTCCCTGTTGGCAACGGCAGTTGAGGTCGTGAAGGGCATTTGCGACATTTTATTCCTCTTGTTACGCAA